>JAFQEK010000020.1 GCA_017399025.1 Clostridia bacterium
TTAATTTTAAATCTTCACGTTTCAGAAAAGCAAGAAAACAATTCAGCGCGCAAAGAACATTATTCAGACTGACTGCGCAATACTGTTTTGAGAGTTTTTCTTTATATACAAGCATTTCTGCCCGATTCAATTCTCTGTTTTCCAAAAAATCCATAAATTTTTCGGCGGCGCACAAATATTTCTGCGCCGTGGCAGGAGATTTTTCTTCTTTTTTCAAATATTCGGTATATGATAACAAAATATTTTCTTGCATTTCCGTAATGCCTCCCGTCTTCACTTTTTTGCAGTATAGCACGAAAAAATTCTTTTGAAAAGGAAAAGAACCGAAACGGATGTTACTCCGATTCGGTCCTTTCCAAAAAAACAAAAGGAGGGAATGAAATTTATCAACAAATATTGTTTGCGATATCGTAAAGTCTTTGCATATCGGCGAGGAGTTTTGCGCAACGCGCTTCCATCCATTCCTTGTCTTCCGCAGAAAGAGCTGCATATTCTTCTTCCGTCATTTTCTTCTTGAACATACGGTCAACAAGAAGCGCATCGGAAATATTCTTATAGCCAATCTTTCCGTCTTCCTTGCAAACAACAATATCGGATTTGCCTTCAAAGAGATACTGGATTGCGGTATAGCCCAATTCAGAAGCAAGAAGTCTGTCCTGAAGCGTAGGTTTGCCGCCGCGCTGGATGTGCGCAAGTCTTGCGAATTTGGTTTCGATCGCCGTTTTTTCCTGAATGGTTTTTGCAAGTTTTTCCGCATAACCGACAAGACCTTCGGAAACAACTACGATAAAGGAACGTTTGCCCTGTTCCTTCTGCGCGATGATCTTCTGGATTGCAGCATCTTCATCAAAGGGAATTTCGGGGATGGCAATTGCGGATGCACCGCTTGCAATACCGGTACGCAATGCAATGTTGCCGGACCAACGACCCATAACTTCAATCACGTTGCAGCGAGCGTGTGATTCGCAGGTATCGCGGAGGTTATCGATCATATTCATAGCGGTGTTCATTGCTGTATCAAAACCGATGGTAACGTCCGTAGAGGTGATATCATTGTCAATGGTGCCGGGAATACCGATGGTGGGAATACCGTGCTTGGAAAGGTCGGTCGCGCCGCGGAACGTGCCGTCGCCGCCGATGGCGATAACGCCATCGATTCTTCTTCTCTTGCAGTTTTCGATAACCTTTGCCATTCCTTCGGGTGTTTTGAATGCTTCGCAACGAGCGGTGTAAAGATACGTACCGCTCTTATTGATGATGTTGCAGAGTTCTCTGGGAGATTTATAGAGCTTCATGTTGGCATCAATCAAACCCTGATAACCTTCATAAACACCGTAAACCTCAACGCCTCTGTCAAGCGCTGCTCTTGCGGCTGCTCTGATTGCGGCGTTCATACCGGGTGCATCGCCGCCGGAAGTCAAAATAGCGATTCTTCTTAATTTTTTAGGGGTGGACGGGGTAGACATAATTTTGATTTCTCCTTTTCCTTATGATTTTATAACAATTTTATTTCAGTCATTTTTTGAAAACACGGTCAACTTTTTGTATTTTTACCGCCCGTCAGGAAAGAAAGCGCTCTCGGAATTGCATCCTTTGCATTGTACCAAGGCTCATTTTCATAACGGTAATCGAATTTTTTGCAAAACCACGAAACGTCTCCTCCAAGCTCGGAAATATAAGCCTTTTCGATATCGCGCGCGGTTTTGAAATATTCGGAAAAATCTCTTTTTGAAAGTTTATTTCTGCCATATTCCAAAAGTTCCCTGTAATGAGGAAGACAAAAATATTTTTGATTTTTGAACTTCTCACGGAATTCGAAATCCGTTTCCCACAAATAAACCATATTGTCAAACATTTTAGCCAGGGAATCGTTCATGCGGTCGCATACGTAACAGGTTTCATCTAAATTTTTCAGTTTATTCTGTTCTTTTGCGCCTTTTCCGTCAAAAAACGTACCTCCCTCAAAAATTTTCTGTTCGATCTCGGCAAGATGGCTTTCCAAAACAAGGGCAAGTCCCAAACGGTTTCCGTTTTCAAAAATTCTGTTGAAGTGATGTTTACAAAAGCCTTTTTTGTTGGTCTGTATGCGAATATCGGGTTCCATCATGGATGCACCCATGATGATCTCCAACTCATTGCGCTCCAACATATCGTTGAGCAGACAGAAAGGACAGTCGCACGGCTCGTTGGCAACAGCTTGTTCAAAGGCTTCGTTGATCGGTATGGTATATATTGTTTCTGCCATGGCATCATCCCTTTACATCGTCAAGCAGTTCCGCATATGCGATATAGGGTTTATGGTCGGAAAGAATCAGTTCGGGAATCTCCACGGATTCAATCTTGAAATGGCGGCTGAAAAGAATATAGTCGATTCTTTCATAAGAGGAAGGTGTATACTGCGGGAACATTTCAGGCTTGCAGGGCCATGTAAAAACAGACTGATCGGGATACCAATCAAAGCTGTCCTGAAGCGCATCCAAAAGCGGCTTCATGATAGGATTATCCGAGGTCATATTGAAGTCACCCATAACGATTACGGGGTTATCCGTGATACGGATGAAGGGAAGCAGCGTTTTGATTGCGTTTTCCTTTTCGGGTTTATACAGACCGACGTGTGTAACAAAAAATTCAACGTCTCTGCCTCCCATATCCACAGTCGCATGAAGAATCACGCGGGGTTCATAGGAAGCACCTTCTTCTTTGGTTTCGGGATTGGGAATCGGAATAATTTCCGTTTCCTTGATCGGATATTTGGAAAGAAAACCGTTGCCGTACGTACCGATACCGTATTTATTGGTCCAGGTAACGGCGGGAGCGAATGCGCTTTCGTAACCTGCGGCATCTCCGATCATTTTTGCCATTTTCACACGTGCGCTTCTGGGCAGACGGTAATCCACTTCGTTCAGACCGCAGACATCGGGCGCAAATTCCTTTATTTTTTCCGCATAAGTCAATTCCGCATGAATGATCGGGCGGTAATCGGGACCGAATTCAAAGCTTCTACCCGCTGCGATATTATAGGACATAATTTTCAATTTCATCGAAAGATCCTCCCTTTTCAATTGGTTTCATTATCGAGCAATTCGACGTTTGCGATATAAGGCTTGTGATCGGAGAGAAGCAGCTCGGGAATTTCAACGGATTCCACTTTGAAATGACGGCTGACAAAAATATAGTCGATCTTATTATAATGCTCGGGTTTCTGTGTGATAATGGGATCAGAAGGATAGGTATATACGTTCCGGTCGGGATATACTGCAAAAGTATCCTGTAGCAATTCAAAGAATGGTGCCAGGATAGGATCGTTCATCGGAAGATTGAAATCGCCCATGAGAACCACGGGGTTTTGGCATCTCTTGATAAGCTCCGTAAGCGTATCGGCAGCATTCTGTGCTTCTGCTCTTGCAAGACCGAAATGGGTAACGAAAACATCCACATCTCTGCCGCCCATATCCACAACGGTATGCAAAACTACGCGGGTTTCATAATAAGCATCCTCATTTTTTTCTTCGGGATCGGGGATGGGATATACTTCAATTTCTTTGATCGGATACTTGGAAATAAATCCGTTTCCGTATGTGCCGAGTCCCCAGGTAACCGCAGGAGCGAATGCGCTTTCATAACCGAGCGCATTGCCGAGAAGTTCCGCCATCTTCACGCGACAACTTCTCGGAAGCTTGTAGTCCACCTCATTCAAGCCGCAGATATCGGGCGCCAATCCCTTCAACGCTTCGATGTACGGATCGAATTCGCGGACAATCGGACGAAAATCGGGCCCTAATTTGTAATTGCGGCAGCTTGCGATGTTGTAAGTCATGAGTTTGAATTTCATCATGCAATCCTTCTTTCTATCATATTTATATTTATATCAATCTTCATACTGATTGAAATTTTCAAGAGGAACAACCTTGACGGGGACTCCGAACGCTACGCAGGTTGCAATTGTATGCGCCGTTCCGTGCGAAACACCGTCCCAGAAAGCAAGAACATATTGTGCGTAACGGATAATTTCCTCATTTCGAACCAAAGGAGCACGTTTACCATAACTACGGTAATCCGGCTTAAAAACCGTTAATTGCAAACGGTTTCTTTCGGCATAAATCTCCGCAAGCGTATCAATTCCCGTTGCACCCCCACTGACAATTTCCGTGGTATTGGCGGGGATATAACGGCAAAGAAGCTCATACACATTTTCTTCATTTTCAATATTTCTGGAACCGACAATCGCAACACGCATAGAATCTCCGTCTATCTTTTCAAAATAATATACTTTTTTATATTTTAACAAATATTGATGGAAAATTCAATAGAAAAAAGAAAATATCCGACGAGTTATAAAAAAATTGCTATACATAAATTTTAATATATGCAGCAAATTAAAAACAAGCGCAAAAATCGCTTAAAATAAATGCTTTAATAGGAAAGGAAAAATATGAGAAGAAAAATCAGAGCAGTTTCCGCACTTTTACTAACAGTAATAATGTTCTTTGCCGTTCCGCTTGGCGTTTGGGCAACAAAAACCACGGAACTGATTGTCGCGGGAATCCCATTTGGCGTAAAATTTCACATGGAAGGTGTCATCGTTGCAGGAATTCCGAATGAAAGCGGTCCTGCCGCGCAAGCAGGAATCCACAGAGGCGATGTCATTACCGCCATCGACGGCGAACCCATTGCCTCTGCCGAAAAATTTGCCGAAAAAATCAAAATCTCCGAGGGAAAGCCTTTGACATTGGAATATAAAAGCGGTTCCCTGTCCCATACGGTGCAAATTACACCCTGCGCGGATGAAAGCGGAGAATATAAACTCGGAATCTGGGTCAAAGACAGCGCGGCGGGCATTGGAACGATTACCTTTATTGATCCTCAAAACATGTCCTTTGCAGGACTCGGACATGGCATTTGCGACAGTGCGGGAGGAGATCCTCTCCCTTTTTCATCCGGAAGCGCTGAGGAAGTTTCGCTGACGGGAATCGTTATCGGCAAAGCCGGCGCACCTGGAGAGCTTCGGGGCTCTTTTGCAGGTCATAAAATCGGAAAGCTTTTGAAAAATGATCTGACCGGCGTATACGGAGTGCTTGCCGAAATGCCGGAGCAATTGGAAAAAGAAAAATATCCTGTTTGCAAATCCGGCGATGTCAAGGAAGGAAAGGCTTATATTTTCGCCACCGTGGACGGCGAAGGCAGAAAGCGCTATGAAATTGAAATTTTTGATATCATTAAGGATGGAAAGGACAAAAACTTTTCCGTTCGCATCACCGATGAAAATCTGCTTGCCAAAACAGGAGGTATTGTACAGGGGATGAGCGGCAGCCCCATAATACAGGACGGCAAGATCATTGGTGCCGTTACCCACGTTCTCGTCAATGATCCCGCACGGGGGTACGGTATTTTTATTGAAAATATGCTGGAAGCGGCCGGATAAAGCGAAAAGCGGCAGGGAAACACCTTGCCGTTTTTCGTTGACAAAATATTACCGCCATGTTATAATAAATGAAAATTGACCGTGTTATCATTTGACATAATATCAACAAGGAGGACTTTATGGATAAGGGACTGAAATTGCTTTTTACAATTTATTGGAACAGCGGTATGTGGGGATATCAAGAACCCACCTCGGAGGATTTTGAGCAAGCAAAACGCGAGGGGTATATGTTTGATCCGCCTCCGGTTCGGACACATGATGAAACCCTCGACTTGCTGCATCGTGTATTGGAGCA
Organism: Clostridia bacterium; assembly: GCA_017399025.1. Taxonomy (GTDB): domain Bacteria; phylum Bacillota; class Clostridia; order Oscillospirales; family CAG-272; genus QALR01. The sequence continues at coordinate 5,718 of JAFQEK010000020.1, forward strand.
AATTTCTCCGTCGGATGTTGCCAATGCATTTCTTTTCAGTTTGTCAACCCGAAAATTGCAGTTTCGTTCCGCACTTGGCAGCTACTACTATGCAATGGCAATCCCCCATCACGGTCACGAAGGTCACGGTACTTGTTATTTCTGTGATTGGATAGAATTGGGAGGAGAGCATTCGGATTATAATGTTTTCAACTTTGAACGGTATAAATGGGGCGGAGTTCGGCACACATCACCCGAATATGCCTTGTTCGACTTGGAGCAATTCCTCTTATTGCCTAAAGTCACGCCTTCTCCCGAGGATTGGAATATTCTGAAATCGATTCTTCATGCAATGAATGAATTACCGGCAGGCAAAAAAGTCGGTGCATATCGGGAATTGATCACGAAAAAGAAACTGCTGAAATCCAACAAGAGCGAAGTTGAAGTTTTGTTAAATATTCTTGGTATTAGCGGCATACTTTCAGGTAAAGAGGCTCCTTGTTATTGCGATGCTTTCGTAGATGTGTGGCAACGCTCTCCGCAAGAACATACAAACGATTACGAATATCCTGTGAATTGGTGGCATGTATCTGACGGTGTGAACGAAGAAAGATTTTTGAAAGTGTTTGGGATCAACTACGGGGATTTGTAATTTCTTTTGCAGATATGATTGGTTTACTTATGTTCTCGTCAATGATCCCGCACGGGAGTACGGTATTTTTATTGAAAATATGTTGAAAGCAGCAGGATAAAACACAAGCCAAGGCGACAAACCTTGGCTTTTGCAATAAGCATTTTTTAATCTTTTTTATAGGGTAATTTGACTTTGAGGGGGTCTAATGCAGCAGAGCCATCTGGTGACATATAAATATATCCACCATTTGATATAACTAATGCTAAATTACTTTGAGTGTCATATTTTCAATGCGATGCACATTGTCAAAACCTGGTTACATTTCCTTTATCATCGTAAAGAGCATATTTTGAATACCAACTCGAATAAAGTAAAAACCATTTTCGTCACAATACATACATCCGCTATTTACAAATTCTGCTTTAATTGGTTCATAAGCAAGATTTTCATCATTATCAATCAAAGCAACATATTCCGTACCCGTCGGGTTGGTAATAATACAACTTTCCATCATAATAATCAAAAAGGATTCTATGAGGATCACACACTTCCAAAGTTGTAGAATCTAAAAAATTTATATCGAACCGCTTACTTATGAGGTATAAGGTAAGCGAAACAATAATCGATAGCATAATTTCGATGAATCTATTATAGGATACAAATTTTGAAAAATATTCTCTCATTTGCTTATTTCATCGAACTCACGTTAAATGACAGAGGAAACCACGGCCGCTTATTTGAATTTTCTGTCATACAGCAACGCCGCAATCAGAACCACGAGGCAAGAGCCTGCATTATGTACCAATGCACCCGTGGTCGGATTCAATATTCCCATAACGGAAAGGGTAACTGCCAGAAGATTAATACACATAGACAGTCCGATACTGAATTTGATGGTTTTAACCGTGGCATTGGAAAGACGCTTCAGATATGGTAAATTGGAAATATCGTCACTCATTAAAACAACATCTGCCGCTTCCACCGCAATATCGCTGCCCAGACCTCCCATGGCAACACCGACGTCAGCGGTTTTCAACGCAGGCGCGTCGTTGACACCATCGCCAATCATACAGATATATTTTCCTTCCTTTTGAAGGGCAGTAATATTACTTACCTTCTCTTCAGGCAGAAGCTGCGCTCTGATCTGTTCAATCCCCACCTGCTTGGCAAAGTACGCCGCAGTTTTTTGATTATCACCGGTCAGGAGAACGATATCTGTATTCATACCGTGCAGACGCGCTACCATATCCTTGGCTTCCGGACGAAGAACGTCAGACATTGCCAAAACACCAATACATTTTCTTTCATCCGATACCAAAACGGAGGCTTTTCCCTGCATACGCAGCATTTCGATTGCACGCTGAATTTCTTTATTCAACGAAATTCCATTTTCCATGAGATAGGATTCATTTCCGCAAAACAATCTTTTTCCCTTGATTTCTGCATAAATACCTTTTCCTGCAGTCATCTTAAACACATCCGATTCTGTAATATCGGCATTGTATTTTTTTGCGTATGAAACAATCGCTTTTCCCAACGGGTGCTCGCTTTTTGCTTCAGCCGATGCCGCCAAAGACAACAGAACGTTTTCACTGTAATTTTTATCAAAGGAAATCACATCGCTGACTTCCAAACGTCCATAGGTCAAAGTACCAGTTTTGTCGAAAGCAACGGTTTGGACCTTTCCCATTTTTTCCAAGGCTTCGCCGGATTTAATAATCACTCCGCGCTTCGTTGCCTGACCAATCGCCGCCATAATGGAAGTTGGCGTAGCCAGGACCAGCGCACAAGGACAAAAAACAACCAATACGGTAACCGCACGAACAATATCTTTGGTAACGATACCTGCAATTACGGCAATCAGCAATGCAACGGGAACAAGCCAGCTTGCTGCAATGTCGGCAATTCTTGCCATCGGTGCCTTTTTATCCTCCGCTTCCTGCACCATGCGGATCAACTTCTGTAAGGAACTGTCTTCGCCTACCTTGGTAGCACGAATATCAATAGAACCAAAGCGGTTGATCGTACCGCAGAACACGCTGTCCGCCACGGTTTTGTCAACAGGCAAAGACTCTCCCGTCATAATGGACTGGTCAACAGAGGTTTCCCCGTTAATAATAACTCCGTCAACCGGAATGGTCTCACCGGGGAGAATACGAAGAACATCGCCCTCGCCGATCTTTTCGGCAGGAACCATTTCTTCCTTACCGTCAACAATCCGTCTGCCCTGTACGGGAGCAAGCGAAATCAGCTTTTTCAAGCCCTTCTTTGCCCGCTCGGTTGTCTTTTCTTCCAGAATTGCACCAATCGCCATGATCCAAGCAACCTCGCCGGCAGCAAACAGGTCGCCGATGGCAATGGCGGCGATCATTGCAATTGAAATCAGCAACGCAGAAGAAATTTTGCTGATACCGGGATTATGAATCACGCGCCATACAGCAAGATAGAGCATGGGAATACCACTGATTATCACTGTCACCCACGCAGGGTCAAAGGGGAGAAAATTCAGATTGAGGGCAGAGCCTCCGAGCTCTTCCGTCAGATGAGGTACCAGATCCAGCAAAAGGAAAATACCCGCCACGATGGTAGCAGGCACTCCTGCCAGAAAGTCATTGATTTTTTTCAACATTTTTACCCTCGTTTCATTGACTTATTTACACATATCGTGTATAATATATTTGTTACAGAACTATTTATTCGGTACAAAACATATTATAATGTTTTTGAGAAAGAAAACAATAAGCAATTTTTTCACCGTGTTCGTTACAGAACACTTTCCAGAAAATGTTCGGAGGAATATATGGACAGACGGCAGAAAAAAACAAGAGATGCCATTTTTCGGGCTTTCACCGCGCTCTTGTCTGAAAAGCATTACAATCAAATAACCGTACAGGAAATCATCGACAAAGCCAATGTTGGCAGAACCACATTCTACGCGCATTTTGAAACAAAAGATTATCTGTTAAAAAATCTGTGCGAGGAATTATTCGGACATATCGTTAACACTGCCATGGGTCTTCCCCATGGACATCAGCACGATCCCCTCGGTAACTTGACAGACTCCGTATTTTTGCACCTGTTTCGCCATTTACAAGAAAATGACAGTAACATCCTTGAACTCCTTTCCTCGCAAAATAATGAAATCTTTCTGCGCTATTTCAAAAGCAATCTGAAAGAATTGATCATGCGGCAATATGCGGACAAAGGTATGCTCAGCACATCAAAGCTGCCCGAGAACTATCTCATCAATCACATTGCTTCCTCTTTTGTAGAAACTGTGGACTGGTGGCTGGCGCAAAAGAGGAAGAACGCCCCCGAAGAAATGACAGAATACTTTCTGGCAGTCATCGATCCCATACTAAACAGCTAAAAGTCGCCTACCACAGCAAAAACATGTCAATACATAGTAAAGCGAGATATTTGATTTAAGAAAATTTTCACAGAATAAAAATACACTAAAATTTTCAAGGAGGAACTGCAATGAGATGGAGCAAAGAAAAAATCCGGGATTGGTATAATACCCGCCCGTGGATGCGCGGTTGCAATTATATGAGTGCCGATTGCGCAAACCGGGTGGACCAATGGCAGGCGCTTGGCTTTGAAGAACGCCTTCAAACCACGGAAGAAGAATTGAAGCTCATGCAACAAACAGGCTTCAACACCGTACGGCTGATTTTGGAATACGTTGTCTGGAAAGAGGAGCATGACGGATTTATGGAACGCTTTGACCGTTATCTCTCTCTGTGCCAAAAATACGGGATCTCCTGTATGATCGTTCTTGCCAATGACTGCATGCCTCCGAAAACGGAGGGCTGGAAAAAACCTTTCATCGGCGAACAGCACTATGATTGGGGATATCACGGAGGCAAAAAAGTTTCCCAGCACGGCATACACAGCGGACCTGCGCCCCATTTCTATCTTGATGAGGAAGAAACCCGCGAAGATTATTTCAACATGGTTCGGGAAATCGTTACAAAATACAAGGACGACGAAAGAATCTGCATCTGGGACGTGTACAATGAGCCCGGCGGTTCCAGACGGCAGGATATCACACTTCCGAACCTGAAAGCAATGTTCCGCATTATCCGCGAAATCAATCCTTCCCAGCCCTTAACCTGCGGACTTTGGAGAATTCCGTGCAATCCTGACGTAAAATTACACGAAATCGAGCAATTTTCGTTGGATAACTCGGATATTATTTCCTATCATTGCTATAAAAACTATAACGAACATATCAAAATCATCAAAAGACTGAAAAAAGAAGGCAGACCTCTTCTCAACACGGAATGGCTCGGCAGATGCTTCGGCAACGATGTTTTTTCGCTGTTCCCTCTTTTCTATCTGGAAAAGATTGGATGTTATAACTGGGGATTCGTTGCGGGAAAATATCAAACCTATGAGCCCTGGGAGGTTACGTGGAAGCAATACGAAAACGGTACGAATACCGAAGTGGATTTCACGAAATGGTTTCATGATCTGTACCGTCCCAACCACCGTCCGTATGATCCGAAGGAAATCGCATTGATCAAGGAATTTTGCGCATTTGCGGATAAAGATTTTGAAAGAGACCGCGAGAATGTGCTTCAATCTTAATGGCAAAAATCCGCCTTCCCTCTCATCATAAGAAAGCCTTGCAAAACAAAATGCAATTCCAAATTGTATTTTGGGTTTAACTATGAGGATTGACAATATTTTTTAAAAAAATATAGGGCAATATCATTCGGTAAAAATCCGTTTGATATTGCCTTCCTTTTCTTTCAAAAATCACAACAGCTCCATGGCTGTTCTTTCATGGAATTCGCACCCAATTTCGTTCTGATCACTGACGATGGCCAATCCTTCGTACGCACGATAATAACGAACGCCGAATTCTTCCAATGCTTCGGTATTGAAGTGAAGATTGTCAGGATTTGCGCCAAGTCCTTCGGCAGAAGCAAACGCGCAATACGGATATCCTTCTCCCAACTGTCGGAGAATTTCATTGATTCTCACATAGTTCCGGGCAACATCCGGATATTTTTCAAAATTTGCCAAAAAACCGCCGAGTCCGCCGATGATAATCGGGAGATCAGGGCAACCGAGCGCAGTACGCATTCCATCCATCACACGCTTGAATCTCTCGGCGTATAAGGCGTATTTTTCCTCAAAGCAATCATTCTCTCCCTGATGCCACAATATCCCTTTGATAACAGAAGTGTGCATGGCAAGTTTTGCGCAATTCACCGCATTGTCAAACAAGATTTCCCCCGGCATCCATTGCGAAATCTGGGTTCCGCCGTCTGCGCAGGGAATGATTCCGACCGCCGTTTCTTTGTGCGCACAAGCATATTCCCTTGCAAAACTTTCAGCAAAACAAACTCCTGAACTGTAACGGTCGGGATTTACAGGACGAAACATATTCACCCACAAGCCGTTTCTGAGAACCTTTAATCTTCCACCGCAGATATCAAGAGGTTCTGCTTCCGTCAAAAAACCTCTTCCCGCCGCATTGGATTGCCCGATCAGTAAAAATGAATGCACCATACTTTTCTTCTCTTTCTTAATTTATATATTTTTGGGGGATTTATTTCTCATTCCGGGAAATCCATTCCAGAAGTTCCTCATATTTCATCTCTCCCGATGCCACGGCAAGCCCGACACGGGCAACCTCTTCATTGTTCGGGCATATAAAAACGCCGTTCACTTCCAAAAAGATGAGAAGAATATACATACCGATTCGTTTATTCCCATCCACAAACGCATGATTGGAAATCAAAGCATAGCCGAGCCGAGCGCCCTTTTCCCGAACGGAAGGATAAAGTTCCAGACCGTCAAAGGTGGCAAATGCCGATTCCAACGCGCTGTTCAAAAGCGCGAGATCTCGCACGTTCGGATCTCCGCCCGTTTCTTCCGTCATCATTTTATGTAAAGCAAGAACTTTTTCCTGACTAAGTTTGATCATTTTGCAAGCTCCTCAAAAGCGGGACGGTAAAGCTCCAGAATACGCGCTGCTGCCGAATTGATTTTTTCTTCATTCGTCATTTCCACGGAAATATCAGATTTTTCCAAAGTATTTAATTTGGTTTCAGTTTCTGAAGCCGTCTGCTTTTTATCGGTATTCATTTTCTTTCCCCCATTTCATTTTATATGGATATTATACATAAAATTCAACGCACTGTCAACCCAAAGCGAAACTATGTTCCAAAAAAGCGTAACATCCCTACCCCTCAATCATGAGAGATTGAGGGGGCTTTTTTGTGATATAACCCGAGTTTAACTCTAAAAATGAAGAAAAAGGAGCAATTGAAAGCTCCTTTTTCTTTTTGTAGAGACAACGGGAATTTTCCGATATTGACAAGGGAACATCGATATTTTAATCGATAAAACAATCACTTTGATTTTTGTAAAACGGACAATTTTCGGCGTATATATAAAAATCCAATGCAACCACCAATAAAAAGCAAAATACTGATCCATTGAGAAGTGGAAAGCTGAAAATAAAGACCTCTCTCTGTATCACCTCTGAAAAACTCCAAGATAAATCTTAAAACTGAGTATAATATCAAGTAAAGAAACGTTGATGTTCCTTTTTTTGCATAATGAAAAACGGAAACCATTATAATAAACAGTAAAACTAAAAATGCAGCTTCAATTAATTGAATTGCAAGAAGAGGTTCTTCCAGAGGAGTCAACCCTGCCGTTTCATGATAAGTAACACTCAAGAATCCGTCATGCGGAATTCCGTAGCAACAACCGGCGAAAAAACATCCAATGCGTCCCAAAGCGTGCCCCAAAGGAAGCACCGTAGCACATACATCAAAAATATCAGTTTCCAAATGGTATAATTTAATATAAAGCAAAATGCCTAAAAATCCGCCTAAAAGACCGCCGTAAAAAACAAATCCGCCTTTTAAGATCGCTATCAAGGAGAGTTGAAGCTCTATAATTTGCGGAAATGAAACCAAGATAAAAAGAAGCTTTGAACCGAGAACAGAAAAGATCAGTGCGTAACCTGCCGCTGCCAAAAGATCAAAAAATTCGATTTTTCGCTTTTTTGCGAGAGGGATTGCAATCAAAGCAGCAATCACGATTCCCGCAAAAAAGCATACACCGTATAAAGGTATCTCTCGTCCAAAGATATTAAGAGAGTTGCTCATAGCAAATCAAATAAGACTGCCGAGAGAACCGATAGAACCTGCAGTGCAAAGAATGCAAATACCGCAAGTAAAGAAGGTAATTCCCGAAAATACGACAGCAATAATGCTAAGAACAAGAGCAGCCGTTGCCATGCCTGAAGGTAAACCTGCGTTACGCATCTGCTTACCGCCGCTAACTGCGAGGATAAGACCGATAATAGAAACAGGAAGACCGATGATGGAGAATACACCGCTCATCAAACCGAACACGATGCCGGCAATGCCTAAAACAAAACCTGCAATTACTTTACCCTTTCCCATTTTATATCTCCTTTCAATCATAATATTTATTACAAAGCAAAAAATGCATTTGTACAGATTAAATGAACCAACGGCTCAAAGATCATTAGCCTTTGAGCACCCAAATATTTCCCTCAATAATGAGGGTATCTCCTTTTTTCTCAAAAGTATGTACGCCGTTGCTTAATGCAGAAGAGTATCCCATATCGGATACGATTAAAGAATTACCATGTATTTCATAAGCTCCGGTAGTTGACAAGCCGGTGCTTTCTGAAACAAGAATTCCGTCCTTGGAAAAAGTAAGAGAATATGACCAATATGAATCATATGATGTTGACAATTCATATTCCCCTTCCAAAGGATGTATATCTCCTCTATCAGAGATATCCAAGACAATCTTTCCCGTTGTATCAATAACAATAAGATTCTCCACTACGGCAAGTCCTGCATAGGAGAAAGTCGTTACGCTCTTATATTTAGGAGCCACTTTCCAATTTCCGTAGGGATCCACATATCCCCATAAACCGCTGGACGGCTGATAAGCACAGCAAAGATCATTTGAAAAAGTATATAGCTGCGTAATCGTACCCCAATTATAATATTCGTATTTCAACATAATATCCTTCGTCGGAGGCATAAGGATATTTCCGTCCTTATCCATCGTAGCACACCACTCCGAGGTGTTTTTCATATAAAGCGTTGCGATTTCTCCAAGTGAATTTTTCGTTGTGCCAATCTCAAAGTCTCGTGTATTATACGGTGAATTTTCATATTCACTATACGACATAATCAAATCACGCCAGGCATATGTATCTATGATCGGCTCAATACCGGAAACCATCGGCAATTCTTTCAATTGCTGTCCGGATTTTTCCGATACGTAGAGGCGGTTTTGGTAGGCATAATTATATCGATTTCCGTAAATATCAATATAGAGCAGGTCATAAAACTCATTTCTCCCATAGTAGTCATCCACGCAAACATAACCGTCTTCATCAAAAGACGCGTAGTAATCAATGGATGTCAATCCGGAAACTCTGAAAATTTCCGACATATCCTTTGCGGAATAGCAGATTAAATCATATATTTTTCCGGAAGGGGTTTCTTCTGTCATTCGGTATGCCAATATTCGTCCTTGCGTTATCACGCTGATAAATTCAATATTGTTTTTGCCTACAGAGAGTACAGTATTTCCTTTTTTATCCAAAATGGATGATACACGAGGATTCATCGCAGTGCTTCCATCATAACACGAGATATAATTGCTAAATTCACTGAACGTTTGATACAAAGCAAATCCCTCATGCAGAATATCGCCGTCGGTGCTTAAAAGTCCGTATGTTCCGTTATAATTTTTGTAAATATATACGTCATCGTAAGCCGCCATGATTGTTTGTATGTTGGCGTATTTCTCCTTTGAATTTGCGTTGTTATTGTTGTTATTACTCGAGTTGTTAGACACGCCTCCGTTGTCAGCGGGTTTATTGGAACACGCAGTAAGCAAAAAAACAAAAACCACGGCTAAAAATAGACAAATGATTCTTTTCATTAATAAAAATCCTCCTTTGAATTTGAAATGTCGAGTTTACAATGAATCATCTTTTTTATTTTCAAAAGAACTATAATATTTATCCAAAATTTTATCAACCAATAAGATGATCGTATATATCCACAAAAAAATAAAAATTTTCCTGCATCGTCTTTGCTTCAGAGATTTTTGTTTCATTTTGTCTTTCCTTAAAAAACGACATATTTCTCAAAAGTTCGAATTGTAACAAATTGTTACAAGTAGATAGTAACACATTGTTACAATTATGTCAATAGGAAAATGAAAATTTTTTCAAAAAAATATAAAAGGAGTCTAAAATGGAAAATCAAATCGAAATGCTTGGCTTAAAAGAGATCCGACGAAAAAAGAAATATACACAACAGAAAGTGGCAATGGATCTTGCGATCAGCAGAGAAGCGCTTTCTTATTATGAAAACGGGAAGAGATCTCCTGATATACAAATGCTTCTTTTAATGTCGGATTATTTTGACGTATCCATACATTATCTGATTACAGGAAAGGAATTTGTTTCAAAATATTATCGTTAAAACATAAAAAAGCGGGCAACGCCCGCTGGAACTTGCTCGCCTATCCGAGTTTCACTTGTATCGAAACAATGCAAACGGCGAGGTCGGTTTTACGCAATTTCCTATGAAAAAATAAAAAATCCTTCTTTGGCAAAATACATGCATCTGCCAAAGAAGGATTTTTTCATATTCACATATCAGGAAGCAGAGATCAGCACATAAAGGAGCTCTGCGGCATCGGCACGCGTCAAAACGGCTTTGCGTTCACCGTCCGCAAGTAAGCCAACGGAAGCCAGCATAGCAAGTCCGTCATCGGAAATCACACCTTCTTCATCAATGGAAGCGGCAACGGATTCTCCGAAAGAAAGTTCCTTATATTTCGCAATTCTGCCAAGCAAGGTAGAAGCCTGTTCGGAAGTAATGGCTTCATTGGGACAGAAACAACGGCCATCCTCCGTATCCAGACCAATGACAAGCCCCATCCTCGCCGCCGTTGCAATATAACGGTTTTGTGTATCGGTAAAACTTGCACGATCCGCAAAATTCGATTGATTGGAAGCCATCAAAGCAGTATCAATTTCACACATTCTCATCGCCATCATCAAAAAATCTGCGCGTGTTATCGTTTTTTCCGGATAAAAATTCCATTCTTCCCCGAGTTTTTCGCCGATGAACGCACCTTTTTCGGCAAGCACGGCAGCAGGAAGCGCACATTCGTTATTTTTCAGATCGGCATAAACAATCCCGCTTGCATTGGCTGTTGCGGTAACGGAAACAAAAACATGTTCCGAACGGTTTCCGTAGCAATCGGAAACATAATACGAAAAGCAATCCTCTCCCGTACCCTTTGCGGTATATAAAATTTTTCCGTCCTCCCCAAGTGTCAGCGTTCCGTTTTTCGGAGCTTCCGCCAGATGATACGTGATCGCATCGCCGTCAGGGTCGGAAGCGTACAAGGAAGCATATACGGGAATATTTTCCTTTGCCATTAACACGGAAGCCGTTGCGGTAGGCGCGAAATTCAACGTATCCAGCATATAAACCGTACAAAGAAAGGGTTTTTCATATTCTGTCCCCTGTGGAATGAAATGAAAAACCGCAGTCTTCCCTTCCTCCGCAGGAATAAAACGAAGCGCTGCCAGCATTTTCCTTTCAATCACATCCCCCTCTTCCAGAGGTTTCGTGCCGAGTTTCAATACGCCATCGGAAGTGTCAGGCAAAGTTTGCAGTTTGATTCCCGTAAAATCCGATTTGCCGAGCAGTTCTTCAAAATCCTCTTCTCCGAAAGAAACGGTATTGATTCCCACACCCGTTTTAATCATTGCAAAATCTTCCTGCATAACGGATATGGCAGGAGAAAGCATAGCGCCGTTGACCGTGATTCCCAAACAAAAAAGCCAAAAAATCAAAAGTCCGAAAAATCCGATTTTTTTCATATTTCCATGGATTCCTTTCTGCATTTTGATATGGTTATTTTACCCACACCCGATTTTTTTATGCAAAAACTTGACAATACGGTAAAAAAGGGATAAAATATTTCTACACGATATACAACAGGGCCTATTCATTCCAAAATCGTGATACAGACACTCGGATTGCAAAACAATCCGTTTGCAAAAATCAAAAAGCCGCAAAATCTGCGGCGGAAAAGGAGTCATTATGACATTATTTTTGATCGGCGCTCTTGCCATTCTCGTTGCCGTGATTGCACTCGTATACATCGCAAGCAAGTGCAAACGCGGTGCTTACCCCAATCAAAAAAAGATTGGACTCATCGTTTTTGCGGTTGCCTTTCTCATCGGTGTCAGCAGTGTTTCCGCAAGCTGTATTACCACCGTGCCAACGGGACACACGGGCATCGTTACCACATTCGGACGTGTGGAAAATCAAACCTTTGAAGCAGGCGTTCATGTAAAAGCGCCCTGGCAGCAAGTTGTGGTTATGGATAACCGTATTCAGAAAGCAAGCGTGGAAATGCTTTGCTTTTCCAGCGATATGCAGGAAGTCATGGCCACTTACACCGTAAACTATCAAATTGAAAAAGCCAACGCGCAAACCATTTATAAGAATATCGGTCAGGATTATTACAACATCGTGATCGCTCCCCGTATCCAACAGGCAGTAAAGGACGGTATCAAAAAATACAACGCGGAAGAGCTGATCGCAAACAGAGAAATTCTTTCTTCGGAAATCAAAGAAGATCTTGCAAAAAAACTTTCTTCCTACAATATCGAATTGAATGATACATCCATCGAAAATCTGGATTTTTCCGATAAATTCACCGATGCCGTAGAAGCTAAACAAGTAGCCTCCCAGGAAAAACTGAAAGCGGAAATTCAGCAGGAACAGGCAAACCTTGAAGCAAAAGCAAAAGCGGAACGCGAAATGATTGCCGCACAGGCAGAAGCGGAAAAGAAAATTCTCGCGGCAGAAGCCGAAGCGGAAGCACAGAAAAAAGCTGCCGATGCACTGGCTTATGCAGGCGAAAAGGAAGCAGAAGCCAATAAAGCAATTGCAGATAGCCTTTCCAAGGATCTGATCGAATATAAAACCATTGAACAATGGGACGGCAAGCTTCCCTCTTTTGTCGGCGGTGAAGGTTCCATTCCCGTTCTTAATTTCGGTAATGACAAAAACGCAGCCGAATAAAACACAGGAAAAACATCTGAAAAAAAGTCCTGCCCTCGCGAGAGCAATCATAATTTCTGTTTTTCTTTTGTGTATTGCGGCAGGACTTCTGCTCTTCTTCTTACACAGAGAAGAAAAAAATACCTATTCTTATTCTCCCGAAACCAAAATTCTTTTATATCATTTGGTACGCGATGAAACTTATGGAGATTACGAATATTTATTCGTAAAGGAAGCCGATTTTGAAAATCAGCTCCGTGAAATCCAACGTATGGGCTATCAAACCGTTTTTGCAGACGGGCTTTCCGAACTTGAACAAGGAGAAAAAGCCATCGTCCTGACTTTCGATGACGGATATTCCGACTGTTATGAAACAGTATTTCCCTTACTGAAAAAATACGGTATGAAAGCAACCTTTTTCATTTCCACCGCCCTGCTCGGACAGGAAAATCACCTGACGAAAGAACAAATCCTCGAAATGCAGGCAAGCGGACTTTGCCGTTTCGGCAGCCATACTGTCAATCACATCCGTCTGGATGAAGCACTGACAGATGAAGCGGAACGAGAGCTTGAAGAATCAAAAAAAGAGTTGGAAGCTTTGATCGGAGAGAAAGTAACTTCCCTTGCTTATCCGAACGGCGCATACAACGACCTTGTTGAACTTTTGGCGGAAAAATGCGGTTATCTTTATTGCTATACGACCAATCCTCCGACAGAACCCTATTATGAAAACACGGCTCTTCCGCGGAGTTATGTGGTCAGAGATATGACGGCAGAGGAATTTTCCGCGATTCTGGAATCATAAAGGAGTACAAGCATGAAACATTTACCCCTGGTAATCAACACCGGTGTTTGGCGCGGCGGTCATATACAGGGCATTGCCATTGACCGCGAAAGAAAATACATTTACTGTTCGTTCACGACCGAATTGATCAAACTGGATCTCAACGGCAACCTGATCGGCTCCGTCAAGGGATTTACGGGACATCTCGGCTGTCTTGCTTATTCGGAACAAGACGGACGTGTTTACGCTTCGCTCGAATACAAAAATGATATGATCGGAAAAAGCATACTCCATACTCTCGGTATCACAAACGAAATCAAAAACGCTTTTTACATCGCCGTTTTTGACGGAGAAAAAATAACCCGTCCCAATATGAACGCAGAAACTGACGGTGTAATGTCAACGGTCTTTCTGCGTGAACCGACAGAAGATTATCTTGCCGAATGGGAGACCGACGGCAAGATTCAGAAGCATCGTTTCGGCTGTTCGGGTATTGACGCCATTACTTTTGCGCCTATCGGAAACGAAATGCGCCTGCTCGTTGCTTACGGTATTTACGGAGACATTACGCGTACGGACAACGATCACCAAGTCCTGCTTTCTTATGTTCCCGAAGAATTGAAACCGTATGAAACCGTACTGACTGCCGAAAACATTCACGAAAACGGGCCCTCTTCCTGCAAAGAACGGTTTTTCATTTATACGGGAAATACCAACTTCGGTATTCAGAATATGGAGTATGATCCGTTCACCGGGGATATCTTCCTTGCGGTCTACCCGGGAAAAAAACCTTGCTTCCCGAACTTCAAAATGTTCGTGATCAACGGAAAAAAAGAACCCGAAGATCAGTTGCTTAACGGCTTGGACGGAACAGTCGGAAAAGTTCTTTTCCTCAAAGAAACCGGACTTTTCAAAAACACTATATACGGATACCGTTTTCCCTACGGTTCCACCGGTATGGCTTCTCTTGGAAACGGATATTTTTACTTTTCCGAAGAGCGAAGTGAAAACGGCGCATTCTCTTCCGAAATCCGTCTTTACCGCTATACGGGAGATGCCGAAATGCCGTTTATCCCTCATTAAAATTTTAGATTTTACACTTCAAAGGTAATAAAGCCGCAGATACAGCGCAGAATGGAGATTTTTATGAAACAATCCAAATGGATATGGAAGCCCGGAGATTTTGAGCTTTACCACAGCATGCTCGTGCACAACAGAAGAACGATTCAAGGGGTTTATTATTCGCCCATGTGGAGAATCGATCCGCCCTCTCCGAATGTACTTCTCTACAAACGAAGAGATCTGGAAAAGCCCGAAACCCTAACCGTTTATGCAAATACAGACCAGGCAAGCTTCCTTGTGAATGATAAACGTTATCCTGTGGGCACTACGGTTACATTACAACCCGGACGCAATTTTATTAAATTGGCAGGGTATCATCCGAACGCCTTCCCCGCTTTTTATTGCGTGGGAGAAACTTTTGCTTCCGATGAAAGCTGGAAATTCGGATCTTTCGGCGCAAGAGATCTTCATGCAGGTACAAACGACATGTATACGGAGCTTTCCGACCGTCCCGAAATTTTCAAATTTTCTTATGAACGAATTTCACCCGTTTCTTCCGAACAAATCAACGGCGGCATTCTTTACGATTTCGGAAAAGAAACTTTCGGCAAGCTGATCTTTGAAAATCTTTCCGAAGATGTTTGTGTTACTGCCGTTTGCGGAGAATCCCGCGAAGAAGCGCTTTCTGACGAAGAAGCCATCGTTTACGTTCCAGTCAAATCGGAAAACGGAGGTTTTGTTTCTTCAGCCGTTGCTTTTCGTTACGTTTTTGTACCTGCGCTTCCGTGTGAATACAGTTTTTCTGCCGATTACGAATATCTTCCTTTTAAACAGAAAGGAACGTTCCGCTCTGATGATGCACTGATCAACAAAATTTGGGATGTTGCGGAATACACACTCCGTCTGAACGCCAGAGAAGGCTTTTTCGATGGGTTGAAGCGCGACCGTTGGATCTGGGGCGGCGATGCGTATCAGAGTTATTTCGTCAACTATTATCTGATGAATGATCAGGATATCGTACGCCGTACACAGCGCATGCTCCGCGGAGAAAATCCCGTTACCATGCACATCAACACAATTGCAGACTATACCTTCTACTGGATCGCCGCCATGTGGGAATATTATTTCCATACGGGAGATATCGGCTTTATTCACACTTCTTATCCCCATATGCTGACCACCATGAATTTCGTTACGAGCCGTCTTGACGAGGACGGACTTTACACCAAACGCCGCGGTGATTGGGTTTTTGTGGATTGGACAGAGTTTTTCGATCCCGATTCCGGTCCTCTTTGCGCAGAGCAGATGCTCCTTTGCCGCGCTTACGATTGTATGGCAAAATGCTCTGCTTTGGTAGAAGACGGTAAAAACGCGGAAAAATTCACAGCTTTGAAAGAAAAACTTTACGAAAAAATCAATGCGCTTTACTGGGATGAAGAAAAAAATGCGTTTATTGACGACTACCGCACAGGCAATCGGAACGTAACGCGCCACGCGAATATTTTTGCGCTGCTGTATCAGCTGACAACACCCGACCGTCTGCAAAAAATTATCCGACACGTTATTCAGAATCCCGAAATTCCCGCAATTACAACGCCTTATTTTGAATTTTTCGAATTGGATGCCATGTGCGGTATCGGCGAATTTTCTTATATGACCGACATGCTCCGCAGTTACTGGGGCGGAATGCTGGAACAAGGTGCAACGACCTTCTGGGAAGAATATTTCCCCGAAAAATCCCGTGTGGAAAATTATGCAATGTACGGCAAAGCCTATGGAAGAAGTCTTTGCCACGCATGGGGCGCTTCCCCGATCTATCTGCTCGGCAAATATGCCCTCGGCGTTCGCCCGACTGCTCCCGCATATCAAACTTATGAAGTTCGTCCCAATCTCATGTGCTTCGGCACATTCGAAGGAACAGTCCCTGCAGGAAACGGGCTGATCCGTGTTAAAATGGATAAAGAGTCCGTTACCGTTCTCTCTGATATCGAAGGCGGTACGCTTATTCTCGGAACGCAAAAATATTCCATTGAGAAAAACATACCTCTGACAATCGCAATCGAAAACTAAACCGGATAGCAACCCGACCGTTCCATTTCATCTGACGGTCGGGTTGCTCTTTTTCCAATGCAATCTCATCTCAAGTTTTTCGATATTCTCCGGCATCGGAAAGTTTTCCAAACAGTTTTCCACACATTGTGGAAAACCCCGTTTTTCCACAGACAATAATCTCAAAATTATGTTTTCCACAATTCCATCCTATGAAAAATCAACATGCAGACCGACTGATTTTCCACTTATTTTTCAACAAACCTATTTTTTACGGCAAAAAAATCTCCTTTTTTCCTGTTTTTTTCAGATTTAGACCGAAGTTTTCCACAAATACAGCAATTCAGAGAACTTTCCCAAACCGTCGGAATTTCGTACCAAAATTTTCCCGAAATTTCTATATATAAAGAAATCCTTTCGATTTTTTGTAAATTTGCACAAAAAATTCGGCACTTCATAAAAAAATCAGTTGACAAGAAGTGTGAAAGTACGATATAATATATATTATAATATTTAATAAAACAGCAAATCGGCGGATTCCCCCGTCCGATTCGTGATAGAAAAGAAAGGACTCTCTGTTTATGATCAGAAGTATGACAGGATACGGTCGCGCCAAAAGGGAGATCGGCGGCAGAAACATCCTCGTTGAAATCAAATCCGTCAACAACCGTTATCTGGATTGTTCCGTAAAGCTCCCGAAGCTCTTCGGTTTCCTGGAAGATAAAATCAAATCCTATATCTCCTCCAAGGGAATTTCCCGCGGAAAGATCGAAGTTTATGTTTCCATTGATATTCTGGAAGAAATCGGTGTCAGCGTGGAATTAGACAGTGCATACACCGCAAGCTATATTGCGGCCTTGCGCCGTCTGGCAGAAGAATTTCAACTTCCCAATGATATTACCGTCATGTCCGTTGCCGCCAACCGCGATATTTTCGCCGTTAAAAAAGCGGACGAGGATATGGACAGAGAATGGAACTGCCTGCATCCCGTTCTGGAAGAAGCAACCGCGGCTTTCGTCGCGGCAAGAGAACGCGAAGGCGCAAACATGAAAGCTGACATTGAATCCAAAAAACGCCGCGTTGCGGAATTGGCTGAAAAAATTGCTCCTCTTTCTGAAGCCGATGTAAAAAATCAGTATGCCAAAATTGAAGCACGCGTAAAACAATTGATCGGAGATGCTACCGTCGACGAAGCAAGATTGATCACAGAATGCGCAATCTTCGCAGATAAAATCGCCGTTGACGAAGAACTGGTTCGTTTGCGTTCTCATTTCGAAGCATTCGATGCCATCCTCGCCTCAAACGATCCCGTCGGAAGAAAGCTTGACTTCCTGCTTCAGGAAATCAACAGAGAAACCAATACCATCGGCTCCAAAGCAAGCGATCTTGACATTGCCAAGCTTGTGGTCGAAATCAAGAGTGAACTCGAAAAAATCCGCGAACAGATTCAAAATATTGAATAAGCGGATCCGTCTGAAAAAAGCTTAGGAAAGGAATATCGGATATCATGAAATTTATCAGCATCGGTAACGGCAATATGGTTGCTGCACACAGAGTCATTTCGATCGTCAGCCCCGACTCCGCACCGATCAAGCGTTATATACAGGATGCAAGAGATGCAGGACGCGTGATTGACGTTTCCTGCGGCAGAAGAACCCGTTCCGTTATTTTTACGGACAGCGACCACGTCATTCTCTCCGCCATCAAAGCGGAAACCATTTCCAACCGTCTGAACGGACAGTACGAACAGGACGACGAAGAAGAAGCCGAAGAAGAATAAATCAAAGAAAGGATATCACGCAATGAAAAAAGGATTACTCGTTATTATTTCCGGCCCCGCAGGAAGCGGAAAGGGTACGATCGTTAAAAGAGTCCGCGAGCTTGCGCCCTTTGATTTTTCCGTTTCCGCAACCACACGCAGTCCCAGAGTCAATGAATTGGAAGGCGTTCATTATTATTTTGTTACCAAAGAAGAATTTGAAAAGAAAATTGCCGAAGGTGAAATGCTCGAATACGCACAATACGTTGGCAATTATTACGGAACACCGAAAAAGCCCGTGGAAGCCGCGCTTGCCGAAGGAAAAAACATCATCCTCGATATCGAAGTCAAAGGCGCGCTTCAGGTAAAGGAAAAAATGCCCGAAGCTGTCATGATCTATGTTTTACCCCCCGATTACGAAACACTGCTTGGAAGAATCCGCGGCAGAGGAACGGAAACGGAAGAAGTTATCCAGAAAAGAATGACCGAAGCAAGAACTGAAATCAAAACATTCCCAAAATACGACTACGTTGTCATCAACCGTGAAAACGGTATTGACGAAGCCGCCGAGGACGTTCTTGCAATCCTTCGTGCCGAAAACATGCGCACTTCCCGCAACGCCGAAATTTCCGAAACATTTTTCGGATAATCAAGCGGACAACATCCGCCGGAAGTTTCTCGCCTACCGCAGTTTTATCTGCATTTGACTGTGCAAAACGGCGAGGTCAATTTTGCGCAATTTCTTAGGGAATAAAAATCCATCTCAAACAACAAATAAAACGATTGAAATAAACCGTACAAAAGGAGATTGAACCGTTATGATGATCACACCTTCCATTGAACAGCTTACACAAGGTAAATTTAACCGTTACGCGCTCGTTATCGCAACCGCAAAATGCGCAAGAATCGTTACCGATGAATACGTAGCGCAAAGAGAAGAAGCGGAAAAGAAGATTGCGGATAAGAAAACCGAAAAAACTCTCGCTTCTCAGATCGACAGAGATATCCGCGACAACAAAGCCGTTGAAAATGCCGTTCAACGGCTTTACAAAGGTGATTTTAATGTCGTCCTTCCTCAGGAAGCTAACACCGAACAGCTGAAGTAATGGATGCTTATACGAAAACCGTCGGCGTTCGTCTGTTGGACCTCCCTCAGCACCTGGACCGCGAATATACCTATTATATTCCGGATACGCTTTGTTTTTCTCCCACCGTTGGCGATTTTACCATTGTTCCGTTCGGCGGAGCCAACAAAAAGCATATCGCTCTGATTACCTCCGTGGGTCAAACGAATGATTACGGAAAACTCAAACCCATATTGGCACAGATCAACCGTTCTCTTTCGCTGACAGAGGAAATGATGGCGCTGATCCGTTTCCTTTGCGGACGGACGCTCTGCACCATGGGAGATGCCGTACGCAGACTGATACCTGCCGATGCGTTTGCAAAAGCAACCGAATTTTTTTCTCCAAATCCGATTGAAGCTTGCGTAAGAGACTCTTTTTCCCCACGGATGAAAACCGTGTTTGCTTTTATTGAAGCACATGCACCCGTACGGGAAGAACGTTTGATCAAAGAGTTCGGTGCAGAAGTTTCTCCCATTTTACGCAAGTTGCTTTCCGAATGCCACATTTCCTCCGACCTTGTCATTAAAGAAAGCAAAGGAGCATCTCTTGAAATCGTTTATCCCGTTCCGGATGCGGATACGGGAATCTTATTGAAACCCCGAACCCCTGAAATTCAGCGCGCGCTCTTTTCGCGCATCTGTGAAGAAGAAAGCATTTCTTCGGAAATGCTCATTTCGGAGGGATATACCTCCGTACAAATCAAAGCGCTCGCAAAAAAGGGCTTGATCGTTCTCGAAAAAAAAGAAGTTTTACGCAATCATTACGAAAAGATTGCCGCTTCTGCCGCCGAGCTTCGACTTTCCGAAGAACAGCAAAACGCATTTGAAATCCTCTCTGCCTTCATGGAAGAACAGAAACCCCATGCCGCACTCCTGCACGGTGTAACCGGAAGCGGAAAAACCAGCGTTGTTCTCGCGCTTTGCGAAAAAGCGCTTTCGATGGGAAGAAAAGCCATTATCCTGATTCCCGAAATCGCTCTGACATGGCAATCTGTGGAAGCCTTTACCTCCAGATTCGGAAAACGAATCGCCGTTATGCATTCCGGACTTTCCGACGGAGAACGCTTTGATGCTTATAAACGAATCCGCAGAGGCGATATTGATATCGTTCTCGGCACGCGCTCTGCCATCTTCGCGCCGCTTTCCGATATCGGACTGATCGTCATTGACGAGGAACAGGAAAGCGCATATAAATCCGATATGTCCCCGAAATATCACGTGCGCGATATTGCCAAGCACCGCGCCGCCGCAAACAACGCTCTGCTTCTGATGGCTTCCGCCACCCCCTCCGTAGAAAGCCGCAGAGAAGCGGAAAAAGGCAATTATTCCCTTGTCAGACTGACCAAGCGCTATACCGGCTCGGCACTCCCCTCCGTCAGGATCGTGGATATGCGAAAAGAAAATCTGATCGGAGAAGCGCAGATCGGCGGAGAGCTTCGCGCCCTGCTCTGCGATGCGTTCGAAAACGGTAAGCAATCCATGCTGTTTCTCAACCGAAGAGGTTTTCACAGCATGCTCTCCTGCCACGCTTGCGGAGAGGTTCTGCTCTGCCCCAACTGTTCCGTTTCCCTGACACATCACAAAACGGCCAAAGGAAGCCGCTTGATCTGCCATTATTGCGGACACAATATTCCCATTCCCCATTTTTGTCCCAAATGCGCAAGCGAGCATCTTGCTTTCGGAGGCTACGGCACGCAATTGATTGAAGAAGAGATCAAAAGTTTTCTGCCCGATGCCAGAATCCTGCGTATGGATGCGGATACCACAAAAGAACGCTTTTCCCAAGATGAAATCACAAGCGCATTCAGCAGAGGAGAAGCGGATATTCTTGTCGGCACGCAGATGATCGCCAAAGGGCATAATTTTCCCAAGCTTTCCCTGGTCGGCGTCATCGCCGCGGACAATTCTCTGTTTTTAGACGATTTTCGCGCCAATGAACGCACGTTTTCTCTGATTACACAAGTCATTGGACGAGCAGGACGTTCCGAAGGCGGCGGTACTGCTGTCATTCAAACTTATAATCCCGATAACGAAACCATACGGCTTTCCGCAAAACAGGATTACGATGCATTTTATAAAAATGAAATTGCCGTACGAAAAGCACTTGTTTTTCCTCCGTTTTGCGATATCGCCGTTTTCTCCATCGGCGCAGACGAAGAAACAGAACTTCGTAATTTTGCAAAAGAATTCTCTGAGGCGCTTGCAGATAAGCAAAAAAATGCTTTCAGCGACGTTAAAATGCTGACGTTCGGTCCCTTTGAAGCACCCGTTTTCAAAATCAAAAACAAATTCCGGATGCGCATCGTCATCAAATTCAAAAACAATAAACGCGCCCGCGCGCTCTTTGAAGAATTACTGCTGGAATATGGCAAAAAAGCGGCGGGAAAAATTTCACTTTCCGTAGATATCAATCCCTCCGGTACTTAATACCAAAAGCATATAACGGAAGATTTTTCTGCAGGAAACAATTACCGTAAAAAATTTGAAATCAAGAAAGGACTTTGCTTTTATCATGGCAAAACTTACAATTCTGAAAGAAGGCGAAGCAACACTTCGCAAAACCTGCCGTCCCGTAACGGAAATTACAAAAAGAACAAAAACGCTTCTTGACGATATGCTGGAAACCATGCGCCACGCAGACGGCGTAGGACTTGCAGCCCCCCAGGTCGGCGTTCTCCGTCGTATCGTTGTCATCGAAGTGGAAGAAGGCGAAGTCCTCGAACTGATCAATCCCGAAATCATTGAAGCCTCCGGCTCCGTCAGCGGTGTGGAAGGCTGCCTTTCCGTTCCGGGAAGACAAGGCATTGTAAAACGCCCCTCTTACGTCCGCGTACGCGCGCTCGACAGAAACGGCGTTATGCAAACCTATGAAGGAACCGATCTTCTTGCAAGATGCTTTTGCCACGAAATCGACCACCTGGACGGTCATCTCTACATTGATAAAGCGGATAAATTCCTTTATCCCGCAGAAGACGGCGAATATTACGACGATGAAGATTAATCCTTAAAAAATCAAGCGAAGGCAAGGAGAACAAGCTATGCGTATTTTATTTATGGGCACACCCGAATTTGCAAGAACAGCGCTTTTCGCAATCCGCGAAGCATATCCCGACGAAATCGTAGGCGTAATCACAAGACAGGATACGCCTAAAAATCGTGGACACGCAATGACCCCACCTCCCGTAAAAACAGCCGCGCTTGAAATGGGTATCCCCGTATATCAGCCTGCCAACCTCAAGGAAGAAAATTTTCGTGATATTTTGCTGGAAATGAACCCCGATATCATCGTCGTGGTTGCATACGGCAGAATTTTACCTTCCTACGTATTGGAATATCCTCGTTTCGGCTGTATCAATATTCACGGCTCCATTCTGCCGAAATACAGAGGTGCCGCTCCCATTCAGCGCGCCATTCTTGCAGGCGAAAAGGAAATGGGCGTTACCATTATCAAAATGGCGGAAGGTATTGACACTGGCGACATGTATGCCAAAGCCTCCATGGATTCCTCCGAAGGCAATTTTGAAGAAATTCATGACCGTCTCGCAGAGCTCGGCGGCAAGCTCGTTGTAGAAACCATGGAAAAAATCTTCAATGGCACCGCCTCTGCCGAACCGCAGGACGATGCCCTCTCCACCTACGCCTCCAAAATCGAAAAAGCAGACCGCATTCTGGATTTCAGCGAAACGGCTGAAACGATTGTCAACAAAATCCGCGCATTTTCGCCCATCCCCGGTGCAGAAGCAAAACTTCCCTCAGGCAAAGTCAAAATTACCTCTGCCGTATGTCTGGACGAAGCACCCGAAGGCGAACCCGGAACGGTAGCCGCCCTTTCCGCAAAGGGTACCGGACTTCTGACCGTCAATGCCGTTGATGCCAAAATCAGAATCGAACGCCTCATTCCCGAAGGCAAAAAAGAAATGTCCGCGGGCGATTTTATCCGCGGCAGACGCATTACGCAATCAGACCGTTTTGAATAAAAGCAAGAAAGGACTTCTCCATTATGAACGCCAGAGAATCCGCTTTCCTCTCTCTCCAGAAATATGAAAACAGCGGTGTGTATTCCAATATTGAGCTTTCCTACGCCATTGAACGCGGAAACCTGGAAGGTTCGGAAAAATCGCTGTATACCGCCCTTTTTTACGGCGTGATCGAACGCAAGCTGACCTTGGATTATTATATTTCTCTCCTTTCCGACCGCAAAGATATCGACATGAACATCCGTATCATTTTGCGGCTGGGTTTGTATCAGCTTCTTTATATGACCAAAATTCCCGAATCCGCTGCCGTCAATGAAAGCGTAAAGCTCGCTTCCCGTTTTTACGCAAGAAAAAACAGCAGAAATTATATCAACGCCGTTCTGAGAACCTTTCTGCGCAAAAAAGGCTTGCTTGCGCTTCCCGATGAAAACAAAGAACCCCTGCGCAGACTTTCCGTGGAATATTCCGTTCCCGAATGGATCTGCCGTCTGTGGCTCGATGCCTACGGAAGAGAAAAAACCGTACGTATTCTGAAAACCGTCAATAACCATCCTTCCCTGACACTGACGGTTAACAGTCTGAAAACCATGCCCGCCGCCTTTTCGGAAGCATTGAATCTTGCAGGAATCAAAGCTGAAATCAGTCCCGTTTCCAAATACAGTATTTTGTTGGACGGCGCCGTACCCATGAATCGTCTGGAACCTTTCGAAGGGAATTTCTTCGTACAGGATGAAGCTTCTGCCCTCTGTGTTGCCGCCATGGATGCCAAACCCGGCGACTCCATTTTGGATGCCTGCGCTTGCCCCGGCGGAAAAAGCTTCGGTATGGCTATGTCTATGAAAAACGAAGGCTCCATCCGTTCACTGGACCTTCATAAAAATAAACTCTCCCTGATTGAAACGGGTGCCGAAAAATTGGGGATTACCATCATTGAAACCGGTGTGCAAAATGCATCCGTACACAATCCTGAAATGCCCGTGTTTGATAAAATTCTCTGCGATGTTCCCTGTTCCGGTCTCGGTGTTATCGCCAAAAAGCCAGACATCCGTTACAAATCCGAAGAAGACATTACTCGTCTGCCCATTCTGCAAGCCAAAATTCTGGAAACCAATGCGGCATACTTAAAAGAAGGCGGTACGCTCGTTTACTCTACGTGCACGCTGAATCCCGCAGAAAACCGTGAAATCGTGGAAAACTTTCTGAAAAATCATCCCGAATTTTCTCTCTGTCCCTTTACGGCAGGCATTGCAGTTTGCGACGGTATACTGGAAATTCTACCCTATGAATATGAAACCGACGGTTTTTTCATTGCAAAGCTACGCAAGAAAAAATCCTGACGACCAAAATCTCCCCGAAAGGAATGCTTTATGGAAAAAATCGATATTTTAAGCATGAATAAAGAAGAGCTGACCGCATATATCGTTTCCTTGGGCGAGCCGAAATTCCGCGCTTCCCAAATCCGGGATTGGCTTCTCAAAGGCGCCGGTTTTTCCGAAATGAAAAATCTTCCTGCCGCTTTGCGCGCAAAACTTGCGGAAAATGCTTTCGTTGCTTCCGCAAAAATTGCAAAAAAATTCGTTTCCAAGGACGGAACCGTCAAATATCTCTACGAACTTTATGATGGAGAACGGATCGAATCCGTATTTATGCGTTATAAACACGGAAATACCATTTGCATCTCCACAGAAGCCGGATGCCCTATGGGATGCGCTTTCTGTGCTTCCACGTTAAAAGGTCTTTCTCGCAGACTCTTGCCCTCGGAAATGCTTTCTCAGATTCTTTCCACTCAAAAAGATACGGGAGAACGCGTGGACGGCATCGTGCTGATGGGAATCGGAGAACCCCTCGATAATTACGACAACGTCATCAAATTTCTCCGTTTGGTCGGCTCTCCCGATGGATTAAATATCGGTTACCGCCATATTTCTCTCTCCACTTGCGGTCTGGTCGACCGAATGGAAAAGCTCGCAAAAGAAAATCTACCCATCACGCTTTCCATCTCTCTTCACGCGGCAGACGATCAAACCCGCTCCTCTCTCATGCCCGTAAACAACCGTTGGAATATCGAACAGCTTCTGAAAGCTTGCCGTTCCTATTTTGATCAGACGGGCAGAAGAATCTCCTTTGAATATACTCTCGTGCGCGGAAAAAACGATTCCGTTTCTGCTGCCAACCGATTGGCAGATGTCCTCTACCGTTATTGCTCGGGTATGCCCTTGCACGTCAATCTGATTCCCGTCAACAACGTGGAAGAAAGAGGATTTTTGCCCAGTGAAAAATCAGGAATCGAAGCATTCGCCGCTACATTGGAGGGCAGAAAAATTACGGCAACTGTACGCCGTAAGCTCGGCTCCGATATCGATGCCTCCTGCGGACAGCTTCGCGCAGAACACAGCTCTTAATCTGAATCACCATCAAAAACGATTCTTTTATCATAAATGAAAAGTTCTCTCTGAAAGGAATGGATTACTTTAATGAAATTTTGCGGAAAAAGCGATGTCGGGATGCACCGACAAGTCAACCAGGACAGTTACCGTGCGCTCCGTCTTTGGAATGACGAAGCTACGCTTCTCGTGGTTTGCGACGGCATGGGCGGTCATAAGGCAGGCGAGATCGCCAGTAACACCGCTGTCAATATTTTTTGTGAAAAAATAGCCGCCTCTCCCTGTACGGAAACAGAACCGAATAAAATTTTGGAATTTATCCGCTATACATTGGTCTCCGCAGCATCGGAAGCAAATGCTTCCATTCTCCGTCTTGCCGATGAAAACGAGGAATATCAGGGTATGGGCACAACGTTGGTTGCCGTCATGATTTACGGCGGATATTTTTACGCAATCAACATCGGCGACAGCCGTTTTTACATCGTTACCAAGGAAGACACTACACTTGTTACCAAGGACCATTCTTTCGTACAATATCTGATTGATAACGGAAAGCTTTCCGAAGAAGAAGCAAAGGAATGTCCTCGCAAAAACGTGATTACCCGCGCCGTTGGCATTTCCGATAAATTGGACGTGGATTTCTTCAGCGCACCGCTCGAACCGTGGGAAAGCGGTTATTTGCTCCTGTGTTCCGACGGACTTTCCAATTACGTTGACCATAAAATTATGGAAGAAATTCTTTTTGCGCCCTCGCATTGGTTTGTATCACAGGAAGACGATCTTTCCCGGAAAGCGGATGCCTTGATTGCTTTTGCCAATGAAAAAGGCGGAAGTGATAATATTACCGCTGTTCTCGCCCGCTTTTGAGGTTTGAGATGATCGACAGAAATGAAAGGATATAACCATGGACGTTTGGAAAAAACATATAAACGCAATTTTTGACGACAGATATCAGATCAAGGATACCGTCGGCGTTGGCGGCATGGCGGTTGTTTATGAAGCATTGGATTTGAAAACGGGAGAAACCGTTGCTTTGAAAATGCTGAAAGAATCCATTTCCGATAACACCCAAGCATTACGCCGTTTCATCAACGAATCCAAGGCTGTTGCCATGATGGATCATGTAAACATCGTCAAAATTCTCGATGTTTCCGTTAAAACAGACCACAAATTCATCGTCATGGAATACATCAAAGGTATTACCCTGCGTGAATATATGAATAAAAAAGTCAGATTGAGCTGGCAGGAAGCCACCGCATTTATTGCGCAGATTTTGCAGGCGCTGGAGCATGCGCACATGAGGGGAGTCATTCACAGAGATATCAAACCGCAGAATATCATGATTATGGAAGGCGGTTTTATCAAGGTTGCCGATTTCGGCATTGCCAAATTACCGAACGCGGAAACCGTTACGATGATCGACCACGCAGTCGGCACCATCTATTATATCAGTCCCGAACAGGCAAGAGGCAAAAAAATCGATACCCGTAGCGACCTCTATTCGCTCGGTGTCATGTTTTATGAAATGCTGACGGGTGAACTTCCCTTCATGGCTGAAACCTCTTATGCCATCATGACCAAGCACATCAACGAAGCACCCAAGCCTCCGAGACAACTCGTTCCGCAGCTCCCCGTAGGCATCGAGCAGATCATTCTTTGCGCCATGGAAAAGGATCCCGCCCGCCGCTATCAGAATGCATCGCAAATGCTCCGTCACATTTACCGCATCCAACAAAATCCTACCACCGTATTCCAAAAACAACCTTCCCAGCCCCGTACAACGACTGCGGATATTGTTGTTAAAAAAACAGATGAACATTCCGATCAATATGTAATCAAACCTCAGCAAACGGTCAATACGCAGGCAATTGTGCGCAAATCCCCGAAACCGCAAAACGGAAACGTCCGGAAAACTCCTCTTCAGACAAGCATGAAAAAACCTGCTCAATTACAAAACCCCAAACAAAAAAAATCGGAAAGTGCGCCTTTTTCCGCCGTTATTTTGATCTGCGTCATCTTCTTTATTCTTGCGGCCATTGGATTCTTTATGCTGTTTAATGCGCTTTACGGTGCAAAAGCATCGGAAATCGATACCTCTTGGATTTTCTCAGTAAAAAATACCGTTTCAAACCGAACGGGAATCGGAACAGGAATGAAATTCTTATGACAGAAAACAATTTGAAAGGTATCATAACAAACGGTGTCGGTGGACTTTATTACGTTCACACCGAAAACGGCGAAGTGTTTCCCTGCCGTGCCAAAGGCGCTTTCCGCAAAAGGGGACTTTCTCCTCTGGCAGGAGATACCGTTTCCATCCGTCCTCCCGAGGTCAGCGGAAAGGAATATTTCATTGAAGAAATCGCAGAGAGAAAAAATTCTCTGATCCGTCCGCCTATGGCAAATTTACAAACGCTTTTCGTCACCTTTGCACCGAAAAATCCGGAACCGAGCACTCTATATCTGGACAAGCTCTTGTCTATTGCGGTTTTCAACCGCATTACCCCCGTTGTCGTGATCACAAAATCGGACATTTCTCCCGAATCGGCAGAACATTACGCAAGTATCTACAAGAAAGCAGGATTTTCTGTCTTTATTTCCTCTTCCGAAAACGGAGAGGGCGTAGAGACATTGAAAAAATATATATCCTCCCTAAACGGAATCTGTGCTTTCGCAGGAGCTTCGGGTGTCGGAAAATCCACTCTCATGAATGCGCTCTTTCCCTCTCTTGCATTGGATACGGGGGCGCTCTCCGAAAAGATTTCCCGCGGTAAGCATACCACCCGAAGCGTTACGCTCTATCCCATGAAAGAGCTTCTCGATGCTGCTCCCGAATCGGCTTATATTGCGGATACGCCCGGATTTTCCATGCTGGATTTCATCGAATTCGATTTTTATGCCGTGGAAGATCTTCCGCATTGTTTTCCCGAATTTGAACCCTATCTCTCCCAATGCCGCTATACGGACTGTTCGCATACCAAAGAATCCGCAAGCGACTGTGCGATTGCAGCAGCAATCGCACAAGGCGCGATTGCTAAAGAACGGCACGAAAGCTACCTTTCTATTTATGCTGATCTTATCGGAAAACGGCCTTGGAAGAAAAAATAATTTTATATCCGAATCTGAAAGCAATACTTCGTATATTTTACGGAGTGTTGCTTTTTGTTTTGAAAGGATTGCTTGGATTTGAAACAACAGATTGATTATTGTTTTTTCAAAGAATATTTGCTACAATATAATTACACCGGTGAAATAAATTTTGGAGGTACTTTTATGCAACTGAATTTAGGTCAGAAAATACGCGAATTACGACATCGCGCCGAATGTACACAAGAAGCTCTCGCAGATGCTTTGGGTGTAACATCGCAAGCCGTTTCACGATGGGAATCGGGCGGCGGTTATCCCGATATGGAAATGATTCCTTCCATTGCTAATTTTTTTGGAATCTCAATTGATGAACTTTTCGGTTATGACAATGACAGATCTCAAAAAATCAATATACTTGCCAAGAAAATTAATTCCATGAATTTCCAAAACAACGGTGTGGATATCAACATTGACGAGTGTATTGAATTTGCAAGAAAAGCACTGATTGAATTTCCGGGCAACGAAACAATCATGCTGTGCCTTGCTTCCGTATTATATAACGCGGGATATGTCCGTTATGGAGAATATCATTTATCCGACAAAGATGGTTACGATATTTACGATACGGAAAAACATCGAACTTACGGTGAATGGAAAGAAGCAATATCACTTTACGAAAAATTGTTGAAAACCATTCCGGACGGCGAACTGCGGCATCGTGCCATCTTTGAACTTACGCAGTTATACCTGAATATCGGAGAACACACAAGAGCGCTTGAAATCATAGAAACAGTTCCGAATATTTACGGTTCAAGAGAATTTTTGAAAACAAAAGCAACGGACGGTAAAGAACGTGCAAAAGCATACGGCGAAGGATTGTTGAAAACTGCAAGAGCTTGCTCCGAACTGATGGTCAGCAGTGTGATTACTTATGAAAAAAATATGTCTCCTGCAGACAAAA
>JAFQEK010000153.1 GCA_017399025.1 Clostridia bacterium
CTTCGGCTCTATGCGGCGGTAAGTCCAACGGAAAGCGGACATCTTTTCAAGAAGCCAACCTTCCGAAGCCATCTGTTCAAGATGCTTTTCAATTCCTGTCTTGTCATAAAAGGTAAAAAACTCAATTTTCTTTTTAGTATCTTTCATTGGGTGTCCTCCTTTCCCATAAGGCGTTGATAGTCAGAAACAAGACTATTCAAGCGTTTGTACTCGTTATCAAGCAGCTCTCGTCCTTTGGCGGTGAGAATATAACATCTGCGCCTGCCCTCCGCTTTGGTTTCCCTGATCATTTCCGCATCAAGGAACTGTTCAAGAAGGTTATACAGCGTTCCCGAACCGACCTTCACTCTGCCGTCTGTTATCTGCGGTACTTTATCCATAATGTCCATTCCGTAACACTCAGAGGAAAGACAAAGAAGGATATAGTACATCTGCTCTGTCAAGGTCTGAAATTTTGCTCTTGGCATAGTATTATCACCCAATTGTCGAATATCGATATTCTACACTTATATTATAATATCGAATATCGATAATTTCAAGAGATTTTGAAGAAAATTTACCTCATTTCATATAAAAAGTCCACCCCCGGTGTGTTCCAATAAGACAGTATAATAAGTTTCCATTTTGAATGTCATAGAGTAAATTGCTAGAAAGAATACCGATGTAGTTATAACTGATTTCTATATTCTGCACTCTGTGTCCGCTTGACTTTTCCGGTGCGTGAACATATATAGCATTGGTCATATCGTTCAAGATGGTCGTTGGCAGCTTCTACGGATGCAGATACTTCTTCGCTTGTCGGATGAACTTATCAACGTTGGCTACATTATAGGCTAAATCATGATTACATACAAGAAAACCATATCATCATCTTTTTCAATTATCAACTAATTTTTATTTTATATAATTCAAAAAGAATTGGAAAGGGGAACAAGCATTTTGAGTACACTTGTTCCCCTGACAAAATTATAAATTTTCTTCGTTATGATTTCAAATTCAAAAAATATCTTCATCGAATTCGTTATCAGCTGCAGCAATCACATGATCTCCGATCACACCTGCAGAATATACAGAAAAAGATTCTTTCAGTAATTCAACCATGTCATTTGCTTTTTCGGGATTATTAAGAAGTTCAACTGTTTCATCAGCAAGCCCATCAAGCGTATCTTCTGTAACGGCAAAACCGTTTTTCAAAAAAAACTCCATGTTCCTGACTTCACATCCGACAGGTTCACCCATCAGCACCATTGGTAATAATTTTGTAGCAGACTCGGTGGAACTCAATCCACCCGGTTTTGTTACAACCACATCACAAGCATCCATATAGATGTTCATTTTGTTTGTATATCCCACAACATGAAGTTTTTCAGAAGAAATATGTTTCTGAAATTTCTTGAACAGCTTTTGATTGCTTCCGCAAATAACGACCAAAACAGCATCTTCAGGAAGCTTCGCTAAAATTTTTGTACCTAGTTTATAAACAGGGCCGCAACCGATGCTTCCACACATCAAAAGAATAGCTCTTTTATCCTGAGGCAAATCCAAAACCTCTTTCGCTCTTTCTTTGCTAAGCGATTTATAGAATGCACGTTTGATCGGAATTCCGATCGGTATGGAAATATTTTCGGGAACACCGTAGTCCATGTAGTCGGGAATCAGTTTTTTGTGTGCGATAAAAAATGCATCTGCATGAATTTCTTCAATTCCGGGATAAGAGGCGTAATCCGTGGCAACAAAATAAAATCTGATATCCGAAGAATAACGCTTTCTGATTTCCGTCATCATCATTGCCGCAAATACATGTGTACACAAAACCGTACGGAAATCGTTTTCACGTAGATATTCATACAATTTTTCGGTACCGCTCTTCATGATGGTATAAAGGAATGATTCATATCCAGGTTTGGAAGGATGTTTTTCAGCAAAACGATATCCAAAACCAAACAGTTTTGGCGCTTTTTTGTAAAGCAAGATGTCCCCTTTACTGATGATATCCGATTTTAAATGAGAATCAAATGCAAGAGCATCTTGAATTTCACAAAAAATTTCACGGGAGTCAAAATATTCTTTTAAAGCAGCCGCAGCTGAATTATGTCCCCCTCCCGTATTACAGGAAAGTATTAAAATTCTCATAGCATCCCTCCGTCACAATGAAGTTTATTTATGTATTTGTTTTGATTATATCATATTCATTTCCGAAAATCAATCTTTTCCAATCAAGATTTTTCAAATTTATCAGTAATTTTAGTTTTGGAAATTTTTATTGACATTTTTTTACATTTATGATATGATAACTATAATAATTCATTTTACACGGAATGAAAGGATTGTTTTTATGAAAAATATTTTAATTATCGGCAGCATTAACATTGACCTTGTAATCAATACGGATATTTTGCCGAAGCTCGGAGAAACTGTTCACGGCAAAAACTTCATGACTTCTTACGGTGGAAAAGGTGCAAACCAAGCCGTTGCCGTTGCCAAGTTATATGGCAAAGCGGATATGATCGGAGCAGTCGGAAATGACGAGTTTGGAAAACTCCTGAAAACAAACCTTGAAAATCAAGCCATACGAACAAAAGGTGTTAAAATCGCAGATACAAACTCCGGCGTTGCCGTAATCACTGTATGTGGAGGAGACAATCATATCATTTTGGACGGAGGTGCCAACGATACGGTTACCCCCGCTTGGATCGATAAAAATATTGATTTGATTCAAAATGCGGATATTGTTATTTTTCAATTGGAAATCCCGATGGAAACCATTCTTTACGCGGCAAAAAAATCCAAAGCATGCGGATGCAAGGTTCTTCTCAACCCCGCCCCTGCGGCAAAGCTCCCCGAAGAACTTTTAGAATACTGCGATATCATTGTTCCGAACGAGCATGAAGCAGCCATTATCACCGGATATGACGATGAAGAAACAGCGCTGAAAGCACTTTGGAATAACGGTAAACGCTCGGTAATCATTACGCTTGGCAACAAAGGATGTCTTTACAACGAAGGTCTTACTATAAAAAGACAACAAGCCTTCCCTATTAAAGCCATTGACTCTACAGCGGCGGGAGACAGCTTTATCGGTGGCTATTGTTCTGCCGTCGCCGAAGGAAAGAGCATGGACGAGGCCATCCGTTTTGCAACCGCGGTTTCAGCTATCACCGTCAGCCGATCCGGTGCAGGCGCATCTATTCCCACACGAGAAGAAGCAGAGACATTTCTTAAAAAACAATTGCATTAAAATTCAAGAGGACTTCGATTGCATTTTTGCACGAAGTCCTCTTTGACATTATTTATTTCCAAGATCGTTCTGAATATCTTTTTCCGTCGTATAATACAGCGGTATTTGATATTCCATTTCATAAATATTTTTCCATATCTCGTAGTTTTCGGTCATCATTTTGTCGATTCTCTCACGTCTGCCCAATGTTTCATCAGGGTAAATCGGTTTTCCGATATGTATAGTATATTCCTGGACAAAAAATCCATCGGGACCTATAATATCAGAATCTTTCATCGTAATAAAGCAAGGCAAAACAGGAACATTATTTTTGGTTGCAAATTGATATGCTCCTCTTTTCAAAGGCTTGGGTTTTCTGTAATTCCACCACATGCTCTGCTCCGGATATACCAACAAGAAATGACCATCGCGCAATACCTGATCTACAGCAAGCATAAATTTTTTCATTGTTTTATGGTTGGAAGAAAGCGGGAGAGTGTTGCAATGGCGCATAAGAAAACCGTAAAAGCCGGGAAAACTTGTATAATTCCCTTCCCTAATCACGCGGTAAAAAGTTCTGTTTTTCTGTTCGGCGGCATCATAGGCAAGCTGAATTGCAAAACTGTCAAATGCATTGAAATGATTACAGGTAATCACTGCGCCGCTATCCAGAGCCTTAAAGTTTTCAATGCCCTTGATTTCTTTGATGATCAGTTTCTTTTCTTTGATAAGTTTGGAAACAAACTTTCTGGCAGAATGAAATGCCATTTTTGTTTTCATTTTATCAAACAAACCATTTCTCAAATACTCGATATCATCCGGCAACAAAATTTTAGACGGAGGATCGGATTCCACATCCACATCAAACAATCCGCGTTTTTCAAAGTCTTCGATTTTTTTCAAAATTTCAACTCTGTCTTTCGCACGTGTCAGACGATTGATCTGGTTCAGATAGTTATCTTCTCTGTTCGTTTCCTTTATGGCAAGAGCAAGAAGATTTTCGCCGGAAACGGCATCGCGTTCCCGCTCTTCATCCGTATAATCGGATAACACCTGTTGGATTTCATTGATTACGCTTGTTTTTTCTGCATATTTCCAGAAAATATCCCCGTGTCTGCAATCCCGATAGTGCCAAGGTTTATTTGTCATAATATAGTGGAGAATCTTAGCTTCTTCGATTGGATACGGAATATTTCCAAAAATCTCCGTATTCCAACGCTGATCCAACCAATACACATGATCTTTGCAAATCAGATTCAAATAGTCTTCGTCTTGTGTTACAACGAAATTGTATGTATGAAGATGATGAATAAATTGATCTAAAATGGATTTTTCTCTGAATCGCTCGCAATTGATCAAAATCATTCCCGCATTAAAAAAGTTGTGACGGGAAACCCCGACTACCTTTTCCGCATACGTACCGTATTCATCCACCTGAACCATTGCTTGTTCATGGCAAGCACCGATATAGCATTCTCCGATATCCGTATGATAAAGTTCGCTGATATCGCCTTGTACAACGGTATCGCTATCAATATAAATTGCTTTTTCATATTCGGGGAATATTTCCGCAATAAAAAGTCTGTAATACGTTGTTTTGGAATAATAATCGCGAATCGGCAGTTTTTCGGAAATTTCATTTAATTTATCAGAAACATCTTCAAAGCTGATTGTGAAATTTTCATTTTGCAATTCCATCAAACGAGCTTTCATTTCATCGGATATAAACGTATGTAATACATAAACATGATATTGATATGCAGGAGAAGCGTTATCGATCATAGATTGTAAGGAAACGATTGTATACTTTACAAAATTATCATCACAAGCATAAAATATCGGTATTTTCTTTTCAGTCATTTTTTTATCTCCCTGTTGTATTTTTGGATAGTTAGTACACGGATACGAAAACCGAAAAATACATCTTTGAGCCTGTCCGAAGCCAACAAACATCACCTTTCGATTTTACTCATTTAAGGATAAGATGTTCCCTATATAAACATTATTACAAATTATACTCGAAAAATCTAAACCGAAAATAAACTTTATTCCATAAAATATATTTTTCCCCAAGCTTTTATCAACTTTTCAAATGTCCATCCGGCATTGGCGGGACTTGTGGAAGGTAAACATACAGACTCCCTTTCAAAATATTTACGATATAATTTATCTGCTGTTTTTCCATTTGTATAAATATAGCGGATATTCGCATGTTTCAGTATACGATTCAAATCATTCGGAACAGCATTCCGTATACTGCTGTCCGATGAATTTTCAATTTCGCAGGAAGCAATAACATCCCAAAGCGCAATGCCGTTTTTCAACAAAAAATTTTTCTTCTCTTCCGTTGTTTGCAAAACATCCATTCCATATAATTCTTCCATCAAACGCCAAAATCTGTTTTGCGGATGTCCGTAATAAAACCCGTCCGTACGGGAACGGACCGACGGAAAACTTCCAAGGATCAATATACGTGAATGTTCATCATATATCGGCTCAAAAGGATGCGTAATTTTCATCGGACAAATCCCCCTATTCCACAATACCTCGTGTTGCGCAGTATATTATAGCATAAGTCGTTGTTATTGTCAAGATAATTTGCCGATTTTATCAAATGTATTGTTTTTATTCCAAAATCAATCTTTACAAATATCTCTTTTTACAGTATAATAATGGGGTAAAATCTATTTTTGATTTCAAAAAAGAAGGAGGCCTATTTTATGAAAACAATTTATTTGGGAAAGAAGCGAGAAATGTTCTGGGATTCTTATCTGGCAGACACCGTGAAAACCTCTGCATTTCCGAGATTGATCGAACCGGCACTCAAAGAGGAGTGCTTTATCTTTGACCAAGGTATGGAAATGAAAACGATCAGTTATCCTTGCATCGTTAAAGATGATAACGGTTATAAAATGTACTACATGCCTTGGTATGATGATTGCACCGAGGTATATCTCGCCGTTCTCGAAAGCATGGACGGAATTCATTGGACAAGACCGCATCTCAATATTTTCGATCATCCCGAATTGGAATACAATAATGTGGTCATCGATCACAGAACAGACGGCTATTTCGTTTTTTATGACACAAATCCCGCTTGTCCAGCAGAAGAAAAATATAAAGCTATCGGTATTGACAGAATCCCAAACGAAGAAGGTAAACTGAAAAGGGCTCTTTGGTGCTTTGTTTCTCCTGACGGTTATCATTTCACACGTTCTCATATTCTGACAAAAGCAGGCTATTTCGATTCCTTGAATACCGCGCATTGGGCAAACGGCAGATATGTCTGTTATTTCCGAAATTTCCATAATATCAAGGATGTTCCGTGGCCTGACGGTATTGATGATATCAACCGTCCCGGCGCATACAAAAATCTCAATGAAGCCATTCGCGACGTCCGCGTCATGTATTCCGAGGATTTCAAAATATGGACAGAGCCGAAAAGAATTACATTCCCTGATGGCAAAGACTATCCTCTTTATACCAATAACGTTATTCCGTATGAACGCGCACCTCATATTTTGATCGGTTTCCCGACCAGATATTGCGAACGGAAAGAATGGACTCCAAATAATGACCAGATCGGAAGCCATGCCGTCAAAATCGATTCGATGGAAAATCATGAAAAAAGAAGCGGTCTTGCCGTTACCGACTGCATTTTCATGAATTCTCGCGATACGGAAAACTGGAGCCGTTTCAACGAAGCTTTTATGACTCCGGGTTATGAGCATGAACATAACTGGGTATACGGCGACTGCTATCCTGCTTACGGTCTGATTGATTCCCAGAAAGAAACTTATTATATGTATACCATCGATTGGCATCGCAGTTTCGGTTATCCCAAACCGATGAACCGCTATGAAATCCGCAAGGATGGTTTTGCATGTTATATGGCAGACGGCGAAGAACGTATACTTGTAACAAAACCATTGATTTTTGAAGGAAAAGATTTGCATATCAATTTCAAGACTTCGGCTTACGGCTATATTTATGTTGATGTCCTGGATGAAGAAGGAAATCCGCTTTCAGAACAAGAAAGCTTTGAAATTTTCGGAGATACGATCGACCGAATCATTTGTTTTGCTGACGGAAGCGACTTTTCTGCATATGCAAATAAACCGGTACGTCTTCGTTTCCGTATGCGGGATGCAAAACTCTTCTCCATTCAATTCGAATAAATTCAGCAAAAATCGAAATTTTATTGACTTTGTTTTCTCTTATATGGTAAAATAAAAGTAACATCTGTTTCCTGATACCGCATCCTGTAATCCCATGTTCAGAAAATAATTTTTTGGAGGAATTCAAAATGCCTTTTAAATTCAGACCTGTTGACGAATCGCTCTTCAAAACAGAGCCGTGTATCACACGTTACCCCGAAACCATTCTTTCCCGAAAAGATGTCCCCTACCGTTCTGCATTGACCTTTAATGCAGGCGTGCTGAAACGCGAAAACGGTGAATACGTCATGATTTTCCGCAATGACATCGGTGATTATGACAAGCAAATTTTGGAAGGAACCAACCTCGGACTTGCTTTTTCCAGTGACGGTATCCATTGGAAGGTCGAGAATGAACCTTGCTTTGCTATGCGTGATGATGAAATCATGCGCGTTTATGACCCCCGTATCACGGAGATTGACGGCAAATACGTGATGTGCTTCGCAGTTGATACAAAACATGGCGTATGCGGCGGCATGGCAACCACAAAAGATTTGAAAAACTTTGAAGTGAAATCCATTTCTGTTCCCGAAAACCGCAATATGGTTCTCTTCCCCGAAAAAATCAACGGAAAATATGTTCGTCTTGAACGTCCCATGCCCGTATATTCCCGCGGAGGACATGTTTTTGACATCTGGCTTTCCGAATCTCCTGACCTTGTTTACTGGGGCAACTCCAAGCTGGTTATGGGTGTTGAAGACGTTCCCTATTGCAACGATAAAATTGGTCCCGGCGCTCCTCCGATCAAAACAGACAAGGGCTGGCTGATTATTTTCCATTCCGTTGACGTCGATCCAAACAGAGGTAAAAACGGTTGGGAAGCTGCGTGGAAAAAGCGTTACGTTATCGGTATTGCGCTTTGGATCTGGAAGATCCCTCCAAGGTAATCGGTATGTCCAAAAAGCCTTTGATGGTCCCCGAAGGATATTGGGAAATGGAAGAAGGCTACCGTACGAACGCACTCTTCCCCTGTGGCATGCTTTTGGAAGATGATAATACTGTTCGTATCTATTATAGCGCGGGCGATGCGATCGTTCGTATGGCAACAGCTAAACTTGATGATCTGCTTGCGCTTTGCACAGAACCCAGACAACCCGAAAAAACGGAGAAATAAGGAAGGTTTCATATGATAACATTTATCAATACAGGCTCTCCTTCGGTTATCGGTGCGTTTGAAGAAAGAAACATTCTCTATGCTTTTCACGATATAGACGGAACACATTCCCTGATCCGTGATTGGCCTCCCGTAATGAGCATTGTTCTCCATTATGTTTCTGAAAACGGTGTTCCCGATGGTTATGACAATGACGAGCAGGTAAAAAAATTGGTTTCGCTCGCAGGAACGAAACCTCTTCCCGAAACAGACAGTTTTTGCATTGAATCCGCAGGACTTTCCGCTTTGACACAAATGGAATGGGCAATCCGCCGCGCCATTGATGCAGGTCATATTCAGGTTTCATGTGATAAGGAAGAAAACCGCCGTAAAATCGAAATGATCCGTAAGGGGGAAGAAATTTTCGAAAATCCGGATTCCCCCGAACTCTCGGAATTTCTGAGCATTCACACACCGAGACTTTTCAAATTCTATGAAAAGGTATTGAACGGTTTTTGCCGCGACAAAAATCTGGCACTTGCAAAAAAAGATCCCTCCCGTTTTATTGTGAGCGGTTCGAAGGAATTTCTTACATTACTCCATAAAAATGGTGTCAAAAACTATTTCGTAACAGGCGCTGTTGTCGAAAAAGGTATGGGGATGCATGAAGAAGTGGCAGCTTTGGGATTTGAAATCGGAAGCGGTAAAATCGTGGAAGATATCATCGGATCCACATGGACAGAAAAAATTCCCAAAGACCAGATTATGGAAAAACTCTTGAAAACTCTGGGAGCAGACGGAAAAAATGTTTTGGTCATCGGAGACGGCAGAAGCGAAATTTCCGCAGGTGTTAAAATGAATGCGCTCTGCATCAGCCGATTGGAAAAAAGCGATGTCTACCGCAGAGAATTGCACAAAAAACTTGGCTCCCATATTGTTTTAGAAAGTTATCTGGAAGAAGATTTTCTTGCGCTTATCCATTGCTCTGATTAATATCTGAATACAAAAACAC
>JAFQEK010000154.1 GCA_017399025.1 Clostridia bacterium
ACCTATATCAGCGAAGAGGTTCCCCGTATTGCGAGAGAATTTTTGCCCTTGTCTGACCGCAGAGAGGATAATTTCATTGCGGGACTTTCCATGGGCGGCTACGGTGCTTTGAAAATTGCTTTGAAGCATCCCGAACGCTATGCGGCTGTCGCGGGTCTTTCCAGCGTAGCGGATGCGCAGGATTTCATTGAAGTCCATGCGCCTAAGGTCGGAAAGCTTGTTTTCGGCGAAGATATGAAGGTTCCTCCCGAAGAAGATCTCTTTGCGCTTGCGGAAGATTGCAATGCCTCTGAGATGAAACCGCGCGTGATGATGATCGAAGGACTCAGCGATTTTCTCCTGGACGGCAATCTCCGTCTGAAAGCAAAATTTGAATCTCTGGATTATGATTATACCTATATCGATGCACCCGGCGGACACAGTTGGGCATTCTGGGATAAACATATCCAGCACGTTCTGAAATGGATGCTCGGTAAGATATGAAGGTAAAGGAAATCAACTTTTCGGATTACGATTATAAGCGCGTTTGCGTTTATGACGAAAATCAGACGTATTATCCCCAGGGAATGGAATCCGTTCTTCTTGCTAAATACGGTGAGAAGGAAGCGGAAGAGAATATTTCCGTGGATGAATACGGATGGCTCGTGATTTATATCAAAGGCGCTGTCAGGGAAAATATGTAAATACGGAAAAAGAACCCGTTTACGGAAAACGTAAGCGGGTTTCTTGATTTTTATGAAGTTGAAATGGATTGAGGGATTGCTTGAAAGAAAAAGTTGTATTATAAAACCGGAAAACAAAATATTCATTCAAAAGCTCTGCAAAAAACTTAGCATTCAATTGACAAAAAGCATACTATTTGATACAATAAATATGACATTATAAATAAGTTTAATAATATGTGAATCAAAAGGAGTTCGTTATGTCAGATTTTATCATTGATAACGGAATTTTGAAACTGTATAAGGGAAACGAAAGCGATATCGTGATTCCCGATGGCGTTACAAGCATTTCTCAGATGGCTTTTGCTTATAAGAGATGTGTGCGGAGCATCGTCATTCCCGAAGGAGTAACGGATATCGGTGAGCATGCATTTCAAACATGTGAAAATTTGCAGAGTGTTACCATTCCGAACAGTGTAAAGAGTATAGGAAAATATGCTTTCTTTGCTTGCAAGAGCTTGCAAAGTCTTACCATTCCCGACAGCGTAACGGATGTTGATGACAGCGCGTTCGCTTTGTGTGAAAATTTGCAGAGCCTTACGATCAGACACGGCATCAAACGTTTGAGCAAGGTTGCGTTTTCGACTGATATGAAGCTTCGAAAATGTGTAATATTTCCGAGCTTGGAAGACGAAAATCTGAACAAAATGATTTTAACTATAATCGGAACGAAAAATTTTGCGCTTCCTTTTTTGTTGGACGGGATGGAAACCAATGCGTTTATTCTGAAAACGCTGAAAAGCCGTGTTACGGCTAAAAAATTCCGTGCAGAATATGTACCGGTCCTGATTGAACAAAATGAATCGGCGGCATTGGCGAAAATGCTCTCTCTTGTCAAAAAAATGCCCGCGGAAGAAATTGACGGCTATATTGAAAAATCAGAAAATTCACCCGAAATCCGCGCTATGCTCATGGCATACAAAAAACGCCTCTATCCCGCGGAAGTTCTTGAAAAAATGGAAGAGGTTCAAACGGAAAAGGATTTTGGCTTGCGTGAAAAAACGCTTGCGGATTACAGAAAAGATTTCAAGATCGTTAAAGATGCAAAAAATTACAGGATCACGGGGTACAAGGACGAAAATGAAAGCGTTGTGATTCCCGCAAAGATTCAAGGTCTTCCCGTGCAAATCGAGGCGTATGCATTCGAGAAGGCTGAAAAGCTTTTACATGTTTATATTGAGGACGGTGTGCCGTATATCAGTGACCGCATATTCGCCGGTTGCAGAAGCCTGCAAAGCATTACGATTCCCGAAAGTGTAAAATCAATCGGCAGATATGCATTCTCCGATTGTATAAATCTGACGGATATCACACTTCCTAAAAGCGTAACGAGTATTTTCAGTCATGCATTTTTCAATTGTAAAAACTTACGGAGTGCCACGATATCAGGCCGTGTAACGATCATGGGCGACGGTGTTTTCTTCCATTGTGAAAATTTGCAAAGTATTACAATCCCGGAGGGCGTAAAGATCATTGGCAACAGTGTATTCTCCAATTGCATGAATCTGAAGAGTGTTACAATTCCCGAAAGCGTAACAAGCATCGAAGAGGCTGCATTTTGGTGGTGTTTTAATTTGCAAAGCATTACAATTCCCAAAAGTGTGAAAAGTATCGGTAAGGATGCTTTCGTGTGTTGCAGCAGCTTACAGAGTATTCAAATTCCCGAAGGTATAACGGAGATCTGCCAAGGCATGTTTTTCGATTGCAAAGGCTTGCAGAGCATGATACTTCCGAAAAGCGTAACGAATATCGGCGACTGCGCTTTTTACGGTTGCAATGATTTGCAGGATATTACAATTCCCGCAGGTGTAACGGGTATTGGTGAAAATGCGTTTACAAATTGCACAAGCTTGCAAACGCTCACAATACCCGAAAGTGTAACGGCAATCGGCAAAGGTGCGTTTTTGAATTGCCCGAAACTGACCATTTGCTGTGCGGATGGCAGTTTTGCTCAAAAATATGCGCAGGAAAATAAAATCCCCTTTGAAATATTGTAAATGAAAATTAAAAATCTTCCCCCACGGTATGAAACCCGCTTCGGGGAAGATTTTTATCACGGTTTTTGAATGAGTTAAGAAAGTTTAAAAAGGCAGAAAAGCCTCTCGCTTTACATTATATTTTGCAAAAATGCAGAGCGGACCTTTAAAATCGGGATACAACGAATATATGAATCAAAAGGAGTTTATCATGTCGGATTTTATCATTGAAAACAGCGTTTTGGAAAAATATGTGGGTACGGAGGCTGATCTTGTGATTCCCGATGGAGTAACGGAAATCGGGGTCAGAGCGTTTCAGTTTTGTAAAAGTCTGAAAAGTGTTACGGTTGCCGACGGGGTCAAGCGAATCGGCAGATATGCTTTCTTTTTTTGCGAAAGCTTGAGGAGTATAATACTGCCGGAGGGTGTAACGGATATTGGGAGAGAAACCTTTTCCTGGTGTAAAGGATTGCAATCCGTTAGATTTCCGAACAGTGTAACAAGCATGGGAGACGGTGTGCTTTTTCATTGCTCCGGATTACGGAACGTAACGCTTTCGGAAAATATTGCCTCTATTGGAAAATGTTCTTTTGCCGGTTCTGAAAGCTTACAGAGTATTATGATTCCGTTAGGTGTGAAAAAGATCGGAGGGAACGTATTTTATGATTGTTCCGCTTTATCCTGTGTGGATTATAACGGTACGAAAGCGCAATGGGAACGGATTGAAAAGGATGAGCTGTGGAAAAGAGGTTCTGTTTTGAAAGTCGTTCGTTGTACCGATGGTGACATTTTTCTTTGATTGTGTATTAGACTTGCATGGACATTTTCCATTCAGGTCTTTTTTCTTCTTCTGCAAAATATCAAAAACATATTTTTATATGCGTGCGATAAATGTTTACAAAATAAATGTTGAAAAATGTTGGAAATTATGGTATACTAAATATTCAGAAAAACCTTTGAATATAATGCAATCAAAGAAAGGAAGCGATGAAAAATGAAAATTTACCGTGCCGGAATTGATATCGGTTCCACCACAGTGAAGCTGGTTTTATTGGATGAGGACGGAAAAATATTATACGGAGAATATCGCCGACATTGCGCGCACACGCAAGAAACGCTTGCAGAACTTTTGAAAGAGGCGCGTGAAAAGGTCGGAGAATGCGAATTGCAGGTAAAGATCACGGGTTCGGGTTCTATCAATCTCGGAAAAGCACTTGGAATCGGATTTGTGCAAGAGGTTGTTGCCGTGGCAACTGCATTGCAGTTCACAGCGCCGCAGACCGATGTTGCCATCGAGCTTGGCGGCGAAGATGCAAAGATCATTTATTTTGACGGCGGTTTGGAAGAACGTATGAACGGCATTTGCGCTGGCGGTACGGGATCGTTTATCGATCAGATGGCTTCGCT
The DNA here is from genome assembly GCA_017399025.1 of Clostridia bacterium. Taxonomy (GTDB): domain Bacteria; phylum Bacillota; class Clostridia; order Oscillospirales; family CAG-272; genus QALR01. The sequence goes on from JAFQEK010000154.1 coordinate 4,106, forward strand.
TCTTCAGACCGATGCCTCGGGACTCAACCGCGAAGCGGAAAATTATAAAGAAATTTATCCGATTGCAGCGCGTTGCGGTGTGTTTGCCAAAACGGATATTCAGCCTTTGATCAATGAAGGCGCAACCAAAGCAGATCTTGCGGCTTCGATTTTCCAGGCTGTTGTTAATCAGACCATTTCGGGACTTGCTTGCGGAAAACCGATCCGCGGCTGTGTGGCGTTTCTCGGAGGCCCTCTGCATTTTCTTCCCGAATTGAAAAAAGCGTTTATCCGTACGCTGAAGCTGACACCCGAAAATATTGTGGATTCTGAAAATTCTCATTTGTTTGCGGCAATGGGTGCGGCTTTGGAGTCGGGTGATGCCGAAAAGGTTGATTTGTCGGAGCTTTGCAAAAAATTGGAACAAGGTGTAGAAATGGCGTTTGAACTGAAGCGCTTGGATCCTCTTTTTGAAACGGAAGCGGATTATCTGGAATTTTGTGAACGCCACGGAAAAGCCAAGGTGAAGAGAAGCGACATCGCAAATTACGTTGGCAATTGCTTCCTTGGTATCGATGCGGGTTCCACAACGACAAAACTTGCCGTGATCGGAGAAGAAGGCGAACTTTTGTATTCTTTCTATGCAAACAATCAGGGTTCTCCCGTTCAGACGGCGATCCGCGCGATGGAAGAGGTCGGCAAGGTATTACCCGAAACGGCAAAAATCGTCCGATCCTGTTCGACGGGTTATGGAGAAAATCTTCTGAAATCTGCTTTTTGCCTTGATGAGGGGGAAGTGGAAACCATTGCACACTGTACAGCGGCTGAATTTTTCGATCCCGATGTGGATTGCGTACTGGATATCGGCGGTCAGGATATGAAATGCGTAAAGGTACGTAACCATTCCGTAGATACGATTCTTTTGAATGAAGCTTGCTCTTCGGGCTGCGGTTCTTTCATTGAGAATTTTGCGAACTCTTTGGGTTATTCCGCAAAGGATTTTGCAAAAGAGGCTCTGTTTGCTAAAAACCCGATTGATCTGGGTACGCGTTGTACCGTATTTATGAATTCCAACGTAAAGCAGGCGCAAAAGGAAGGCGCGACTGTGCAGGATATTTCCGCCGGACTTGCCTATTCCGTTATTAAAAATGCGATCTATAAGGTTATCAAGCTGACCGATGCATCCGATCTCGGTATGCATATCGTGGTACAGGGCGGTACATTCTATAATCAGGCGGTTTTGCGCGCGTTTGAAAAGATTTCGGGTGTGCGTGCAACCTGTCCGGATATTTCCGGTATTATGGGCGCGTTCGGCGCGGCTTTGATCGCACGCGAGAGATATAAAGGCGAAGAAACATCCATGCTTCCGATTTCTGAAATCACAGCGCTTACCTATAAAACATCAACGCTTCGTTGCGCAGGCTGTTCTAACCACTGCATGCTGACGGTTAATACTTTCCCCGGCGGCAGACGTCATATTACGGGTAACCGTTGTGAAAAAGGACTCGGCGGAGATAAAGGAAAAATCAAAGGTCCCAATGTTTCCGCGTATAAAATGAGAAGACTGTTCCGCTATGAGCCTTTGGAACCGGAAAAGGCGTATCGTGGCGAGATCGGTATTCCGCGCGTACTGAATATGTACGAAAATTATCCGTTCTGGGCAACCTTTTTCAAGGCACTCGGTTATCGTGTCGTGCTTTCTCCGAAATCCACCAGGAAAATTTATGAACTTGGTATGGAAACGATTCCTTCCGAATCCGAATGTTATCCCGCAAAGCTCTCTCACGGTCATATTCAATGGCTGATCGCGCAGGGTGTCAAAAAAATATTCCATCCTTGTGTGTTCTACGAAAGACAGGAAACCTCCCGCGCGCAGAATCATTACAATTGCCCGATTGTTGTTTCCTATTCCGAAAATCTGAAAAACAATGTGGAAGAAGTCGTTAGCGGAGAAGTGGAATATATCCGTCCGTTTATTGCTTTCACCAATGAAAAAACAGCAGCTGACAGATTGGTTCGTTTGTTTGAGAAAAAATGGAACATTCCCGCAAAGGAAATTCGCGAAGCTGTACATATTGCATGGACGGAACAGCTTGCAGCAAAAGCGGACGTACGCAGAGCCGGTAGAAAATGCCTGGAATGGATGAAGGAAAACGGTGCGAGGGGCATCGTGCTTGCGGGCAGACCTTACCACATCGATCCCGAAATCAATCACGGTATTCCCGAATTGATTGCTTCCTACGGTTTGGCAGTTCTGACGGAGGACAGCTTGCCCATTGATTTTGATCCCGTCCGTCCGCTCCGTGCCAATGATCAATGGGTATATCATTCCCGTTTGTATTCTGCAGCAGAATACGTCAGAACCAGAGATGATCTGGAGTTGATTCAGCTAAATTCTTTCGGTTGCGGTCTGGATGCAGTTACCACAGATCAGGTTTGCGAAATTCTTGAAGGAAGCAATAAACTGTATACAGTTTTGAAAATCGACGAGGTCAATAATCTCGGCGCGGTACGCATCCGTATCCGCAGCTTGCTTGCGGCGATGAACATGCGTAAGGAAAAGGGCATTGTTCCTGACGTTAAGCCGATTGATTATAACCGTACGGAATACACCAAAGAAATGCAGAAAGCGGGATATACCATTCTTGCGCCTCAGATGTCGCCGATTCATTTTGATATTCTGGAGCCCGTCTTCCGCGCATTCGGCTATAATATTGAAATCCTGGATAACGATAACCGAACAGCCATTGATTTTGGCTTGAAATACGTCAATAACGATGCTTGCTTCCCCTCCATTACGGTCGTAGGACAGATTATGGAAGCGGTGCTTTCGGGCAGATACGATACGAACCGCCTGGCGATCATGATGAGCCAGACCGGCGGCTGTTGCCGCGCAAGCAATTACGTCGGATTCATCCGCCGCGCACTGGATAAGGTCGGTCTTTCCCATATCCCCGTTATTTCCTTGAATGCCAACGGTATGGAAACCAATGAGGGCTTCAAGATCACGCCTGCTATGCTCATCAGCGCATTGAAGGGCGTTGTTTACGGAGATTTGCTTATGCGATGCCTGTACCGTGTCCGTCCCTATGAATTGGAAAAAGGCTCTGCGGAAGAACTGCATCAGAAATGGATCAAAATCTGCGTGGATTCCTTGACAAACGATAAGACGAAATATTCTTATAAAGCCGTATGTAAGGGTATTGTGGAAGATTTTGATAGTTTGCCGATTGACGAAACGCTTCGTAAGCCTCGCGTGGGCATCGTCGGAGAAATTCTCGTCAAATATATGCCTCTTGCCAATAATCACCTGGTCGAGCTTCTTGAAAAAGAAGGCGCGGAGGTTGTCGTTCCCGATCTGATGGACTTTTTGAATTACTGTCTGTATAATTCCGATTACAAGCATGAATTTCTTGGCGCGAAATGGACGTCTTCTGCGGTTGCCAAGCTCGGTGTCGGCGCCATCCGCGCTATGCGTAAGCCCGCTTTGGATGCGCTTCGTCAAAGCCGCCGTTTTGAAGAGCCTATGCCCATTGAAGAAATCGCAGAGTTGGCAAAACCCGTGCTTTCCATTGGAAACCAGTACGGTGAGGGTTGGTTCCTGACTGGCGAAATGATTGAGCTTGTAAAAACGGGTACGCCGAATATCGTTTGTATCCAGCCCTTTGCCTGTCTGCCGAACCACGTTGTCGGAAAGGGTGTCATCAAGCTTATCCGCAAGAATTATCCCGAATCCAATATCGTTGCGGTGGACTATGATCCCGGCGCGAGCGAGGTCAATCAGCTGAACCGCATTAAGCTCATGCTTTCCGCGGCAAAGAAGAAATTGGAAAATCAGAATAACGATTGATCATTCTCAAATTTCAAGAGAGTCCGTACAAAAAATCCGGACTCTCTTTTCTCAAAAGCAAATTGATATTTCGGAGGAAAAGAGCATGAATTTATTTGAAAAAGCAGAATGGATATGGAGTACAGAAACGCCTTCTCCGGATGAATATGCGGAATTTTATACATCTTTTCTTTATGAAGAGGGAGATATCCGCATTGCCGTATCCGCAGACAGCAATTATGCCGTTTATATCAACGGAGCTCTCGTGGTTTTCGGCCAATACGCGGATTATCCGTACGATAAGATATACGATATTGCCGAGCTTCGTCCATATTGCGTAAAGGGAGAAAATTCGCTTGCAATCGTTGTATGGTATTATGGAACAGATAAAACTTCCGTATATTATCCAGGAAATGCAGGATTGATTTTTGACGTTTTCTGCGATGGAAAATCCATTTGCCGAAGCGGAGCGCATACGCTTTCGAGAAAAAGCCGCGCTTATGTCAGTCATAGAGAAAAAATTCTGACAGGACAACTGGGATATAGCTTTTTTTACGATGCGGCGAAGGAGGACGGTTGGAAAACGGGAGAAGGAAACGGTTTTTCCGAAAGTACAGTTGTTGCGCAGAACCTACCCTTGCGCGTGCGTCCCTGTGAAAAGCTTTGTCTTGAAGAACCCAAGATGGGCAATTTGTGTAAAACGGTTTCTCCCGTGGATCTGATTTTTGATCTTGGTATCAATACGGTCGGTTTTCTTCGTATTGAAGCGAAATCCGAGAATGAGCAGACGCTCCTGATTTCTTACGGCGAACATTTGGCAGACGGAGTCGTCCGCCGAAAAATCGGAACCAGAGATTTCAGTGTGCGAATTGGATTGAAAAAGGGGACAACGGTATATATGAATCCGTTCCGCCGTCTTGGATGTAAATTTCTGGAGGTGCAAAGCGAAAAGCCTTTGGAAGAAATCAAAGTTTCGATTGTTCCCACCGTGTATCCCGTTTTGGAGCAATTCCGGCCTCCATTGGATTCTGCCGAGAATGATATTTATGATATCTGTATCCGTACGTTGAAGCTCTGTATGCACGAGCATTACGAGGATTGCCCTTGGAGAGAACAGGCGCTTTACGCGATGGACAGCAGAAACCAAATGCTTTGCGGATATTACGCATTTGGAGAAACTCATTTTCCTCGCGCAAATTTGGAATTGATCGCCAAAGATAACAGGGAAGATGGGTTGCTCTCTATTTGTTACCCTATCAAAATGAATCGGGTCATCCCTTCTTTTTCTTTGCATTATTTTACGGCGTGCGCGGAATATCTGCGTTATTCGGGAGATTTGGCATTTTTGAAAGAGATTTATCCCAAGTTGGAAAGCGTGCTTTTCGTATTTTTGTCAAGAATGAAACAGGAGGGCAATGTGATCCTGCCTTTCGAGGGAGAAGGATATTGGAATTTTTATGAATGGCAGACAGGGATTGACGGCGATAAAAATACGGATCTCTCAGAGCCAGATCTGATTCTGAATGCTTTGCTTTCTCTTGCTTTGCAGAGAATGGCGGAGATTGCGAACGAGCTTTCTTTGGAAAATCGGTATGAAGAAATCGCGGAAATGTTGAACCGCTCAGTTCGGAAGTATTTTTATTGCGAAGAAAAAGAACTTTTTGCTGACCGTATGCAAAACCGTTCGTACAGCGTTCTCGGAAATTCTCTGGCGGTTCTTTGCGGTGCTTGTGAAAAAGAGAAAGTGGGCGTAATTTGCGAAAAGATGATTTCGAATCATACGCTGACACCGATTTCGTTGAGCATGAAATGTTTTCTTTACGATGCTCTCTTGATGGAGGATTCTTCCCGTTACCGCGAATATATTCTTTCCGATATTCGAACCCTTTACCGTCCCATGGTGGAATACGGTGTGGGAACGGTTTGGGAAACGGAAAAGGGAGAGGCTGATTTTCATCAAGCAGGAAGTCTTTGCCACGGATGGAGTGCAATGCCGATTTATTATTATCATGTTTTGAAGGGTTGAATTTATTATAAATTCGGCAAAAACTGCAAGGGCTCCTTCTCATATGGATGAAAATACCCCGACAGATTTCATTAACATTCTGTCGGGGTCAGTGTTTATTTTTCTGCTGTAAACGTCCAGCGTTCAGAAATATTTTGAGGCATCATTTTTGCGAGTATATCAGCATCTTTGATAAGATTTTTGTTTCCGAGGTGGAAGAAAAAGAATTCTCCTTTCCCATCATGATATCCGAGTTGAAATTCCAATTCTTTTTTGAAATACGGAAACACCGGTTTTAACCGTTCGTCAATTGCCCAAACGAAAGCAGAATCATGGTTGGAAATACAATTGATAATCCATGTTTCTTGTTCTTCAAACCAAGTCCAAAAACTTTTGGCGGCTGCTTCATCCATACATCTTTTGGAAAATATTGAAAACATATTGCATTCTCCCTAAAATCAATATATTGTTGAGTTTTTCTCATTTTTGAATACGCAAAATCCAATGTCCGATATTGACACATCCTTTGCTGTAAGGTACGGATGCTTGAATGAGAACGTTTTGTTCTCCGCTTTTTCCTTTAATCACGAGATTGTTGGAATAGTAGGCGGTGAGACCTTCGCTTTCATAAAGATAACGGCCTTCATCCCAATGTACGCCGTCCTTGCTCGTGTAGAGGACGAAATGCATAGGAAGCTCTTTGCCGATACAGCCGGCTCTTCCATGCAGGAGAAAACCACTGTTTACTTTGGCAATCTGCGGATTGCGGATTCGTTTGGCGCAAAAGCTTTTTCCGCTTTCTGCCCACGTTTTTCCCATATCATAACTGATATGATAAACCATATGATATTCGTCGTTTGAATCGTATTCGTAACAGAGCAAGGCATTTTCACGCACCGTCATTGCGCCGTAAGCGTGTCCTTGGGTATCTCCGGGAAGTTCTCCTTGCAGGAAAAAGGACTTGCCGTGATCCTCGCTTTTATAAATATAATAACGGTGTTCGGGCTTGGCTGCGAGAAAATCATCGTTTGCCAGCATCAGCACGTAAATGTCACCGTCCTGTACGATGGCATCGTAGATTCTGCCTTTTTTATCACAGAGCAATACGGCATCTGACCATGTTTCACCACCGTCCTCACTTCTGACGACAACGGGTTCAAGATAAGGTTCCCAGCCGTTCGGATTTTCATTACGGATACACAGCGCAACAATTTCGTTTTCTTGTGTGGAAACCGCTTTTTCACAGCTGACGGTGAAAGGCTCATTCAAAAAGCTTTCCCAAGAATACGGAAAAATTTTTGCTTCGTCCCATGTAAATCCGCCATCTTGTGATCTTTTGTATTCCAACCATCCGAACCCGTTATGACCGGGCGACCATTTGTTTCTTTTTCCCGAACAATTGGAATAAAAGGCAATCACGCAATCTTTTTTATATTCTGCCAGAGCATGGCTCAGATGGCCGCTGCGATTATTTTTTTCATGATCGACAAACAATTTGCCTACTGCCATATCATAAGGAAGAATTTCAAAATTCACATGGCTGTTCATTGTGCCCCCTATTTATTTGGATGTCATATTGCTCGGAAGAGGACGTTTTTTTGCAGTAAATTCATCGACGTGAATTTTGATTACTGTTACAATGGAAACCATTCTGTCCGTAAATGTGAAATCCTTTTCGGTTTGTGTTTTCATCAAAATAGAGAGAGCTTCCTTTTTTCCATCCGCATCTTCAACGATTTCTGCAGTACCTTCTCCCATCACGGAAGAGTAGCAGATGCCGTAATGACAAGCGGTATGTCCTTCAAAAGGAACGATATCGGTATCAATTTCGATAAATACATTTGGATTTTCGCGGAGAATATCCAATTTCCGACCTTCCTTGGCACAGTGCAAATATAATGTCAGTTTACCGTCTTCCAATGTATAACCGTAATTCATCGGCACAACGTAAGGAAGATTTCCGTCGATCATGCCGACATGAACGATTTTTGCGCGGTTCAAAATACCGATGATTTCTTCGATATCCGTAACCTCACGTTCTCTGCGCGTGATTCCTTTTTTCATAGATAAAATCCTTTCATAAAATAATCGTGTTTGATCAATGAAGCTTTAAAGAAGAAAAGAAGGCATTTCTCTTTTCTTGGCAACAACTTCTTTTGTTTCGATTTCAAGCATTTTTTTGGCGGTGCGAAGAAGGATATCTTTGTTTTTCTGATAATATTCTGCCTCATCGCGAAGCGCGGCGTTACAGATTCCTCTCGAAAGAAACAGCGCAAAGATCTCGGGATCTTTTTTGCCCTCTTTTTCAAGAATATAAATAAAATATTTTTCAGAAAGAGAAGCGATTTTTTCGCAGATCATTGTTCGTACGGAAAGATGTACGCTTTCAGAAAAGGCTTTTCGATAGGTGTCAGCTTTGGTTTCTATATAATTCATGAATTTATCAATGTTTTTTTCAATGGAAAATTCGGTTTGTTTGCAAAGCGTATCGATTTCTTCTTCTGTTTGTAAAAAGTATGAAGAAAGTGCTTGTTCGAAAAGTTCTTCTTTCGTTTTGAAATAATAGTATACGAGACCGACTTCACAGCCAACCTCGCGGGAAATCATTCGGACGGACGTTTTTTCATATCCATTTTCAAGAAATAACGCAAGAGATGCAGAAAGAATTTCTGTCCGTTTTCCGCCTTCGGGCATTGTCTTTTTTGTCATGGTTTCAACCTCCTAACAATGGAAATTCTATAAAAATAGAATATCATAAAATAAGGAATAAGTCAACAGATTTTGAATTTTGTTCAACAATCTTTTTGCTTTTTAATAAGTTTTTTTAGGATTTTATGGGGGATTTTTCGTAAAATCCCGAATTTTTGAAAGAAAAATAAAAAAAGATAAAAAGGGAAAGTCTGTGTATTGTATAGATGGTATTCAAAAACACAAGATATAGTGTATTTTTGGGCAATTGAAAATAATGATAAAAAAGTTCAAAAAA
>JAFQEK010000155.1 GCA_017399025.1 Clostridia bacterium
AATAACAAGCTCTTCACCAAATACCGGCACAAGAACCTCGTCAAACAAACCGCATCTGATGTCGGCAACAGACGAAAGTCCCGCACATGCACAAAATACTTCCGGCTTTTTCAAAGCCGACTTAAGAGCGCCATAACCGCCCATCGACAGTCCTGCAATATAAGTATCTTCCCTCTTATCCGAAACATTCAAAAATTCACGCACAATTCCGGGTAGTTCTTCCGTTATATACGTAAAATATTTTGCACCGTATTTCATATCGGTATAAAAGCTTCTTTCCGCACCGGGCATGATTACGGCAATTCCGTTTTCCGTTGCGTAACGCTCAATGGAAGAACGGCGGAGCCACGTGCTGGCATCATCGCTGAGTCCGTGCAAAAGCAAAAGGGTTTTGTATTTTTCGCCTTTTGCTTCTCCCGACATACCGATCTGTCCCTTCGTGCTTCTCTGCGGTACCACAACGTTAATTTCCGTTTGCATACCGAGAACCTCGGATGCGAATTTAAGATTGATCAGCGCCATAGCATTAACCTTCGTAAGCAGCCTTATCGCAAATAATTACGACGTCGGGATGCACTTTGAGCAGAGTTGCTGGAACCTTGGGATCGATGCGGTCGCCGAGCAAATGCGCGATCGCTTCATGTTTGTTCTTGCCGCTTGCCAAAAGAAGAATTTTCTTTGCTTTCATGATCGTACCGAGCCCCATGGTGATCGCCTGCTTCGGTACGTCGTCAATAGAAGTGAAGAATCTGGAATTTGCCTGAATGGTATTTTCCGTGAGGTCGGTCAGATGGGTTTCATAATAAAGAGAATCTCCGGGTTCATTGAAGCCGATATGTCCATTCTGACCAATGCCGAGAAGCTGAAGATCAATACCGCCGTCTGCTTCCACCATTTCATCGTATTCCTTGCATTCCACTGCGGGATTTTTCATTTCGCCGCTGGGGATATGTACATTTTCTTTCTTAATGTTCACATAGTTGAAGAGATGGTGGTCCATGAAATAACGGTAGCTTTGATCGTTATCGGGTTTGATGGGGTAGTATTCATCGAGATTATAGGTTCTGATCTCTGAAAAATCGATCAGACCGTTTTCATAAAGACGGATCAATTCTTTGTATGTGCCTTCGGGAGTAGAACCCGTAGCAAGACCGAGAATACCGTCGGGTTTGGAAATGATCTGTCCGGCAATGATTCTTGCCGCCTTTACAGACATTTCAGCATAGTCCTGACAAACAATTACTTTCATGATAAATCTCCTTTTTGAATTGATTTATTTTTTCTTTTCCTAAGAAAAGAGAGTTTCGTTTCCGAAATGATAACCGCCGCAAAAACAAGAACAAAACCGAATGCGCGCAAAATACCGAAGCCTTCTTCCCTGCCCAAAAGCAAAGAGAAAAGCGCGCCGAATACCGCTTCAAAAGTCAGAATCACAGAAGCGCCCGTCGGATGCGCGTATTTCTGACCGAAATTCTGGAGAAAAAGTGCCGCTGCCGTACATGCGCAGGCAAGATAGAGAAGCTGAACCGAAAGACTGGCGATATCTGCGCCTTCCATGGAAAAGGAAGCCATTCCGAGCGTATGCAAAATACCGTAAGAAATCCAAGACAAAACAGCCGCCACGCCGAATTGCAAAATCGTAATCAGCATAGGGTCTTTATCGCCTGCCGTTGTTGCAATCGCTACGATATGAGCCGCATAGAAAAATCCGCAGATCAAAGTTAAAATATCTCCGAGTGCCACGGAAAAGAGATTTTCACTTGTGAAATCCACGGAAATCAGCAAAATACCGCCGAGACAGACGAAAGCCGAAATCAGATGGAACACATCCGGACGTTTTTTGGATACAATCCAGAACAAAAACGGTGTAATAATACAATAAGAAGCCGTCAGAAACGCGTTTTTTCCGGGCGTAGTTCCGATCAGACCGTACGTTTGAACGAGATACGCCGAAAAAAGCAATGCGCCAATCAGAATACCGGGACCGATATAACTTTTATTCAGCTTTTTCAGCCGTTTCCAAGAGATGACGGCAAGCAAAAGACAGGCAACCGTAAAACGGATGCCAAGCAAAAAGCTCGGCGGCAGCCGTTCGGAAACATCCTTCATAATAACAAAGGATGTTCCCCAGATGAAAGCCGCCGCAAACAAAGAAAGAGATGCAAGCCTTGAAAGACTGATATTTTTTCTCATTTCAAAAAGCCGCTGATGATCTGTTCTTCTGCTTCTTTTTCATCCAGACCGAGCGTCATGAGCTTGATGATCTGTTCACCCGCGATCTTTCCGATCGCCGCTTCATGGATGAGGCTGGCGTCGATGCTGTTCGCCGTGATTTCGGGAATTGCGGCAACCGTTGCTTCATCCATAATAATGGCATCGCATTCCGTATGACCGGTGCATTTTGCGTTGCCTCTGATATTGGAACGGAAAATTTGGTGAGAATGCTCTTTCGCAACGGAACGGGAAATCAAATGCGTTCCCGAGCCTTCGCCGTCAAGATCCACAACGAAATCCGTTTCCGCAAGCTGATTGCCGTGTGTCATGATCTTTTCTTTCACAACGAGATTGGCGCCTGCCGCAAGCTTTGCCTTGGTATGGCGGACCGTGGAATTGATACCCTTGATCTGCGTGGTTTCCATTTCCATATGAGAGCCTTCCTCCATATAGATTTCCGTTGTGGGGTTCATAACGTTGTCGCCTGTGCCGTCCCCGTCGCCGTAATGCTTTTCCACGTAACGGACGGTCGAATTTTTGCCGAGATAAAACGTATGAATACCGCGGTGTTCTGCTGTTTGCGTACCGCAGTTATGAATACCGCAACCCGCGATGATCAGAACGTTTGCGCCTTCCCCGATATGGAAATCATTGTAAACGACTTCTTTCAAACCGCTTTCGCTGATAATAACGGGAATATGAACGCTTTCGTTTTTGGTAAAAGGCTTCACGATAATATCGATTCCCTGCTTATCTTCCTTGGTTACGATATCGATATTCTGCGTGGTTGCTCTTGCCGCTTTTTCGCCGTTCGCACGAATATTGTATGCACCTTCGGGAATGGTGTGCAAATCCGCAATTTCCCGAAGCAGATTTTTTTGAATTTCATCAATCATGAGAGTCACCTCCTCAAACGATCTTATCGGAAAGCGTGGGGCAAGCAGCGTTTGCTTTTCCAAGAAGTGCGGGAAGCACTTCGTCCTTGGAGCCGATCTGTGAGATCTCGCCGTTTGCAACCACCACGATCTTATCCGCAATATTCAGGATTCTTTCCTGATGGGAAATGATAAAAATGGAACCGCCCTGTTTTTCATGAAGATTTTCAAAAACCTTGATCAGATTATTGAAGCTCCAGAGGTCAATGCCCGCTTCGGGTTCGTCAAACAGAGAAAGCTTGGTTCCTCTTGCAAGCACGGTTGCAATTTCAATACGCTTCAGCTCACCGCCCGAAAGAGAAGCGTTGACTTCTCTGTTGATATAATCGCGAGCGCAAAGACCAACCTCAGAAAGGTAGGAGCAAGCTTCGGAAACACCGATCTTTCTGCCCGCAGCAAGCGTAATCAGGTCTTTGACAGTGATGCCTTTGAAACGTACGGGTTGCTGAAAAGCAAAGCTTATGCCTTTTCTGGCACGTTCCGTAATGGAAAGGTTTGTGATATCCTCTCCGTCGAGAATAATCTGACCGGACGTGGGTGTCAAAATACCCGCGATCACCTTGGCAAGCGTGGATTTACCTCCGCCGTTCGGTCCCGTGATGGCAACGAATCTTTCATCCACGGTCAGATTGATATTTTTCAAAATTCCTTTCGTACCGTTTTCGGTATCTGCCGAAAACGAAATATTTCTGAGTTCTAACATTGTTACTTCTAACCATCCTTTTGGAAATTAATATCCAAGTTCCGTTCCTACAAGAATTACCTTGATACGGTTCACATGTCTTTGATATGCCATAACCGTATAATTGGCGCAAATACGTCCGGGTGTCATACAGCCGTCCGTCATACCGCCGTTTCTTTCCAGGGAAATGCAGTGTCCCAGCTTTGCGCAGGGTGTATTACAGGAAAGCCGGACTGCGTTTTTGGGCGCGGCAACGGTTTTCACGCGGAGAACCGCCTCATCCAAATTCTTGACAAGCTTATTGGTGCCGGCTACCACGATCACGTTCTTTGCGCCGTAGAGCAAAGCCGCAACACGGTTGGAATTGCCGTCCACGTTATAAAGTTCGCCGTTTTCCGTAATCGCATTGGCGCTCGCAAGATAAAAATCCGTGCTGAAAGCCGCGCGCATGGCTTCTTCCTTCTGCTCCTGCGTAATACCCGGCTCCATGCGGTCAATATAAAGGTAATTGCCGTTCTTCAAGGCATCCATGATGCCCGTTTGCGTGAGGGTAACGGAGCCGCCGTTTGCACAAGAAGAACCTTCGGGAATCATGGAAAGTGCAAGCGCTTTTGCTTCTTCGGGGGTCTGAACGTAATAAACCTCCATACGGTTTGCTTTCAGCGCTTCGATCGTTTTTTCAATATTCATCATGCTTTATAGCCATCCTTCAAATTTACGATTCTGTTAAAGGTATTCGGATTTTTGGTATCCTTTACGAAATAACCCGTGCGGACAAACTGGAAATGTTCTCCGTCTTTCGCTTCACCGAGTGCAGGCTCGATCTTCGCCTGTACGCGTACCGCGGAATTGGGATCAATATAATCCGCATAGGTCTTGCCCTCGGGAATATCCGCTACGTTTTCAAGTGTAAAGAGATTGCTGTACATCACAAGCTCGGTATCCAAAGCGTAGTCTGCGGAAAGCCAGTGGATAGTACCTTTGATCTTTCTGCCGTCAAGAGGATTGCCGTTACCCGCTTCCAGGTCTGCCGTGCAATGGATTGCTTTTACGGAGCCGTCTTCGTTTTTCTCAATGGAAACGCATTTTACGATATACGCGCCCATCAGACGAACCTCGCCGTTCGGCTTCATGCGGAAGAACTTCGGAGGCGGAACTTCCGCAAAGTCATCGGCATCGATATAGATTTCCTTGGTAAAGGGAATCTGTCTTGTGCCTGCTTCGGGATTGTTGGGGTTATTGGAAACGGAGAAATATTCCGTTTTACCTTCGGGATAGTTGTCGATCACAACTTTCACAGGATGAGGAACACAGATACGGCGTGTTGCCTTCATATTGAGTTCTTCTCGGATGCAGCTTTCAAGGAGTCGGATATCCACAAGACTGTTGGATTTGGAAACACCGATTCTGCCAATGAAATCCAGAACGGAAGCGGCTGTGTAGCCGCGGCGGCGCAAACCGCAAAGCGTAGGCATACGGGGGTCATCCCAACCATCCACAATACCGTTTTCCACAAGGGAACGCAGATAACGCTTGGACATCACGGTGTGTGTCATATTCAGTCTTGCAAACTCGATCTGACGGGGTTTGCAGGGTTTGTAATCCAGATCAACATTGTCAATCACCCAATCGTAAAGCGGTCTGTGGATTTCATATTCCAGAGAGCAAAGGGAGTGCGTAATACCTTCCAACGCATCCTGAATCGGGTGCGCGAAGTCGTACATCGGGAAAATACACCATTTCGTTCCCTGTCTGTGGTGCTCTACGTATTTGATACGGTAAATAACAGGGTCGCGCATGCAGAAGTTGCCGGAAGCAAGGTCAATCTTTGCGCGGAGCGTATATTTGCCCTCGGGAAATTCCCCGTTTTTCATGCGTTCGAAAAGGTCAAGGCTTTCTTCGATAGGGCGGTCGCGGTAAGGAGAAACCGCAGCATGTGTCAGGTCGCCCGCATATTGAGGATCGCGGAACTGTTCGGGTGTCAGCTCGCAAACGTAAGCAAGTCCTTTTTTGATCAGACCTACGGCAAGCTCGTAGTCTTTTTCAAAGTAATCCGAACCGTAGTAGAATCTGTCTTCCCAGTCAAAGCCGAGCCAATGGATATCTTCCTTGATGGCATCGACGAATTCGGTATCTTCCTTTGCGGGATTGGTATCATCCATACGGAGATTGCATTTACCGCCGTATTTTTTTGCCGTACCGAAGTCAATGACAAGGGCCTTGCAGTGGCCGATGTGCAGATAACCGTTCGGTTCGGGAGGAAAACGGGTGTGAATTTCATCTGCGGCAATCTTGCCCGTTTCAATATCCTCATCAATCAGTTCATATAAAAAATTGTTATTATTTTCGCTCATTTTCTGTATACTCCTTCGTAGGACTGTTTTATTTCAAATCGGCAATCTGCGCCGCAATACGCACGCGGGTTCTTTCTTCTCCGAGAATCTGCATAACGGTATAAAGATCGGGCGCATTCTGTTTTCCCGTTACCGCAACGCGGATGAACGAAGAGATATCCGCAACGTTACCGCGGAATGCGGAGGGATTTGCTTTGTAAGCTTTCATATCCGAAGCGTAGCCGAGAGATTCCGCGATGGCTTTGATCTTATCAAACCATTCGTTCATAGCATCGCCCGAAGCATAGGTTTCCAGGAATTTTTCAAGGGTGGCAATGATATCCTCTTTTTCAAAGTTTGCGGGATAGCCGTCAACCATTGTATAATAAGGATCGTAGAAGAATCCCATATAAGGCTTTGCATCCAACCAGGTGGTAAGGTCTTTTCTGGGTTTCTTTCCGCCTCTGCCGATGGCAAGAATTTTTTTCGTGTAAGCGGGATCTGCCGTCAGCTGTGCCGCAAAATCGGGATCGAATTTTTCTGCCCATGCGGTCAGTTTTGCGTAAACTTCATCCGCGCTCATACGGGAAATGATATTTTTGGATACGTCTCCGAGCTTATTGAAGTCGAAAAGGCAACCGGAAACGGACATCTTTTTGATGTTGAAGGGGAAATCCGTATAAGGCTTATCTGCGTTTTTCGAATGCCATTCCTCGTAGTTGGAGTTGAGAAGCGTCATCACGTATTCGCAAACAGCTTCGGGAGAATAACCCATTCCCGTATAATCGTCCATATTGGCGCCCATATCGCGCTTGGAAAGCTTTTTCTTGTTTCCGTTCTCATCCAGGCGCATGATCTGGGAAATGTGCATGTATTTGGGGAGCCTGAATCCGAGATAGGAGAACAGTTGAATGTGCTTTGCAAGACTGGGAAGCCATTCCTCACCGCCGATAACGTGCGAGGTTCCCAACAGGTGATCGTCAACGGCGTGCGCAAAGTGGTAAGTCGGAATACCGTCGGATTTAAGAAGAACGAAGTCTTCATCGTTTTCGGGAATTTCAAGCGCGCCTCTGACAAGATCCGTAAATTTCGTTTTCTTTTCGGGATCGCCGTTTGCAAGAATACGGAGAACGAAGGGATGTCCCGCCTTGATATGCTCTTCCGCCTCCTCCAAGGTAATGCTTCTTCTTGCAAGCGTTTCCGCACGGCGTGCTTCCGCTTCTGCCTGCCAGTCGGTATTTTTGATGGCTTCTTTTTTATTGATCTGCTGAAGCTCGTCCAGTTCTTCTTCTGTGGAAAAGCAGGGGTATGCCTTCCCTTCCATAACAAGCTGCTTTGCGTAAGTCTGATAAATCGGACCTCTCATGCTCTGCTTGTAAGGACCGTACGCGCCCTTGTCCGTGATATCGCCGTTTTCATCAAGAACAGCGCCCTCATCAAAACGGATGCCGTACGTAGCAAGGGTTTTGATCAGCCCCTGTGCCGCGCCTTCCACTTCTCTTTTTGCATCGGTATCTTCGATACGGAGATAGAAAACGCCGCCCGACTGATGTGCCAGACGTTCCGCAACCGTGGAGGGGAAAAGTCCGCCGAAATGAACAAATCCTGTGGGACTGGGCGCGAAACGCGTAACCTTTGCGCCTTCGGGAAGCTTTCTCGGAGGATATTTTGCCTCCATGTCAGCAGGGGTTTCGGTAATATGCGGAAACAAGAGTTCCGCAAGCTTATGATAATCCATGTTTATATTCTCACTTTCCATATTGTAATCGTAGATCAAAATCTGTTTTGCCGATTTTCTGCATGCGGATACAAAAAGCATCGGCAAAATCTTTTCTGCGGATTCTGTCCGCTTAAACGTCAGTCGGTTCTCCGTGTCCGGGGTATGCTCTCTTTCCCTTCATACAGGTTACGAGCTTACGCAGAGAATGAAGAATAAGCTGTTCGCTTCCACCATAGAGGTCGGTTCTGCCGTATCCGTCGGCAAAGAACGTGTCGCCCGTAAATACGGCATCTCCCGCGAAATAGCAAACCGAGCCTCTCGTATGCCCGGGCGTTTCCATCACGACGAATCGCAATCCGCCAAAGACGAGCGTATCCGTATCCTTGATGATTCTCGGTTTCGTATTGCAAACGATTCCCTTTCCGCCGAAAAAGACGGAGGATGCATTCTTCGCGCCATCGTGCAAAAGCTCCTCGTCCTTGGCATGGATATAAACGGGAACCTTTTTGATTTCAACCAGCTCGTCTACAGCGCCGATATGATCGAAATGTCCGTGTGTCAGCAGGATCGCCTCCAAGGAAACACCTTCCTGGTCCAGAAACGCCGCATACTGTTTGCCGTTGCCGTCGGGATCGATCAATACAGCCTTGTTTGTATCTTCGTCAATAACGAGATAGGTATTGGTAGCAAAAACGCTTGCTCCCAAAGTGCATATTTTCATAAAAGGCAAAATTCCTTTCTGCCGAATAAAATTCGGTCTGTTAATCTTCTATTTAATTTATATATTATACCATATCTTCAAAACTTTGTCTATAAAATATTACGATATTTTTTCGAAAAAAGCCATATTTCTATAGTATTTTTTGAATTTTCGTGTTAAAATAATGCAAAATGGATTTTTCCGTCTTCATATCTTTCAACAAACCGTAAGGAAGGAGCTTTTTATGCCGAAAATTACAATTCGCGGTATTGATTTTGATAACGTAACCATGGATGAAGCCGTTTTGCTTGCAAAACAGGCCTTGAAGGAAAATCAGAGGACTGCCGTTTTCACGCCAAACGCAGAAATTGCCCAGCTTGCCGCAGAATCTACCGAAATACGGGATTTGCTCTCTCGTGCAGACCTGCTTCTGCCCGATGGCGCAGGCATCGTGCTTGCCTCAGAGATTCTGAAAACACCGCTCAAGGAAAAGGTTGCGGGGGTAGATTTCGGAGAACGGATTCTGGCTCTTGCCGCGCAGGACGGCTATTCCGTCTTTTTTCTCGGAGGAAAACCCGGCATTGCAGAGCTTGCCGCGCAAAAGAAAATCCTGACGTATCCAACGCTTTCCGTTGCCGGAGCAAAAGACGGCTATTTTAAAAA
The DNA here is from genome assembly GCA_017399025.1 of Clostridia bacterium. GTDB lineage: Bacteria > Bacillota > Clostridia > Oscillospirales > CAG-272 > QALR01. Next base: position 9,248 of record JAFQEK010000155.1, read on the forward strand.
AGAAGGCATCGAAAACGATGCCATTCTTCGGGAAATCAACGAAAGCGGAGCGCAGATTCTTTTCGTTTGTCTGGGCGCTCCCGCGCAGGAACGATGGATTGACGAAAACAAAGACCGTTTACCGTCTGTAAAGCTCCTTCTGGGACTCGGCGGTTCTCTTGACGTTTATGCAGGCGCTGTTCGGCGCGCGCCCGAATTTTTTATCCGCGCAAGATTGGAATGGCTCTACCGCCTGCTCAAAGAACCCCGACGCATCGGTCGGATGATGAAATTGCCGAAATATATTCTTGGCACGTATCGAGAATAATTTTCATCCAAAAGGAAAAACGGATAAAATCAGAAAACGTACATGCCGAAATACGAAAGGATGCCGTCCTTGTAATCGTACTCCATTCCGCATGCTTCGGCAAGCTTTTTTACGTAAATGCAATACGCCGACATGCAGGAATAACGAAGATCGGGAAAATTACAGGGTTTTCCTTCCCTCAAAATGCACGGCTTACAGAGTGAACAGCCGCTTGCACCGATCATAAAACCCTCATGTCCTTCCTTGCGCATTTGCCCAATCACACGAAACATGGCCGAATTGTGCAGGTTTTTCCCCATCAGCAATTTTTCTTTTTCCGAAAAGCTTTCAATTTCCCACCGGGTTTGCAGAACCAACGCATTTTTATAAGAAAGCACGCGCTGTTTCATCTCGTCCGGCGTACCGCAAACGGGAGGACACGAATAATTGGCACCGTACTGTCCGCACAGATTTTCTTCGCAATAAGGACGGAATGCCGCATCAAAAACAATTTTATCTGTGGAAATTACGTCCGCGCCGTAAAATCCTTCTTTTTTTGCCAATGCAATGATCTCTTCTCTTTCCATGCTTTTTCTCCTTTGAAAACATTTTTCTATATGAAAAATTATACCCGAACAGAGGAAAAATGTCAATCTTAAAATCAAATTTACAGAGAACGTTTCTGCCTGTAAATAAAAGAAATCCTCCTCTTTTCATTCCATAAACAAAATTCATATTGAACTTTTTTCACCTCCGTGATATAATGAAAGCAAAGCATCCCTGTTTCTCCTCAGAAATCATTTTATTTTTATAAATTTTGAAAGGAATTCACTTATGGAAAAAGTCATTCTGATCTCCATTGACGGCATGCGTCCCGACGGTTTTCTTGCCTGCAAAAATCCTTTTGCGGAAGAGATGATGCGCATTTCTTCCTATACGCTGAAAGGAAAAACCGTTTTCCCTTCCGTCACGCTTCCCTGCCACATGTCCATGTTCCACAGCGTACCGCCCGAAAGACACGGCATAACTACCAATCTTTACATTCCCTTCGCGCGCCCTCTGAACGGACTTTTTGAACAGCTCAAGCTTTTCCGTAAAAACAGCGCGATGTATTACGGATGGGAACCCCTGCGCGACGTTTCCCGTCCCGAATCCTTGAAATTCTCCGCCTATCTCAATTCCTATGCAGAAGACAAAACCGATGCCTCACTCACCGATCTGGCTATGGAAAGAATTGAAAAAAGCAAACCCGATTTCGTTTTCCTCTACATGGTGGAAACCGATGAAAAGGGCGGTCACGATCACGGATGGATGTCTCCCGAATATCTTGATTGCATTTCCGCCGCCCTTGATAACGTAAAGCGTGTTTGGGAAGCCTTTGGGGATGAATATACCATCGTGGTTACCGCCGATCACGGCGGCCATGACCGTTCTCACGGCACACACATGCCCGAGGATATGACCATTCCCATGTTTTTCATCGGGAAACGGTTTGAAGCAGGCAAAGTGCTTGAAAACGTTTCCATTCTGGATATTGCGCCTACCATTGCAGACGTCATGTCCATTCTCCCTGCCCCCGAATGGGAAGGAAATTCCCTGGCATAAAAGCGGGCAAGACCTGCCGGATACTCGGCCCGACCAAGCGTGGATTGTATTTTGACAAGTCAAAATAGCGAGCTTGGTTTTGCGCAATTTCCCATAGAAAAAAAGAGCAAGAGCAAAAGAATTGATCTCCTTCTGCCCTTGCTCCTTTTCGCCTTTACGAGCGAATCGTTTGCTTATTCGGCTGTTACTTCGGCACCGGTATTCTGAGCCGCTTTTCCGCCGACAAATCCGGCAAGCAGGCTGGAAACGTCAATGCCTGTGGATTCCTTCATACCTTCCATGATCTGATCTGCACTGTTCATAACGTCACGGACAAGCTTTGTGGAATTGCCGTCTCCGTACATAACGATCTTATCTGTCTGAGAGAGAGGCAACGCAGCGTTTTTAACCACCTCGGGAAGTGCTGTAAGATACATTTCCAAAACGGATGCTTCACCCATTTTCTTCTGTGCTTCCGCTTTTTTCTCGATGGCTTCCGCTTCCGCAAGACCTTTGGCGCGGATACCTTCCGCTTCCTGTTCCATCGCGTAACGGAGTGCTTCCGCTTCCGCTTTCTTTGCTTCTGCCGCACGAACTGCCTCATACTGACGGGCATCGGCTTCTCTCTGGCGCGTGATCAATTCCGCTTCCGCTTCTTTTTCGGAACGGTATTTCATGGCGTCTGCTTGCTTTTTGATATCGGCATCCAGCTGACGTTCCTTGATGGCAATTTCCTTTTCGGCAAGCTCCGCTTCTTTTTCACGGCGCGCGATATCTGCATTGGTTTTTGCAATTTCGATGATCTTACGCTGGTTTTCCTGCTGAATCGAATATGCGGCATCGGCTTCTGCCTTCTTTGTATCGGCGCGAACCTTCATATCCGCTTGCTGAACGGCAAGCTCTGCGTTTTGTTCCGCAATCTTCTTTTCGGATTCTACCTTCACAGCGTTTGCTTCCTCCTGCGCTTTCGAGGTTGCGATTGCAATATCTCTTTGCGCGTTGGCTTTGGCGATCTGCGCATTTTTACGGATTTGTTCCACGTTATCAATACCCATATTTTCAATCGTGCCTGCGGCATCCTTGAAATTCTGAATATTGAAGTTTACGACCTCAATGCCGAGCTTTTCCATATCGGGAACAACGTTTTCGGTAATCTTCTTGGCAACGCCCTGACGGTCCTGAACCATTTCCTTGAGTCCGACAGAACCGACGATTTCACGCATATTGCCTTCCAGAACCTGCGTAACCAAAGCAACGAGTTCATGATGCTTTTTACCGAGAAGTGCTTCTGCGGCGCGTTTCAAATGCTCGGGATCGGACGAAATTTTGATATTGGCAACACCGTCTACGGTTACGTTGATAAATTCATTGGTCGGAACGGCTTCGGACGTTTTGACATCGACCTGCATAACGCTGAGGGACAAACGGTCCACGCGTTCAAAGAACGGCATACGCCAGCCGGCTTTACCAATCAGAATACGTTTTTTACCGAGACCGGAAATGATGTACGCAGTATCCGGCGGTGCTTTGAGATAACCTGTCAAGAAAAATACGAACACTGCGAAAACGGCGATCAAAACAATCACAATTGTGGGCGGCATAAAAATGCTCCTCCTTATAAATATAATAATGATTTCCCCGGTATCGAAGGTAAGCGCGGTTTCGGAAAACCGAACCTGAAAAACAGAAAGAGACCTTCAGCGTCACTTCAACACTAAAAGTCTCGTTAATCATCGTTTTTCAGATTTAGTACGCACCGAGCACCTGCAGTTGCTGTCATGACGATCCGTACACATTGCCGGGGCAATGAACTACTCCCTTTCGACGGTTATTATTATACCATATATGCAATATGATGTCAAGTATTCCCAATGCGATTTGTATATTTGCACAAATATCGACATAATTTTTATGCAAATTATTCTCAATCTTTAGGATATCTTTAATTTTTGGGCAAAGCAATTGCAAAATTTTTTATTTATGATATAATGAGAATGTAAACAAAAGCCATGCCATCTTTCTTCGGTATACCCGATTTCATAAATGTCTCCATTCTCCAAATCAAAAAACCGCTGTGATTTCACGGCGGTTTTTTGATTTTTATTTCATTTTTTCGATCTTCTCACGGAGTTCTGTTATTTGTTTTGCACCGGGGGCATAAAGTTTTTCGGCTATTTCGAGGGCTTTGGCATATGCTTCCAGAGCTTCGTCTTTTTCATTAAGAGTAACGCAACAGTCGGCAAGTAACATATACATGTCAATCACAATGGGACGGCTTATTCCAAAATACTCTTCATAAGCTAACGCAACTTTTTTTGCTATTATTTTTGTTTCATTATAATTTTTCAACGCAAATAATGTTTCTGCTTTTCTATACATTGCAGTTATAGAATCTACATCGTTTTCTGAATATAACGAGATTAAAATTTCAAGAGCAATTTCTACATGTTCCAATGCTGCAGAAGCATCCATATACTCATTTTCTGTTAACAATACTTCAGCCAAATGTAAATGCGCTCCTGCAATTTTATCATACTGACTGCTACCCTTTTTAAAAAATCGGTATGAAAGTTCTAATGCAAGTTCTGCATATTTTTTAGCTTCATAATAATATGCATCATCTTGCTTTTCTCTATACATCCGCAAACATATTCTTGACAAAGCTCTTTGAACCAATGTTTGCTTGACTATTTGATCTAACGCTGTCAATCCAATATTGCTCCAAATTTTATCTGCCCTACTTAACCATTTATATGCATTTGATGTTGAATTAAATAAATATGAATAAATTGTATATAACCAACCTACTTTATAGGCAGACAAACCAATCTTATAAGAATTTTTTTCGTAATCATTGGAATAATATTCATATAATTTTTGAGTCAAATTCAAGGAATATTCTACATCTCCAGCAAAACTTAACAAAGTTGCAGAGTTGTAATAAAAATCATCTGTTTTAGGAGTAATGGTCTTAAATGCAGACAAGAGTTTTTTCGCAATTTCACCGTATTTATCCTTATCGGTCTTCTTGAAATGCCACGATTTTTGTTCCTCTATACTCTCTGCAAATTTATTGATAAAGCTCAAGCAATTATCTTCCGTTGCGGGCAACTCATGCTTCACAACCTCTTTGATAATCGGATGTAAAGCAATGCCGGCGGTATTTTCAATAATCCAACTACGTCCTTTCAAGCTATTGATCATTTTTGCGGATTTTAATCCCGCCCATTCTCTGAATTCGCGAACATTGACACCTGCTATCGGCATAAGAGAAAGGTACATCAGAATTTGTTTTTCTTCTTCATTTAATGAAAAAAGCTTAAACATTTTCAGAAGATTCTCGTAAGCAATCTGCGTTTTCATATCCGCATTGCGGACTTCCTCATTCAAAGAAAGAATCCCTTCCTTTTCCAATGCTTCAATCATCTCTTGGGCAGTCTGTCCGCTGTTTTCCATATGCTGCGCCAACAATTCAACGGTGTAGGTATGTCTGTTTACCAATTCAATCAATTTTTCCAGGAAAGGATCGTCGCGCTCTACCTCTCCGCCAACATAGTTTTTCATGAAAATATCCTTCAATGCTTCCATGGAATCAATGGGGTTGATCTTGATGGTTGGATAATAACGGGAATAATCACAACGTGTTGTGATCAGCAAATGACCGTTGAGTTCAAAAAGGTCTGTCAGATTTTCATCGCTTTCCATGTCGAAATTATCAAGGATGATCAACGTTTTTTCATTTGACAATTTCTTGATTTTTTCCAATTTCCGTTTGTAAAAATCATCATCCCTTTCCTTTGTTCCATCGGATAAGGTATACCGAATCATTTCGGGTTCGATGGCAAATGGCGTTTCCGAAAGAATCAAATTTTTAATGCTTCCGTTATACGTAGCATAGATGATCGTATCGTAAGCTTGTTTATGTTTCTTTGCATACTGTTTTGCGATCTGCGTTTTTCCAATGCCGCCAATACCGTAAAGGAACAAAATTCTTTCATCTTCCTCAAAATGCTGATGAATATCCTTTATGATTTCCTCTCTTCCGCAAAAAATATTTTTCGGAAGAACAGAGGGCGTTGAAATCAATTTCTCTTTTGCGTTGTTTCCTCTTGTCGAATGAGCGCCATCACCGAAGGGTCTGTCCAACAATACACAAAGCTCTTTTGCCAATTCTTTAATTCTTTCATCCAATTCGGGTTTTCTTGCGTCAATATGCTGTCTGTGCTTCAATTTCAGTTTCATTTGTCCGCGAAGCTCCGAATCCTCCAGAATAAACGAAATGATCGTTTTTCCTTCATCGATTGCAGTCAGGATTTCATCCGGAATTTCTTTGGATTCCACGGAATTTTTGGTCTGTACGAAAACGAGAATTTTAGAAGCTGAAATAGCATCGGCAATATCGTCATAATAATAATCGCCTGCTCTGATTTGCTCCGTACAGATCCAACACGGGATCTGATATTTGCTCGTCAGCTGGTTGACGATATTATCTGCCAACACCTGATCCTTAAAGGAAAAGCTGATGAACACGTCATGATTATACTTTTCAGACATAAGATATTTTCCTCCAATGTATATGGTTAAAATTCTCTTTCATGATTTTTGAAAAACTCATAATATTCCCGAACGTTTTCAAGCTCGGTCCAAGGTTTTGACGTAACGGGAACGGCATCCAGATCGTAAATTTTGGCTCCCTTCATGGCAAGCAAAAACGGCGAATGCGTGGAAATGATAAACTGACAGCCGTAAAAACGGGCAGAATCCGCAAGAAACACCGCAAGCTCCTTTTGCAATTTCGGCGAAAGACTATTTTCGGGCTCATCCAGAAGATACAAGGCATCCTCTTTGATTTCATTTGTAAAATAAGAAAATGCGCTTTCTCCGTTGGACATGCCGTTCAGCTCCTTGGGCAGCCGCGCCGCCGTATATGCGGATTTCGTTTGCCGTTTCGCTTCGTTTCTGCGCTTGAATTCCGAATAGTCCGAAAGCGATGACAGTTGAAACGGCGTTTCACGCGCTTCTTCATATTCTTCAAAAATCAAATTTCGCTTTCGGTCGATTTTTTCATTGACCGTTCTGCGTTCCAGCAAAAGATCAAAAACATCATCGCTCGCAATCAATCTGCTTTCCTTGGGAAGCGTCCCCGCAAGGGAAAAATCACAATATCCCAGATAGGAAACGAAATACGGCGTATCGTTAAAAGGCGCGGAACGGCTTACCTTTAATTTTTGCGCAATGATATTGAGAAGCGTGGATTTTCCGGAGCCGTTTCCGCCGTAAAATACCGTAATCGGTTCAAACGAAAGTGAGGACAGAAGCTTTTGCGGAAAAATTTTGAAGGGGTATACGTTGGTATGAGAATAGCATTGCATTTCCAACTGATACGGATAATTCAGAATAAAACTGTCTTCTTCCGAACGGGAAGCCAGGGAAAAGGATTCCAGATACAGCTTCATAACAAATTTTCTCCTGCCGAATCCATTGGATTCATTCCAAAATATCGGTCAATTCATCCAAGGATTTTCTCTTTTTTTCACGGAGCTTATCGCCCTCCTTGGGATAACCGAGTGTGATCACCAGACGGACGGCACTGTCCAGATTGCAGATCTCACGAATTTTTTTATCGTCAAACCAACCGAGAATACAGGTGCCGAGTCCCTGCGCTGCCGCCTCTGCCGTGATATACGCGGAAAGAATGCCGATATCAATGGAACGGTAATCGTTTCCCTTAACCTTTGCGCCGAAAGCTGCCGTTTTTACATAAGGTTTTTCCGAAATCACCAGCATAACGGGCGCATCGCTTGCAAATTTATTCATTCCCATCCCCTGCACTTCTTTCGCAATCCGTTTTGCGGATTCTCCCATACAAACGGTAATATGATAGGGCTGTCCGTTACAAGCGGAGGGCGCAAGACGCGCGGTTTCCAGAATTCGGTCCAATTTTTCTTTTTCTACCGTCCGTTCCGCCTGATAAGCGCGGCAGGATTGGCGTTGCAAAGCAATTTCCGTAAAATTCATCATTCAAAACTCTCTTTCTTTTTATATTTTAATTGTATTATAGCATACTTTGTGCTTCATTTCTACAAAATTTCATAAAATTATCATAATTTTCAAAAATAAACGGCGTCTGCATTCAATAAAAAGCGGGCAACGCCCGCTGGATAACGGCTTGCTTTGCAAGCTGTGTGCTCAGCCTATCCGAGTTTCACTTGTATCGAAACAATGCAAACGGCGAGGTCGGTTTTGCGCAATTTTCTATAGTATAAAAAATTTTTTCTGCCGTTGCAAATGCAATTCCCTTATGTTATACTAAGTATGAAAAAAATTTTGGAACGGATGTGATGATATGACAAATTACGGTGAAAATTTCATCGTTGAAAACGGAATTCTGAAGCGGTACGTTGGAAAAGAAGAGCGCGTTGTGATTCCGGAAGGCATTACCCGCATAGGAAAAAGAGCGTTTTCTCACGCATCGGCAATGAAATCTGTCCGGATTCCCGAAAGCGTAACGGACATTGAAGATTGGGCATTTTATTGTTCTCATCTTACGGAAATTGAGATTCCCGAATCCGTAACCGCAATCGGCGTCGGCGCATTTTGCCGCTGTCTGAGGCTCGTGCGCGTGATTCTTCCCAACACTCTGACAGAAATCAAAAGCTATGCCTTTCAGCGGTGTACATCCCTGACGGCGCTGATCATTCCGAAAAGCGTTGTTTCCATAGGACAGGAAGCCTTTGCGCATTGCGAAAAGCTGAGTCATCTGGAAATTCATGCAAATATTCTTCTGAAAAATCGGATTTTCGGCACGGAAGCGCCCTTTCCTCAAGGATTGCTTCCGCAAATACGCGAATTATATCCCAAAATGGACGATGCCGCCCTCAAATATTATATTTTAACACCCGAAATCTGGAATCAATTGGATTCCGATTTACAAACGGAAATTTTTCTGAACAAACCCAACAAACCGCTTTTCCCGGCTTATGAAGCATGTATTTCCGCAGAGCAAGCCGAAATCATTGCACAAGCGCTCTTAAAGCAAGCAGAAAAACCGTGTACGGCCAAAGTCTGCAATCTGTGCGTAAGCTTCATGAGCTTATTTGTCAAAAAGCTCTCCGAGAATACGTTGAAAATTTTTTACGAAAAGCTGAAAGCGCAAAAAAACAACGCAAAGGCCTTGCAAGCCATTGAAGATGATTTTCTGCTTTCGGAAATGCTTCTTTCATCACGGGAAAATGAAAAATCTCTGCCCGAAGCCGAGCAGAAAATCATGGATATACTGAAAAAAGAAAAGCTTTCTCCGAAAAAGTTTTGGGAAAGCTTTCAAAAATACTACGGCTTATCTGAAAACGATCTTCCGAAGCTTCTCTGTCAGGACGGAACGGAAGCCAATCCCTTGATTGCTGCTTATCTTCTGAGCGCGCACAACTGCGGTCTTTTTGAGGAATATAAAAAAGCGGGCAACGCCCACTCGAATCCGCTCGCCTATCCAAATTCCGCTTGTACCGAGGCAACGCAAACGGCGAAATCGGTTTTGAGCAATCCCCCATGGTTTAATAAAGCGGGAATTTCTCCCTCAGCCGCGGAAATCGTAAGGCTTTTGGATTCGGAAAGTCTGCAAAACGCGCTCCGCTTTCTCGCGGACCAATATTTCGGCAAAACCACGCGCGGAAGAAAGCTTTTGCTTGCCGAACCGATCTGCCGTTACGCAGACGAAGCGCTCATGCGTGAGCTGACGGCGCGTGCGCCCTCCTGGGCATCGTCCTCCTCGGGTATCGAGGCGCCTCCCCTGAAGGCGTTTCGCTATGCCAATGCGTACAGCGACACACGCGCGGCAATGCTGTTTGCCGACCGTTATCACGAGCTTTCCCGATATGCCGCTATACGGGATACGGATGAGGATACCCTGCGCGACCGTTTTCTTTCCGACGTTGGATTGAATCCAAACGGGACGAAAGCCTATTTTCTCGGTAACGGAACCGTAACTGCAGTCTTACAAAAGGATCTCAGCTTTCTGATCCGGCTTGAAAACGGAAAAACCGCAAAATCCATCCCCAAAAAGGGTGCGGATGAAAGTTTATACACCATTGCCAATGCGGATTTTTCCGAAATGAAAAAGAATGTCAAAAAAATCGTAAAAAACAGAAAAGATATTCTTTTTGCGGATTTTTTAAGCGGAAAAACCCGCACGGGCGAGATCTGGATGGAATCCTATACGAAAAATCCCCTGCTCCGCTTTGTGGCAAGTCTTCTTGTATGGCAGCAAAACGAAAAAACCTTTCTGCTGACGGAAAACGGCGCGGTTTCCTCAGACGGCGCGCCTTATGAAATTCTTCCCGATTTTGATATTTCCCTTGCGCATCCGATGGAAATGGACAAGAATGATCTGACGGCATGGCAAAAATATTTCACGGCAAACGATCTCAGACAGCCCTTTGAACAGATCTGGGAACCCGTGATCTCCCCCGAAACCATCAACGAGGACCGTTATCTCGGTTGCGCGATCCCTTATTACCGTTTGACAAAAAGAGAAAAACACGGCATTTTCGTTACCGATGAGGATTTTCATGATATCATTGAAATCACGTTCAAGGATTGTAAAACAAAAATCGAACGCCTGGATTGGAAATTCCATGAAATTGCGCCCGACGATCCCTTTGAGGTCCAATCCTTTTCCTTTGACCGCTATACCCGTACGGTCAATCACATCGCCGCGTATCTTGACCGTGTAACCGTTTACAGCAGAATTCTGAAGGACGATATCTCCATCGAACGGTTTCTGCACAATTTCACGCTTGCGCAGATCATGGAATTTATCGGAATTGCCGCCGCAAACGGATGTGTCAACGTAACCGCGCTCCTTATGGAATATAAAAACAAAACCTTCTCCGATTTTGATCCGATGGATATTTTCTCTTTGGATTTTTAAGTTCACCTACAACAGCAAGCGGCTTTCTCAAATGCAAAATCCATGCATTCAGGAAAGCCGCTTATTTTACCGTACGAAAATGATTTTCAATATTCAAGCCGCTTGCGTTTCCGTCCCCGGCAAAATATAAATTTTTTTCAGAATTTTGTTGATGAACGGAATCTTCAGTACAGCAAAGCCGAGCAGCCAGCCCGATACGTTCAGAATCAGATCATCCACGTCAAAAATGCCCAGACACAGGAAAAGCTGTATCAGCTCCACGCAGAGAATCGTACAAAGCGAAATCAGAACGGTTTTACGAAATTGCTGCGTTTTCGGGAATAAACACGGCAAAAGCATCCCCATCGGGAAAAACAAAATGAAATTTCCTCCGATATTACGGATGGCAAGCGTGAGAACCCAACTGCCCCGCGCCATATAATCCAGAACGTATTCCCAAACGGTTTTGAACGGAATTAAATTGACGGAATATTTCAGGTACTCCCGAAACGATTCATACGGAAAACTTCCTATTCTTCCCAAAAACAAGATATAAACAAGCGCAAAACCGTAAACGGCAAACGCCGTCCACAAAAAAATTCTTACAATTTTTTGTGTTTTCATGAGTCCTCCCCTCCGAACGTGAACCTTTATTTTGCGTAATGAGCCAGAATTTCTTCATACATTCGAAGATCTTCATCGGAAAATGTCAACAGAAGCGTTCTCACAATATCATCCGTCTTCTGCGCTTCTTTATCCTGCTGCTCTACACTCACGATCATCTGGTAAATATTTTTCGCATTCTGATAATCCGTCAAATGCGCGTCGGCAGAAACCGAAAGCAAAAAATCACGAATGACATCCATATCCTGCGTATACAATCTTAGTTTTTCTGCAGAAAGATAATCCAGAATTTCCATATAAACGAAAGAAACGTCCTCCTTCTCGTATTTTGAAATCATATCCTGCAGCCATCGGAGGTCTTCAAGCGTTCTTTTCGTTCCATTTTCATAAAACTGTCTCCAAAGACGAATCGTTTCCGGTGTATATTCGGGATACAGATAATACACCTGCGTAAATGACACACCTTCAAAAATTCCGCTTACTTCTATATTCAGATTGGGATCATACGCCTTTATCATCTTCAGATATTTTATTTTTTCTTCGTCCGACAAAGCCTCAAAATCTTTCTGCAAAGTTTCCCAAAGCTCGGCTCTTTTCACATCGTCAAAGCCGGATACATATATACGCTTAATATCTTTATTACTGAAAGCATTGTTCAGAATCGTTTCTCGGATATCTTCCGTATTTTGGAACTCTGTGTACAAATCAAGGCAAGTACGGAGATTGTAGGTTACTTTTCTGCCGGAATAGAGCCGTACAGTAACCGTCGAGCTGTACGTGTAACCGTTTTGAACCCGTTGCTCCCAGGTCCAATCTTCAGATTCCTTCGTATCTTCAATGGCTTCCAGAACGAGTTTTATCGTTTCTTGATCCGTTATTTCCGTCGCCGCAAGCACGGCATCGATAAATGAATTTTCCATTATCCCATCATTTACAATTGTGAAATGCGATGTTCTCCTGTGAAGATTGATTTTCACGCTTTCAATATCATCACTTTTCGGCGTGGTTGCATAAATAAGACCTTTTGTGCCGTGCAGAGATGCCACGTATCCGCCCGCAAGCAAAACGGGGATCAGGAAAAGAGGAAGAGAGCGCAAAACGTTTTTGATCTTTTTCGTTGTCAGAAGTTCAAAAATGATCCAAACAAGAAAAGCCACAACGAAGCAAAGCAGATAGAGATGGGAATCCTTTTCCGCAATCAAGAGAAATGCGCCCAGCATTAAAAACGGAAACGTGACGCCGATACGGTAGATATTCTGCATAATTTTATTGGGTGCGCTTTTCGTTGCGCTTTCGCTCTTTCTCAGACAATAAGCAAATCCAGACGAAACGAACAAAACCGCACCGACCAGCAACCAGTAGAGGAGCAAAAGCGTATTTCCGAACGAAGCTTCAGTCGACATGCTGTCTTCAATCCGCGCAAACAGAGCAATAGGGAGGAAAAAATCCCAATCAAAGATTTTCAGCCACGAGTGCATGGGATTGAACATCGGCGCAATCTCTTCCAATCCGTAAAGGAAAAAGAGACCGAATGCGCGGATAAACAGGAAAAAGAGCAGGAAAACCAGGAAATTGGCAACCGTTGTTCCCGTCAGCATCATAGCAAGCGCCATAAATCCCGCCATCACAAAGGCAAGAATAAGAAAACCGAGCGTTGTCAGCACAACAGTGCTCACAGAAACCGTATAATTTTTTGCCACACTCCAAAGAATGGAATTGACAGCCGTGCTGACCAACAAAACGGAAACGATCCATGTAAAAATAGCAACCATAAAGCTGGTATATACGCAAATTCTTTTTTGGGGCAAAGAGTGAAAAAAATCTGAAGATTTTCTTTCATTCAGATAAGAAAACATATTATATACAAGCAAGGGCGCAAAAATAAGTATCAGCATACCGAACGGCGCAAATTCTCCCGCTTCCACGGTTTGAACCCACATATTACCGTCATTGATATGCATCAGAGGAAGCCACGCGTTCAGCGCAATCATCACGATTGCCATGGCAATACCGAGCGTGCGCACCTTGCGCAGTCCCTGCAAATAAAGCTTTGGAGAAAATATATTTTTCATGACACACTCCTTTACATCAGAATATCCTTGAAAGCGTATCCGAGCGCTTCCATTTCATAAACAAAAACTTCTTCCAGATTCAAGGGAAGAACGTCCAGCAAAAGCGGATTTTTTTCACGGAGCAAAGCGACCGTTTCTTCCCTGTTGCCCCTGGCGATAAAGGTCGCAACCGAGCCCATTTGCGTATAATCCAGAATCTGAATATCCGCAAAAAACGAGCGCTCAAACATGCTGTCAAAAGCAACCTGTATTTTGAACAGAGATGTTTTCAGATCTTGAATATCGCTTTCAAATACGATACCGCCCTTATGTAAAAGCGCAAGCTGATCGCAGGTATCCTCCAATTCCCGAAGAGAATGGGAAGTGATGATCGTCGTGGTATTCCGTTCGATCACGTCGTTGTAGATCACCTGCTTGACAAGATTCCGCATAACGGGGTCCAGTCCGTCAAAGGTTTCGTCGAAAAACAAATATTTCGGCATGGCAGAAAGCGCAAGGATTGTGGAGGCCTGGCGTTTCATGCCTTTGGAAAACGTATTGATATTGGCATTTTCATTCAATCCAAAAGTTTTTACCAGATCGGAAAACCGTTCAAAGCTGAATTTTTCGTATGCCGCCGCATAAAAATTTGCCATGACACGCATGGAGGACTGCGGAAGAAAATAAAGCTCGTCGGGTATGTAAAGAATGTCCTTTTTTATCTTGGGATTTTCATAAAGCGGCTCTCCGTCCACGGTGATTTCGCCCGATTTCGGCTTATACACACCGCTGAGCAAGCGTAAAAACGTGGATTTTCCCGCGCCATTGCTTCCGACCAGACCGTAAACCACACCGTCCGGAATTTCACAGTTCAGATTTTTCAACGCCGCGAATCCGTCAAATTCCATGGTTATGTTTTTTGCACAAATCATAATATTTCCTTTCTTTTTCGTTATAACGCGCTTTCTACTTTTGAATATCGGCATACGCGCATCGGATAGCCGAAATCAGTTTTTCTTCTTCAATGCCTGCACGGGCAAGCTCTGAGGCAATATTTTTGATCTCCGTAATTTTCACGGAAAGCTTTTCCTTGATTTTCTGAGCGGCGCGCTCCGCAACAAAGCACCCTCGTCCCTGTCCCGAAACGATAATGCCGTTTCTGTCAAGCTCCTGAAACGCCTTTTGTATCGTGTTGGGATTGACACCGAGAAGCGCGGAAAGCTCACGGATGGAAGGCAGCTGTTCCCTCTCGCGCAAAATTCCCGTTACGATATCCCGTTCAATGCCTTCGACGATCTGTTCATAGATCGGTTTCCTTGAAAATTTGTCGATAACAAGCATATACTTCTCCTTTCCCTTAACTGTACTATTTGTGTTAGTACAGTTATAGTATAAGCATAAAAATTTGGTTTGTCAAGTGTTTTTTCTAAAATTAAAAATTTTTGCCGTAACATGCAAAAACCCCGACAGATTTTCATCCGTCGGAGCAACAATAAATTAATGTGAGTTCGATAAAAAGATCAACGATTGTTTTTGGTGCTTGCCTCTTCCGTCAACCTATCGGTTGCCACCTTCCCCATATACCAATGATATACAGATTTTTTATGAAAACGGAGGGGAAGGCTCTGAGAATGTTATCTGAAAGAAAAATAATTTTTCAATAACATTTTGAAAGGTTGAAAACCATAACAAAAAATAAGACTCCGGGGAGCCATCCCCTGCTGTTCATGAAAAGTCTGATTTAAGGTTCTACAATGGGGAAAGGTGTACATTATGCCGCAAAGCGGCAAAATGTGACGGATGGTCTCAATTCCCATTTAGCGTTCTGTTCTTCATCGAACTCGCGTTAAATTAACGGTTATCGTATTTTAAGTATCGGTTATTGGCGTAATCATCTCTCTGCCTCTTGGTCAGCGCATGGATCAAAAGATATGCCAGCAAACAAACCGTCATGAATACAACGTACACCAAAAGCTGAGCCACGGGATATATTTCAAATATGCCGATTTTGATGACGTTTTTTTCAAAAAGCGGAGCTGCGAAGCCGACCAGATCTCCGGCAATGTCTTTATCAAACATAAAAAGGAAATTGCTGTAAAAGAAATTCTGAATAAATTCTCCCTCAAACATTCTGTAAAAGCCGTTGGAGATCGTTCCGAGAAGAAATACGAACAAATAGTAACACGTAAAGCCAATGGAAAAATGCTTGATGGACCTGGCTTCGATCGGCTTGAATATCCGAAGCACAAGGCAAAGAATCGGAATCACAAGAACCTTCGTATGTTCAACAATATAATGCACCACCCACAAGCGGGAAAGGTGGGAAGCGTTTTTGCTGATATCCAGAATGACGATCGCAATCAGAGCCCCCACCACGTTGACGATCAACGTGAAATGAAACATCTTATCGCTCTTCGTCAGAATCATTATGAGCGCAAGATAGGAGCCAAGATTACAGAGCTGCAAGGGAAGCTTCATAATGTTGATTTCGGCTGTGGCGGTAAACATCTGGCTGAACTGCATCATGAGTGCCCACGCCATGGAAAGCACGAGCAGGTATTTTGCTTCGTAGGATTTATATTGGAAAGCAAGATACAGCACAAGGATAATTCCCACAATAAGAAGGAACCAGGCGATATGTACGAGCGAAAAACGAGTCATCATAATCTCTGCATGTCCGAACAGATACTGCGGAACGTATATGGGCAGCGACATATAGGTCACACCTGCAAAAATGCCTGTCAGCTTCAGAATTTCGTTCTTACGGACCGCAAGCTTTGCACGGTTTCGGTATGTCAGAAGAAAAAGTGCGACGATCTGAAAAAGACAGGTCAAACCGAAAAACACAGCGCGGAATGTCTCATTGATCAGAAAATCCCGGAAGGCTTGCGTAAAAATTCTGACCGTTTGCAAGCCGGAATAGCTGTTCACCGTAAAATAACGAATATATTGATCATAGCAGATCACGTTTGCTACTGCCATGGGCAAGCAGAAAAAGCTTGCAATCTTTTCAAAATATTTGTTTTTCTGAAAAGCGGCAATGGGAAGCACTGTGAAGGAAACCAGATTCAGCCAACGAACCATTGCATGCACTTTCGTTCCCGTCATCGTTTTAAGAGTAGGAAGCTCATGGGAGCACGCAAAAATATCCGGAAGAAGCAATCCTGCCAGGGAAAGCGTGATAAATATCACCGCAGAAATCTTTATGATGCGGTCAAGAGCAGCCT
>JAFQEK010000156.1 GCA_017399025.1 Clostridia bacterium
AGCCTGCAGGCGAAAGATATCACTGCAATGTCGGCAATCTTAAATTGACGACATTGCATAAAGGGGAAGGAGAACTCTTATGACCTTTGAGGAATTCAGGGAAACTTACAAGCTCCGACTGACCGAAACGCAAGCCGAAGCGGTTCGGAGTGTGGAAGGCCCCGTACTTTTGCTTGCCGTACCGGGAAGCGGAAAAACGACCGTTCTGGTCTCCCGTCTGGGTTATATGATTATCGGATGCGGCATTCCTCCTTCCTCCGTTCTGACCATGACCTATACCGTGGCGGCAACCAAGGATATGAAAAACCGTTTCTGTTCCTTTTTCGGAGAAGAATGGCGCGGTATTGTTGAATTTCGTACAATCAACGGTGTTTGCGCAAAAATCATCCGTGCCTACGAACGCAGGACGGGCAGAAAGGCATTCAGGCTGATCGACGATGAAAGAGAATCTGCGCGGCTGATCGCTTCCGTTTGGAAAGATATTATGGGGCATATGCCTGAGGAGGCTGAAATTCGTCAGACGGCAACGGGGATCACCTATATCAAAAATATGATGTATTCCGAAAAAGAACTTGACGGACTCCGGGAAGCCCCCGGGATTCCTATCCGTAAGCTCTACCGCCGTTACTGCGAGGTTATGCGCAATCAGCGCGCTATGGATTACGACGATCAGATGCTGTATGCGCATCGGATTCTGCGCAAGCATCCACAAATTCTGAGCGAAATTCAAAACGCTTACCGTTATATCTGCGTGGATGAAGCGCAGGATACTTCCCGTATTCAGCATGAGATCATCACCCTGCTTGCGGGCAAACGGGATAATCTTTTTATGGTCGGCGATGAAGATCAGAGCATTTACGGCTTTCGCGCAGCATATCCCAAAGCGCTTCTGGTATTCGAAGAAAAGCACCCGGGCGCAAAACTTCTTTTTATGGAAGAAAATTTCCGTTCGGATGCCAACATCGTGGAATCGGCAGAGCGTTTTATATGCAGAAATCCGAGCAGACATGAAAAAACCATGTATGCAGCCCGTCCTCCCCGATATGCGGTTACGGAAATTCCGATTTCCGACCGCATAAAACAATATGATCTTCTCTTACAGATTGCGCTGGACTGTACGGAAGAAACGGCAATTTTATACCGCAACAATGCAAGCGCCATCCCCTTGATCGATCTTCTGGAGCGCAACGGCGTTTCTTATCAGCTCCGTATGCCCGAACCGAGTTTTTTCACAAACCATATCGTTCTGGATCTTATGCAAACCTTTCGTCTTGCATACAACCCCCGTGATACGGAAGCATTTCTGCGCGTATACAACAAGCTTTCAAGGCACGCGCCGATCAGAAATCCGCAAAAGGTTTGCGAAACCGCAAAGACATTCGGAATTACGGTTTGGGAAGCCGCCGTGCTGACAGAGAACCGTCTTTCCGTTCGGCTTTATGTAAAAAGTCTGGAAAGGAAGCTACGCGCATTGAAGAAAAAACGAGCAGACAGAGCCATCGCTTTCATTCAAAGGAAAACGGACTACGAAAGTTATCTGTATTCTCTGGAAGAATCTCCGCAAAAGCTTCGGTTGCTTGCGCTGATCGGACGTTTTGAGCCTTCGCCGCAGCATTTTCTGAACCGCATGCGGGAGCTGAAAGAATTGATCGTTTCGGGAAAACGGAACGAACGCGCTTCGTTTATCCTTTCAACCGTTCATTCCGCAAAAGGCTTGGAATATGATACGGTTTATCTGATGGATGTGATTGACGGCGTATTTCCTTTTGAACCCATAGACAATCCCATAAATCTGTTTCCCGAGGATATGGCTTATTACGAGGAAGAACGGCGGCTTTTTTACGTTGGGATCACACGCGCCAAAAATCATCTTTATCTTTTGCGCTACGATGATTACGAAAGCAGTTTTTGTGATGAATTTTTCCAGTCCCAAAATACGGATGACATGGAAATACAATTCCGCCAAATTGTTTTTCCGGGATATATTGATTTTTGTAAACGGATCCAAAACGGCATGGAAATCATTCACAAAAAATTCGGACACGCAAAGATCATCGCTTTGAATGAACATTTTATTTTTGCCCGTTTTGAGGACATCATTCGCGCACTCCCTCTTTGCGAGCTTTACGCCTTTGCGCTTTTAGATGAAAAACAGCTTTTCGGAGCTTATGCGGATACGGTGAAAAAATTGAGGAAAGAATTTTTTTCGCATGTGAATGTGCAGATGTATCCGATCAAAATCAAGAAAAATTAGGACTTGTCAGCTTTCCCCTGCGTGAGAGGACATGTTCGCTTTTCTACCGTAAATGCCCGTTTACCGTTCTATTCTTTATCTTTATCTTTATCGAACTCACGTTAATTACAAAAAGGAGCGATTATGAAAATACTTTTTCAAGGCGATTCCATTACGGACGGCAACCGTTACAAAAGCAAGGCCTCCGAATGGGATAAAAACCATCAGATCGGACACAGCTATGCGTATATCGTAACGGGATTGCTCGGCATGCAATATCCCGAACGCCGTTTTTCATTTATCAATCGGGGCATTTCGGGAAACACCGTTGAAAATCTTGCTTCCCGTTGGAGGGAAGATGCTATTTCGGTTCAGCCGGACGTGCTTTCCGTTCTCATCGGTGTCAATGACTGTCTGCGCGCAAGTGCCTATCCGATCAAAGACCTTTCCGCTTCTGCATACGAAACCGTGTATCGGAGTATTCTGACGGAAAGCCGAAAACAAAATCCTGATCTCAAAATCATTCTGATGGAACCGTTTGCTTATACGGAATATCAGCAGAACGCAGGCGCATCGCCCGAACTGCGAAAAGCCATTCTTCAAAGCGAACAAAAAGCGGTTTGCCGCCTTGCAAAGGAATTTGAGGCGGTTTTCATTCCCTTGCAAGAGGTTTTTGACGAAGCTGCCCGTCTGTATGGTCCCGAATATTGGATCTGGGACGGTACACATCCCACGGAAGCGGGACACGCGCTCATCGCAAGAGAATTTCTGAAAGCAACAAAAGATATTTTCGGAATGCCGCCGATCTCCATATGAAAAAAATTACGGCGAACCGATCCCGATCAACCAAAAAAAGAGAGAGAACAAAACGGTTATATCCGTTAAGTTCTCTCTTTTTCTGATGATTGAAAAACAAAATCGGCAGAGAAAAAATCTCTGCCGTGATAAACGTGTTTGCTGCTTTTATACATAAGATTTATCAATATTGATGACGGAATAATATGTTTCATCAATGGTTTTTACGATGGTTTGTATGTTCTCGCGGAGTTCATCTTCGCTTTTTTTGAGTTCAAAAGGAACAACGAGGTCAAAAAGCACATTGGTATGGGTAGGACCTTTGACCATACGGAAATCGTGAAGCGTAAGACGGGAATCCATACAGCCGATCAGCGCCGTGATTTTTTCCTTGACTTGCAAGGTATGTTCATCATCCGTTGCGATCGGGTCCATATGGATGACGGCATCGCAGCCGAGCTTTGCGCGCAGACATTTTTCGATGTTATCAATCATATCGTGCGTTTCGATCAGATTGGCATCGGAAGGCACTTCCGCATGCAAAGAGATCATCATACGTCCGGGACCGTAGTCGTGAATGATCAGATCATGAATCCCGGCCACACCGTCATGTGCATAGACGATGGACGTGATTTCTTCGATCAGTTCCTTTTCGGGCGGTGTGCCGAGCAGAGGGTCCATGGTTTCCTTTGCTGAGCGTATGCCGGAAATCAGAATGAAAATGGAAACAGCGATGCCGCAATAGGCATCGATATTGATATCGGTAAAATGAGAGATCAAAAGACAGATCAGAACCGCGCTCGTTGCCACGCAGTCGGAAAGGCTGTCATAGGCTGTGGCTTTCATGGCAGAGGAAGCGATTTTTTTACCGATGGAAAAATTATAGACCGCAATGTAGGCTTTGATGAAAATCGAACAGATCAGAATGACGGCGGCAACGGTACTGAATACGGGTATTTCGGGAGAAACGATTTTTTCAAGGGAGCTTTTGCCGAGTTCAAAGCCGACGAGAATGATGATCATGGAAACGATCAGACCCGAAATATATTCGATTCTTCCGTGTCCGAACGGATGATGTTTATCGGGTTTCTGTCCTGCCATACGAAAACCGATCAGAGTGATCAGAGAAGAACCTGCATCGGTCAGATTGTTGAATGCATCTGCCATAACGGAAATTGCGCCGCTGAGCAGACCTGCCAGAAGCTTAATGCCGAAAAGAATGATGTTCAGAATGATTCCCATAATACCGCAAAGCGCGCCATAGGCATTGCGGACCTGCGGAGAAGCGGTATTTTTATGATCGGGGATCAAAAACTTTGCTAAAAAGTGAATCAATTTTTCCCTCCTGATGAAATGTGATTAAATCTTATTCTATCATAATATGCAGAAAAAATCAAGATGTTTTTTGATTTTTATCAGGGCAACAGCATTTACTTTTTAAGACTAATTTTATAAAAACTATGATTCCATCGAATTTCTATCATTAACTTTCCTTATTGTCCACTTTTATTATACAACTTTCGTTACTAAACTTTTTTCTTTGCCAAAAAGAAAAAAGTTACAAAAAAGAAGTTGGCGAGCTTGGGCAGCTCGACCGCCTGTGCAGATTTTTTGCTTTCAGCGGAGATGAACTTGTAAAAATCGAGACGCAGGTATGCTTAAT
>JAFQEK010000157.1 GCA_017399025.1 Clostridia bacterium
AACCGAGGAGGTAACCGAGGAGGTAACCATCGAAGAAATTACCGAGAAAGCAACCGAGGAAGAAGTCATCGAAGAAATCACCGAGGAGGCAATCGAGGAGGTAACCATCGAAGAAATTACCGAGGAGGCAACCGAGGAAGAAGTCATCGAAGAAATCACCGAGGAAGCAGACGTCGAAGAAACTTTGAAAAAAACAGAAGAAAAGAAAAATAATAATTTTGAAACTTCATTTTTTGATGAAGAAGACAGCAAAAAAGAAACAAGGGAAATTTCCGAGGAAAAAGCGAAATTTTCCGTAAAGACCAATAATATGAAAGCGACTGTGGGCAATAAGCCTGCATCCGATAAAAAAACTTCTCAGAAAACATCAAAGTTTTTCAAATTTTTCAATATTTCCATTACCAAAAAATAAACATTAAAAGTGATATGCACCCCAAAAGTTAGACAAACTTTTGGAGGTGCATATTTTTATGGCAAAGAAAGGACAAATGCAAAGGAAGTACTCGACTGAATTCAAAATATCTGTTATAATGGATATGCGAGAACACCGATATGGATATCGAGAAACAGCCCGAAAATACGAGTTGGGTGAAAGTGGAATGCGAAAAGGCAGGTATGGCTATCGCAGAGTCTTGTCGCTGTTGCGCGCCAAAGGATATTCGTTGAACCATAAAACCGTTCTGAAACTGATGAGAAACCTTGGGCTGAAAGGAAAACAGCGTAAAAACGATAAATTTGCCAAGCTTCCCAACGATGCAACACCCTTGTTTCATTCGGATCAAGGTTGGCAGCATCAGCACGCCGAATACCAGCGATTATTGGCAGAGCACAATATCAAACAAAGCATGTCCCGAAAAGGAAATTGCATGGACAATGGTGCTATGGAAAACTTCTTCGGCAGGCTGAAGGTCGAGATGTTTTACGGAGAAAAATTTGAAAGCGTTAACGCTTTCATCGATGAATTGAAAAACTATATCAACTATTACAACAACGAAAGAATTTCTTTAAAACTAAAAGGAATGAGCCCAGTTCAATACCGAGCTCATTCGCAAATAACTTAATATTTAATTTTTGTCTAAACTTTTGGGTTCACTTCAAAAACGATCTGTCCGGTTTTTTAGGGTGTTATCCCCTTATTTTCTGTTTTTCTCGATATCTTTGCGTGTGAAATAATATTTTTGGTCGCAGAAACGGCAGCATACCTCAATTTTTTCCAGATCGGCAAAGGTTTCGTCCAATTCTTTGTCGGAGAAGCAGGAGAGTGCATCCAGAATACGCTGTTTTTCACAATCGCAGGTATATTCCGCGAGGAAATCATCGAAAAGATCGTATTCAATTCCTTGCAAAATATAAGCCATTACGCTTTCGGGTGTCATGCCTGCTTCAAACATGGCAGATACGTTGGACATGCGGGGGAGATTTTTTTCGAGCGCAGCAATGGTATCTTCTGCGGCAAAGGGAAGAAGCTGAATCATAATGCCTCCCGCAGCGCGGCAGGAAAGATCGGTATCCACGAGAACGCCAAGAGAGCATACGGTGGGAATCTGTTCGCTCTGCGCAAAATATGCACAGATATCTTCTGCGATTTCGCCCGTTGTAATTTCGGCAAAACCGGATTGGGGATCACCGAAGCCGACGTCGCGGATGACGCAAAGCTCACCCTTACCGATAATACCGCCGACATCCAATTTTCCGTTTGGCTTCAAAGGCAAATGCGCATCGGGATTCTGGATATAGCCTTTGACATTGCCTTTGTAATCAGAAACGGCAAGCACGCTTCCCGCAATGCCGTCTCCCTTGAATTTAAGTGTCAGCTTATCGTTTTTTTCTTTGAGCATCGTGCCCATGAGCGATGCCGCGGTCATGACACGACCGAGTGCCGCCGAAGCGGTAGGCGCTGTCCGGTGATAACGGATGGCGGTATTGACGATATCTGTGGAATCCATGACGATGATGCGTGCGGCGCCGTCTCTGGTCATGGCGCGTAATACATTGTTTTCTTTCATTGTTTCGGTAACTTCCTTTGGGAAAATTTTTAATCTATTATGGATTTTTCCGTTTATTCGCCGTCAGTTGCTTTTTTACAGATAAAGAAGCATCGATCGGAATCTTCTTTGAGCGGTGAAAAATCAAGATCGGCGGTTGTTTTGATTACGGTCAATCCGGCTTCCCTCAGCATTTTTTCAAGGCGAGAGGGGAGATATTTTCTTTGTTTTTGTGTTTCATCGAATCTTTGCCAGCTGTTTTTTTCATTTTTGACGAAGAAAGTCAGATAAAAATCGCAAAGTCCGGTTTTTTTATTGAAATAGTTCTGCCAGGAAAGGAACAGATCGTCGTATTCGTAAACGAATGCATTATCTGCCAGAATATTTTCGTATTTATAGGGCGTGCTGATATCGAAAATAAACACGCCGCCGTCGGAAAGCGTTTCGGCAACCGAGGCAAAGCAGGATTGCACATCCTTGGGCGAGGTCAGATAATTGATGCCGTCAAAACTGCAAATGATGGCATCAAAGTTTCCTCCTGCCTGAAAAAGCGCAATGTTTTGCTCGGAAAAGCGGATTTTCACTTTTGCTTCGTCGCTTTTTTCTTGCGCAAGAGAGAGCATTTCGGAGGAAAGATCGATTCCTGTCAGCGCATATCCTCTTTTTGCGAGAGGAACGGTAATGCTTCCCGTACCGCAGGCAAGATCCAAAATGTTTTTGGGTTTGATCCCGTTTTCGGTAAAGCAGGCTTCATAGAAATCACACCACGCCTCGTAATCAATATCTTCCATGATGCGGTCGTAATAGGCGGCGAGAACGGCATACTGTTCGTTCATTTTGAAGCATCCTTTCTCTTCATGCAATGTTCCCGATAGATCGGGAGATAGATTTCCTGATCGCGGATTGGACATCCCGTATGCAGGCTGAGGCGTTTGATTTCCGCGCATTTGCTGCAAGCGATACAAACCTTGCGGGGATCGGTCTTGCCTTCGATCATATCCTTGGCAAAGGTGTCATAAGCAAAAGCCATACGTCCGAAGCCGATCATGGAAGCGGCTTTTTCTTTGAGTGCGCCTGCGGCAATATAGGGCGCAAATTCGCGCATATAACTGTATCCCGTTCCGATCAGCGTGATGTCGGGGAATTCTGCTTGTATTTCACGGGAGGCTTCAATCATACGCTCCAGCCCAACCAAGGGATGCTCGGGCGGTTCGTAGCTGCCTCTGTTGTAGGGGCGGTTGATATGAGGATTGAAATAGGGGGAGCCCATGGTCATATTGACGAGCGAAAGTCCTCTGTCCTGTAAAATTTTCAAAAGTTTTTTGGTTTCCGTCAGATCGGGGGTCGTGGGTTTTTCTTCGGAAACGGCAAAACCGTAAGGATATTCGATCATATCGGAAAAGGAAAGTCTGGATGCGATCACCGTTTCGGGGCGGAGCACCGCACGAACGGCATCAAGGCAATCGAGCATAAGACGGGAACGGTTTTCGAAAGAACCGCCGTATTTGCCTTCTCTCGTATGTGCGGAGAGAAGCTCGTCCAGAAGATATTGGTGGCAAGCCTTGACATCAATGGCATCGAATCCCGCATTTTCGGCAAGTTTTGCCGCTTTTGCGAATTTTTCGGGAAGAGAATCCAGATAATCGTCCGTAACCGTCGGAACGTCAAGGTCTTGCGGACGTTTTGATTCCAAGGGAAGGCTTCTCGTTGCGAAAAGCGCGTGAGGTGTTTCGCTGTTCTTTGCGAAGCGTCCCGAATGTGTCAGCTGAGCCACAACGAAAACATCGTTTTTCTTCATATCTTCCACCAGACGGCTGAAAGCGGGAGCGTTGTTTTCCGTGAGCATCATCTGATGGTCGGAGGTTCTTCCCTCGGGTGTGACGGAAATGGCTTCTCCCCAGACAAGCGCGGCACCGGAACCCGAAAAACGGGCATATCTTCGGCGTGTCAGTTCGGAGGGAGAACCGTCCGTTTGCGCATCGCAGCCTTCCATGGGATGTGTCGCAAGCGCGTTTTTCAGCGTTCTGCAGCCACCGTTCGGTGTTCTGATGGAAACTTTTTCACCCAAATAGGAAATATCTTTGGAAAACGGGATGGTGTATCCGTTTTTTTCCAGATACAGACGGAGCTGATCGGGTGAAGTAAAAGAGAATGTATAACTGTCTTTTTTATCAAAAGCGTTCATGTTTTTTCTCCTGAAGGATTGATTTTTAAGTTACGCCATGGTTTCCAGCATTTCAACGGAAACGGCGTGACAGGGAGCTTTTCCGTTTGCAACTGCCAGGTATTCTTCATACATGAAATCTGCCATACGGTGCATTTCGTCGCCGATACTGCCTGCGATATGAGGGGTAAGGAAAATATTTTCCAGAGTGTAAACGGGATGGTCTTCTCTCGGAGGCTCTTGCGGATCGGTTACGTCAAGAATGGCTGTGCGGCCGGGGTGCGCGCGCATTTCATCGATCAGAGCATCCATATCCACCTGTGCGCCTCTGCCCGTATTGATGAAAACGGAATATTCATCCATGCGGGAAAGCAGATCGCGGCTGATGATGCCGACGGTTTCGGGTTTGTTTGCGAGATGGTTGGAAACAATATGGCAGGTTTCGAAAATTTCTTCCAAAGAAGCTTTTTTTATGCCGAGCGCATTTGCTCTTTCATCGGAAAGGAAAGGATCGAAAACAAGAATTTCCAAGCGATAGGGACGGAGCAGTTCAATGACCTTTGTGCCGATCATACCTGCGCCGAGAAGTCCGATTTTAGCACCGTAATTTCCGGGAAAACGGCGTTCGGGATCGTGGTTGTTCCATTCGCTTCTGTCCCGTACGCGGCGTCGGAAAAATCCCTTGTTGGCAAGAATAATTTCGGAAACGGTAACTTCTGCTACGGGAATACCGTTTGCGCGCCATGCGGAATGTACGGAAATACCGAGTTCAAGAAACGGACGGGCAAATGCCTGTACCGTTCCGGCTGCGTAAAAAACGGCTTTCAGATTCGGAAAATATGTAAGAATCTGTTCTTTTGTGAGCGCAAGCATTCCCCATGTGGAAAAAATATAGTCAACCGTCTGCAATTCTTCTTTTCGGTTTTCCAATTCTGTTTCGGATTTGAGAGGAGCAAGGAAAGTGAGTTCGCCTGTCAGTTTTTCCTGGACTTCGCGGTTGTAAACCGCATCGATATTAAAAAATCGTTTTGTGACGAAAAGAGCAGTCATGATGATACCTCTTTCTCAGAATTTTCGGATGTATACGGAAAATCAAAAGGAAAAATGCTTGGGAAGTCCGTTTTCAAAACGGATTTCGGGTTCTCCGACGATCAGCGGAGCGATATAAGACAAGCACTGCTCGGTTACGTAATTTCCTCGTGCGTTGATATATTCACGGGGAACGGTACGAACCGCATTGGCAATGCCCGCGATATCGGCGCTGTCTACGTAAACTCTGTAGCGGTCGCCCTCCACACGGGTAAAAATCATCATTTTTCCTGTTTCGCCGAATGTTGCGTAACGAACGGCATGGCGGCCGATGGCGGCAGATTCGTAAAGGTCGGTTTTGGAAGCGAGATGGGAAGCGCATCTCTGAGGGAGATTCAATTCAACGGAGCGAACCTTGCAGCCGAATTTTTCCTTGACTGC
Organism: Clostridia bacterium; assembly: GCA_017399025.1. GTDB lineage: Bacteria > Bacillota > Clostridia > Oscillospirales > CAG-272 > QALR01. The sequence goes on from JAFQEK010000157.1 coordinate 5,620, forward strand.
GATTTCGAGTGCTTTGCCCGTTCCGGAAAGATATTTGTGTCCGAATGCATCGGTGGCGCCACTTTGCGCGCCTTCTCCGACATAAGTGCCGTCAGCCAAACGAATGCCTTCGGAAACCGCGATAACGACATTCGGGTGTTTTTCAAACGCTTTTTCAATATCCTCGAAAAATGCATCGTAATCGAAAAGTACTTCGGGGAGATAAACGAGATCGGGAGCGACATCGGAATAAAGGGAAGGAATGGCGGCGGCAGCTGTCAGCCAGCCTGCATCTCTGCCCATGATTTCAACGATCGTAACGGCTTTGACGGTATAAACCGCAGTATCGCGGAGAATTTCCTGCATGGTGGTTGCGATATATTTTGCGGCAGAACCGTAGCCGGGTGTGTGGTCTGTTCCCGCGAGGTCGTTGTCAATGGTTTTCGGTACGCCCATGACACGCATGTCGTAACCGATTTCCTTGGTAAAGCGGGACAGCTTCAAAACGGTGTCCATAGAATCGTTGCCACCGATATAGAAAAAGTAGCGGATATCATATTCTTTGAATATTGTAACGATATCTTCAAAAATTTTGCGGTTTGCTCCTTCAAAATCGGAAGGGAGCTTTTTGCGGCAGGAGCCGAGTGCCGCCGCAGGGGTAGTTTCCAAAAGAGCGAGGTCTTCCGTTGTCATGGAGGAAAGATCGATCAGACGGCGTGCAAGAACGCCTTCAATGCCGTTTTTTGCTCCGTAGATTTTTCCGATGACATTGCTTTCGAGTGCGCCTCTGATGACGCCTGCGAGGGTTGCGTTAATTGCTGCTGTGGGACCGCCGGACTGACCGACGATAGCGTTACCGATAAGTTTTTCCATAATGGATCATCTCCTTTTCGATTGATGAAAATATATTTGAATTGCAATAGAATTTCATGAAAAATGCTGATTGGGATGATTCAACTTCCGATCATGCAGATCATTTGTGTCGCTTTGATGACAATCAACGTTGTCAGTGGGGAAAGAAGCGTACCGAGACTGACGACCTGAGCGGCGAAAGACGGCTTTACCTCAAACATATTGGAAAAGAGAGAGGTGAGTGCAGCAGGTGGGAGAGAGACCATGACTGCTAAAAATACAGTCAGATTCATTTCTCCGATCAGACGGTCTGCGCCCGAAAGATGAATCATGAGAGCGAACAGAACGGGAAGAATGAGAAGCTTGACCGCACAGAAGAGATACAGTTTTTTATTTGTGAACATTTTTCCGAGAGGAATCGTTGCAACAAGCGATCCTGTTACAATTAATGAAAGCGGCGTGCACAGGTTTCCGATGTGCATGGCGGTTGTTTGCAGAAAAGAGGGTAGGGGGATTTGCAAAGCATACATCGCAAGACCGAGAAAGCAAGCGATGGTACCGACATTGAGAAACATGTTTTTGACGGTGAATTTATATTCCGCTTTGCCTTTGGACATCAGCAGGACGCCGTAGCTCCAACAGCCGAGGTTATAGGTAACCACGTAAAATGCACCGTAAAAAAGACCGAGTTCTCCGAATAACGCACTTAAAATCGGATAGCCGATAAAAGCACAATTAGAAAATACGCAGGCAAATTGATAAATTTTCTTTTCATCGGCATCTTTTGCCCGTGAAAAAATAATTTTTGCACAGCATGCCATCAACGTATGCGCAAGCGTGCCGAAAATCAGGATCAGAACCCCGTTGCGCAATTTTTCGGGGGAAAATTCGAGACTGACGATGGAATGGATAATCAGAAAAGGGATTGCTGCTTTGGCGACGAGCGCAGAAAGCTTTTTGCAAAAATCATCGTCCGTCATTCCGATTTTGCGAAGGAAAAAGCCGATTGCGATCAGAAGAAGAATCGCTGCGCATGTGGAGATCAGCGAGGAAAAATCGATGGTCATAAATCAGATATCCTCAGTCTCTATGCGTTGCTTGATGGCAATCATATCAGCGAGCATTTCGTCTTTTTTGCGGGGATCGCGCAGAAGCGCGGCGGGATGGTAAATAGCGCAAACGGAATAGCCGCTTTTTTCAAACCATTTTCCGTGCTCTGCCGTAATTTTAAAATCGGGTTTGATGATACGCATGGCGGAAATTCTTCCCAGGCAAACGATGACCTTGGGACGGATGGCGAGTACCTGCTCGCGCAGATAGCCGATGCACATATCTTCCTCTGCGGGAAGAGGATCGCGGTTTTTCGGCGGACGGCATTTCAGGATATTGGCAATATATACGTCCTCTCTTGCGATGCCGACAGCATCCAGATATTTATTCAGAAGTTTGCCCGCGGCGCCGACAAAAGGTATTCCTGTTTCATCCTCTTTCTGTCCGGGTGCTTCTCCGATGAACATAAGGTGCGCGTTTGCGTTTCCCGTACCGAAAACGATGTTGGTTCTCGTTTGGCAAAGCTCGCATTTTTCGCAGGATTCACAGGCGCGTTTGATTTCTTCCAGTGTTTTTATTTCCATGTTTTAGTTCTCCGTAATCTTGTAATCAAAGCGGGATAACGCCGCTGTGTTTATTGTACCACAAACGGCGTTATCTTTCAATTATATTTTCATATTTTCACAGAAATATTTTTTCAAAATCGTGAAAAATATTTTTTTGGAAAGAATCCTCCGGTTTTTATGTTCCGGTCGGTTATTTGCCGAGAGCGGCAAGCGTTTCCACGGCATTTTTACGGCAAATCGGTGTTGCGTGTTCAGAAAGATAAAATTTGCTTTCTTCGGATTCCAGGCGGATGCCGAATTCTTCGATGAAAAGATTTTCACGCAGATATTTTGTTTTTTTGGGATATGACGGCTGATTTTCCGTGATTTGCAGAAAATAACGGATGTTTCCTTCGGAAAAGCACTCAAAAAAGGCGTGGCTTTCCTCATGATAACCGCGATGCGACAGAAAACGGCAAACGCGGATGAGAGAGTCCGTTTCTTCAAATTCATAGACAGCAGTTATTTTTTTTGAAACGGGTGCCGCTTTGGCGTTTGTTTCGTACATTGGCTCACAGGACGGGTTTTCGCTTTTTTTGAGTTTGGTTATGTAGATGGCGCAGCCGCCGCTTTTTTCGGGATAGACCTCGATGCGGATTTTTCCGATGGCTGCATCAAAACCTGTTTCGTGCTTGGCGTAGTCGAGAATGCTCCAAATCGCTTTGCGTGTTTCCGTATTTTCGTAATCGAGTTTTTCGCAGGTCAGTTCATATTTCATCATATCAAAGGGGGTTAAGAGGACTTTGAGTTTATCCTCGCGAATTAAATTCAGTTCCAATTTTCATCACCATCCGAATATAATATCTTTAATCTATATTATAATTCATTTCCCGAAAAAAATCCATACGCAAATTTTGGTATTTTTCCGTGTCCCGTCCGACTCCTTTCCGTTTGGAAAAATACGAAAAACAGAGGAATGCGGAATTTTTTTATCAGGATTTGCGCCCTGCGCAGATTTCTGCAAACGGCGCCTGTATGCAGAAAAGAATATGGTTTTTTCTGTCGAAACCGATGTTTTTTTCGCGTTCCACTTGAACAAGAGAAAAATATGTGATATAATATCTTCAATCGTAAAAAAAGAACCGTTCCCCGCGCCGTAATGGGAGATGGGAACGGAGGTACTGTAAAAAATTACGGAACAATGATTGATGAAAAAGAAAGAAGGCATACATAAATGGAATTTTCTAACAGCAAAAAAACGATTCTTTCCGGCGTTCAGCCGAGCGGGAATCTGACGATTGGCAACTATCTCGGTGCGATCCGCAACTGGGAAACGCTCCAGAATGAAAAATATGAGGAATACAATTCTCTTTACTGCGTGGTAGATATGCACGCGATTACCGTCCGCCAGACACCCGCGGAGCTTCGCCGCAGAACCATGGAAACCGTGGCAATTTACCTTGCTGCAGGCATTGATCCCGCAAAAAGCCTGATCTTCGTGCAGAGCCATGTTCCCGCTCACGCGCAGCTTTCGTGGGTACTGAATTGCTATACCATGTTCGGCGAGCTTTCCCGTATGACACAGTTTAAGGATAAAAGCGCGAAAAACGCGCAAAATATCAATGCGGGGTTGTTCACGTATCCTGCTTTGATGGCGGCGGATATCTTGCTTTATCAGGCAGACCTTGTTCCCGTTGGTATTGACCAAAAGCAGCATCTTGAACTCACACGCGATATTGCGGAACGCTTCAATCAGGTTTACGGAAATACTTTTGTGGTTCCCGAATGCTATATGCCGAAAACAGGTGCCAAAATCTGTTCTCTTGCCGATCCCACGAAGAAGATGAGCAAATCCGATGAAAATCCCAACGCGTGCGTGCTTATGCTGGATTCCAAGGACGATATTATCCGTAAATTCAAACGCGCCGTAACGGACAGCGATACCTCGGTCAGATACGCGGACGGTAAGGATGGCATCAACAATCTGATGACCATTTATTCCTGCTTCACAGGCAAAACGTTCGAAGATATCGAAAAAGAATTCGAAGGCAAAGGCTATGGCGATTTCAAGATGGCTGTCGGCGAAGCCTGTGCAGACGGACTTGCTCCCTTGCAGGCGGAATTCAAGAGATTGATGGCAGATAAAGTGTATCTGGAAAATCTCATGCGTGAAAATGCAGATCAGGCTTCCTATATTGCGCGCAAAACGCTTTCCAAGGTATACCGCAAGATCGGCTTCCTCGCAAAACCTTAAAAAGGAATTTTACCGATATGACCAATATCAATACTGTTTTTAAAACGGAATTGTTTTTTGCGTTGGCGGCAATACTCTTTTCATTTTTGATTTCATACTTTTTGACACCGCACGCAAGAAAACTTGCATTGCGTTGTAATTGTCTGGACGTTCCGGACGGAAAACGAAAAATGCACAGTACTCCCATTCCCTATTTCGGAGGTATTTCGATTCTTGCCGGCTTTTTGGTTGCTGTTTTGCTCTTTTCCTTTTTTCTGACGAAATATCTTCCCACAGAGATTTATATCATGCTGATCGGCGGTATGAGCATTTGTCTGATCGGACTGCTTGACGATATGTATGATATTCCTCCGGTTTGTAAGCTTCTGGCGCAGATTGCCGTTGCTGCTTTCACAGTTTATTTTGGAGGTGAAATCGAATATACAACCGTGTTCGGTTTTTCTTTGCGTCTCGGAAACTTTGCGTTTCCCGTTACGGTCCTCTGGATTGTTTTGATCATCAACGCCGTCAATCTGATTGACGGTCTGGACGGGCTGGCAAGCGGTGTTTGCGCAATGGAATCCTTTGCGCTTCTGGTAACCTCGCTGATTATGGGAAATCCCATATGCGCCATTGCTTCCGCCGCAATTTGCGGTGCCATGCTTGGATTTTTGCCGTATAACGTTTGCTGTGCGACCATTTTTATGGGAGATGCGGGCTCTATGCTGATCGGTTACGTGATGGCTTGCATTTCCGTATTCGGTCTTTTCAAATCGCAGGCGCTTTTTTCCATTGTGGTACCGGCGCTGATCTTTGCGCTTCCCGTGATGGATACGGTTTTTGCTTTCTGCCGCAGAATTGCCAAGGGACAAAATCCGTTCAAAGCGGATAAACAGCATTTGCATCATAAGCTTTTATACAACGGATTTTCGCCGAATCAATCGGTTCTCGCCATCTACGTGGCTTCTGCCGTTTTCTGTACGGCATCCGTTCTTTATATGTATTATCCGATTCTTTCCGTGGGACTTTGTGCCGGTAACCTGCTTTATCTGGAAGCATTGAAAAACGACAGAAAGTTTTTATGCCGCATCAAAAAACCGGAGTATTTTGCGGATGGAATCACCAATACGAATGAAACATCCTGATATCTGAAATCAAAAGAAAGGCGGGACTTTTCGGCATGATAAAAAACAGATGGTTATCCTCTAAAAATTTTCTGACGATGATGTCCGTCTTATCCGTACTGATTTTATTTTTCTGCGTATGCATGGGAGTGCTGTTTCTTCTTTATCGGCTGCATTGGTTTTCTTTCTCTGCGGAGGAGGAACCAATGCGGTCTGCGGAAAGTGATTTTGAAGGAGAAATTTTTATTCCCGTGTATACAGAATCCGAAAAAGAAAATTTGATTTTGCATACGGAGATTCCGTTTTACGATGCATTGCTCAAACAGTTTCCTCTTTCGGAATCATACTATTTGCATATCTATGTAACCGATTATAGGAACGATGTTCCGTATGCGGAAGCTTATGCGCTTTGGAAACATGGAGAAAAATACCGTATCCATCGGTATAATGAGTCGGAGGAGCTTCAATCCGTGATCATCTGCGATGGGGAATTTGCCCATATTGCGGATTACGTTGAGGAAACTGAAAAATACTGCTTGAAAAAAGACGGATACGAATTCCGTAATATTTCGCCTTTGCCGGATTTTTCACAACTTTTGCGGCTGGAACATGAATTGGTTTCGTATTCCGAAGAGGACGGATTTTGTACGGTAATTTACGAATACCCGGAATTTCATACGATAGATGCCGTCAAAGTTGATAAATCAAACGGCTTGCCTTATTCCTATGTACAGAAAATCAACGGAAAGACTGTACGTACGGTCAATGTTTTGACTGCGGATGCATCCTTGGTGTTTGATGAAGAGATGTTCCGTGTGTTACAGAAGCAGGAGTGCGAGAATGACGGCGAGGATGGTACCGGAATCCCCGTTATCCTCTTTGAGCAGTGAGAATACCAGAATGAAAAGGATGATATCTTCTGCTGAGAATTTTTCCAGCAGACTGCTCCCGTTTCCTGACGGACGGGAAGAAGCGGTCGGTTCTTCTGCGGGAACCGGCTTTTGCATCGGTTCGTCGTTTTCTTCCTTAGGGGGAAGATCTTCCGTTTTTTTACGGACTTCGCGTGCTTCCGTTCTGCCCGGATACAAACTGCCGTTATAATCTGCCGGGACGGCAAAGCTTTCGGTCTTTTTTTCGGATTCTATGGAACCGTAACTTCGGCTGTACATAAATCGTTTCCTTTCATTTTTTTGAATAATATTTTTCAGGTCTTGCCTGAACGGGATCAACATGCCTGAAAAACGCCTGTTTTTCAAAAACAAGCCCTAAAAGAAATTGCCGAATTGTCCTGCCATCTGCGCAAAATGCATCATGGAAAGCATTTTGTCGATTTTTTCTTGTCTTTTGTGATCCAGAAACGGTTTCAGTGCGCTTAAAAGCGCGCAAGCGTTCTGCAGGTTTTTTTCAAATGACGGAGAAGGCGTAAAAAAGGGCGGAATGTTCAGTTTTTCGGGAAACGGTTCGGGATTTTTGTTTTTTTGAGTAAGATCCGTTTCCGATACGTTTTTTTCCGTTTCGGGCGGTGCACTGTTTTCCGTCATGGTATCTGCGAGTGCTTTGATCTGTGCCATCATGGCAGGATTGGATAATACCTGATTTAATTTTTGACTGAAATCTCCGTTCATGTCCGGGAATCCTTTCCTTTGTTGACGGTTTTCATAATTTCCTGCGCACGCGCAGGTTCAAGAGAAGAGAGCAGCCGCTCAATGTCTTTGGGATTGCTGGAAGCAAGCATACGCTTGAATCTTTGTGTATTTGCGGCGGCAAAGCGTTCGTTCATGCCGAGCGCGCAGGCAATGCTGCGGAATGCTTTCTTCAATTCTTCATCATCCAGAGAGAGGAATTGATTGATGGTTTCCTGATTGATTTCCATAATAAAAATCTCCTTATCGGTAATTTTCGGTCGTGCATTCCCATTCTATGCGGCAAAAAAAGGTTTTGCCACTTTTTATTGATAAAAATTTTTTTCTGTGTCGGAAAGGAGCAGAGAAGTTTATGGAACATATTCCTCCAAAGGGAAAAAAGGGGAAACGGCTTTCCGTCGTTTTTCTCGTGATTGCTTGTGCAGGGCTGATTGTATCAGCGGTATTGGATGTCGGTTACCGCTTGTTTTATCAGTTGATCGCCATCGGCGTTTATATTTTCAGTTTTGAACTGTTGAACCGATATTATCTGACTTCCTTTTGTTATGCCGTAGATGAAGAAAACTTTATCATTACCAAACGCATGGGGAAAAAAACGCAGACGGTCTGCAATCTTTCGCTTTCCACGCTGATTGCCATTGAAAAAACACCGAAAACCAAGGAAGAAAAGGAATTTTGCCGCAAGCATGGCATCAAAGCATCCATGCGGTATAATTATTGCCAATCTTTGCAGCCCAAAATCTCTTACCGCATTTTTTTTGAATTCAACGGAAAGATTGCTGAAATTGCATTTGAACCGAATGAGGCAATGGTGCTTTGTATTCAAAATAAGATTCGTGCAAAAAAAGAAGCGGAAGAAGATATTCTTTGAGTGAAATCTTTTCAAAAATTCGGATTACTTTTACGAAAAAAAGAGTTATAAAAAATATTTTTTGAATATACTTGAAAATATCGCCATTATCGTATATAATGTGATTGATAAAATTCGGTAGCAAGGCTGCCATGGTACGGAAAGGTAGGACGGTTTTATGGATATGCTTGGAGCAATCAAGGAAATTCTTGCAAAACAGTTGCGAATTGATATTGATACGATTGATGAAAATACCAATATTATCAGCGATCTCGGCGCGGATTCCTTGGATGTTGTGGAAATGCTCATGACGATCGAAGAGGAATACGGCATCGTTGTTCCCGATGACGTTGTGGTTACGTTTGTAACAGTCGGCGACGTTGCGAGATACGCAGAAAACAATCAGTAATCGAATATCCGATTCAGGAAAAAGAAGAACCGCGGAAGTTTTGAATTTCTGCGGTTTTTGTGTTTTAAGAAAAACCGTATTTGATTCGGATTTGCACAAATTGCGATTTTTTGCATACCGATCGGAAAAACAGAATTGCCTTTGAGAAATTTTATACGAAAATAAAAGAATATAATGGAAATTATAGGGTAAAATGATAGAAAATGGAGAGAAAACCCGTACACTTTCTCTCTTTGTATTGACTTTTTTTCAAAAACGAGGTATAATAAAGACCGAAAAGATGTGAGATTCAAAATTTGTCTTTTCATTCGCCCCCGGGCGAAGAATTAAGGAGGAAGTTATGGCATCGATCACACGCCGTGCTGCAAGAGAATGTGCATTGAAAGCACTTTACAGCTTTGGTTTTCATACGGAAACAGACCCTACTATGCATTTTGCATTGATTTGCGCGGAAGGAGAGATTCCAACAAATGATTTTGCGGCATCGCTTTTTTGCGGTACGGTAGAACATTTGTCTGAAATTGATAACAAGATCAGAGAACATGCGAAAGGATGGACTTTGGAAAGAATTTCCAGAATGTCTCTTTCCATTCTTCGTCTTTGTTCCTATGAACTTATGTATACTGATGTTCCCAAACCCGTTGCTTTGAATGAAGCGGTTGAGCTTGCGAAGAGCTACGATACCGATGAAGCTCCCGGTTTCATCAACGGTATTCTGAACTCCGTTGCGAAATCTTTCGGAGAAACAGCAAAATGAAAATTCTCGGTATTGATACAAGTAATTATACGACATCGGTTGCCCTGGCTTCGGAGGACGGATTCCGACAGAGCAGAAAAATTTTATCCGTTGGCAAAGGAGAGTGCGGGCTTAGACAAAGCAACGCGCTTTTTTTGCATACAGTCAATTTGCCCGAAATGATGCGCGCGCTCCAGCCGATGGGAAAAATCGATGCGGTGGCATACAGCGCGTATCCACGCGACGTGGAAGGCTCTTATATGCCTTGCTTTCTGGCAGGACAGTCCGTGGCGGAAAGCATTTCGTCTGCATTGGATATTCCGATTTACCGTTTTTCCCATCAGGCGGGACACCTGATGGCGGCAGTCAAAACCTGTGGGGATGAAAGCATCGGAAAAAGACCGTTTCTGGCTTTTCATGCTTCGGGAGGAACTACGGAATTGCTTTATGCCGAGCCGAATGACGAAATCGGGTTTTCCGCAGAGATCGTCGGCTGTACAAAAGATATTTCCGCAGGACAGCTCGTGGACAGAGTCGGTGTTATGCTTGGACTTTCTTTCCCCTGCGGAGGCGAACTGGAAAAACTCGCTTTGCAAAGCAAAGCCAAAAAGATTCAAACGAAAATTTGCGTACGCGGCACGGACTGTAATATTTCGGGTGCGGAAAACATGGCTTTGAAAATGCAAAGAGAAGGCGTGTCGGCCGAAGATATCGCACGGTTTGCCATTGAATTCGTCGGAAAAACCATTTTGGAAATGTCGCTTTCGGCAAGAGAACGCTATCCCGATCTGCCTATTATTTATGCGGGCGGCGTTATGCGCAATGAAATGATTAAAAATATGCTCGCAAAAAAGCTTTCGGGCGCGCTCTTTGCGGATACCGCGCTTTCTTCCGATAACGCTGTGGGAACGGCTTATCTTGGCTTGGAGAGATATCTGCGGGAAACAGTCAAATAAAATAAACACGTTGGAAAGGAGCCTGTATGCAAAAAAGAATCATTTCCGTTTCGGAGCTGAACGAATATATTAAAATGCTTTTTGAATATGATGAAATTTTGCGGAATATTTATATCAAGGGCGAAATTTCCAATTTCACCAATCATTATAAAACGGGACATTTTTATTTTTCGCTCAAGGATGCGGGCGGTGCCGTTCGTGCGGTCATGTTTCGGAGCAGTGCCTCCAAACTGAAATTCAAACCCGAAAACGGTATGCGTGTAGTTGTCGGAGGAAGAGTCAGCGTATTTCCCCGTGACGGACAGTATCAGATCTACGTTGATGTGATGGAGCCCGACGGTGTGGGCGCGCTGTATATGGCGTATGAACAGCTCAAAGCGAAACTGGAAAAGGAAGGACTTTTCTCCGAAGCAAGAAAAAAGTCTTTGCCTGCCGTTCCGAAGCGAATCGGGCTGATTACCTCTCCTACGGGTGCCGCAATCCGGGATATGATCCATATTTTGGGCAGACGGTATCCTTTGGCTGAGATCGTTCTTTATCCCGCGCTTGTGCAGGGAACGGACGCGCCTGCAAGTCTGATTCGGGGCGTTCGATATTTCAATATACAAAAAAATGCGGATGTACTGATCATCGGAAGAGGCGGCGGTTCCTTGGAGGATCTCTGGTCCTTTAACGACGAGGCTTTGGTCCGTGCGGTCGCCGCATCGGAAATTCCGATCATTTCCGCTGTCGGACATGAAACGGATTTTACGCTTTGTGATTTTGCCGCAGATCTGCGTGCGCCGACACCCTCTGCGGCGGCAGAGCTTGCCGTTCCGGACAGTGCTGAGCTGATAGCAAACCTGGAGCAAACGGAGAAAAGGCTTTCGCTTGCCGTTGCCCGTTATATTGCAAGGGCAGAAGAAAAGCTGAAACGCCTTTCCTCATCCCGCGTTATGACAGACCCCATGAATCTTCTGGATGATAAGCGAATGGCACTTTTGATGGTGGAGCGCATGCTGCAGAGCCGTGTGGAATCCGTTCTGACGGCGAAAAAAATGCAATTTCAGAAAGAAACGGCAAAATTGGAGGCACTGAATCCTCTTTCGGTCGTTGCGAGAGGCTACAGCGCGGTTTTTGATGAAAATAACAGTCTGATCAAAAGTATTTTGCAGATCAGGGAAGGGGAAAATATTTCCTTTATGCTGACGGACGGAACGGTGCGCGCAGAGGTAAAGGAAATCAATCCCGATAAAAATTCGGTTACATGAGAAAGGGAGAGAAAAATGGCGGAAAGAAAGAAAAAGACATTTGAATCCTCGCTTGCGCGTTTGGAGGAGATCGTAAGGGCAATGGAAAGCGGAGAAGCCATGTTGGATGAAACCCTTTCGCTTTACGAGGAAGGTGTGAAACTGATTCAGTTTTGCAATAAGGCTTTGGAAAACGCCGAACAGAAAGTGAAAATTTTGCAAAAAGGCGAAGAAGGAACTCTTGAGGAAGTTGATTTTATCAAAACGGAGGGAGCTGCGCAATGAAAAACGAATGGCAAATAAGAATGAAAAACAATGCGGCTTTTGTAGAGACGCAATTGGAACGATATCTGGAAACACCCGATGAAGATCTTTCCGTGCTTTACGAATCCATGCGTTACAGCGCGCTTTCCGGCGGAAAAAGAATCCGTCCGTTTCTTGTGATTGAATTTTGCCGTCTTTTCGGAGGTACGGAAAAGGAAGCGCTCCCTTTTGCCTGCGCCATCGAATGCGTTCATGCTTCTTCTTTGATTCATGATGACATGCCATGTATGGATGACGATGATCTTCGCCGCGGAAAACCGACCAATCACGTGGTTTTCGGGGAGGATATTGCGCTTCTGGCGGGCGATGCGCTGATTACCAAGGGATATGAGCTTGCGGCGCGCAACCCCTTTGTCAGTCCTGAAATTGGGCTCGGTGCAACTGCGATGCTTTTGAAGCATGCGGGCGGGCTCGGTATGATGGGAGGTCAGCAGATTGATCTTCTGGGCGAAAAGAATCCCGTTGATTTTCCGCTTCTGCTGAAAATGCATTTGAAGAAAACGGGTGCGCTTATCATTGCTTCCGCATTGCTCGGCTGTTATGCGGCGGGAATCGCTTCGGAGGATGATGCACGTATGAAGGATGCCGCTTTGTATGCGGAAAACATCGGTCTTGCTTTTCAGGTCATTGACGATATTCTGGATGCTACAAGTGATGATGTTACGCTTGGTAAACGCGTTCACGCGGATGAAAGAATGCAGAAAACGACGTTTCTTTCGGAAATGAGCATCGAAGAGGCTTTTGCATATGCAAAACAAAAAACCGATACTGCCGTTAAGGCAATCGGAAAATATGAAAACAGCGAAATCTTAGTGGATTTTGCAAAATACCTGTTGGAAAGAAAAAAATAACGGACGGAAATTTCGGCTTTTACCCATAAACAAAGAAAGGCGAATGCTTATATGAAATCCCATCTTGACAAAACCCTTGAAAAACGTTTGTACGAATGCGGGCAGGAACATCTTCTTCATGCATTGGAAGACCTGACCGAAGAAGAAAAAATCCGCTTTTCCGAAGAGCTTTGCGCATTGGATTTTGATCTTTTCAAGAGAGCAAAGCATTTCGAAGAAAAAAATTATGAAAATCTTGCGCCGATCCCGATTTTTCATGCGCGGCGCGCGGAAGAAGAAAAGGACGAACTGGAAAAAATCGGCCTCCGCGCGATTGCCGAGGGGAAAGTCGGCGCGGTTCTTCTCTGCGGCGGGCAGGGAACCAGACTCGGTTATCCCCATGCCAAGGGAATGTTTAATATCGGTCTTACCAAAGAGATTCCCATTTTTTCTTTGCATTTCGGGTATTTACGTGAGGTTGCAAAGCGCGCGGGCGCATGGTTTCCCATCTATATCATGACCAGTATTTATAACCGTAAGGAAATTGAGGATTTTTTGAAAGAACATTCCTTTTTCGGTTACGAGCCCTCCGCAGTACGCTTTTTCAATCAGAATATGGCGCCCGCAACGGATTTTGACGGAAAAATCTATCAAAGCTCTCCGTCCTCTCTTGTGCTTTCTCCCGATGGGAACGGAGGGTGGTTTTCTTCCTTGGTATCTGAGGGCTATCTGGATGAAATCAAGAAAAACGGTCTTATGTGGCTCAATGTGGTTGCGATTGACAACGTTCTGCAAAAAACGGCGGATCCCCGTTTTATCGGCGCTGTGATTCGGGAAAATTCCGCTTGCGGCGCAAAGGTTGTGAAAAAAGCAACCCCCGATGAACGCATTGGTTTGATTTGCAGAAATGACAGCCATCCCGCGGTGATTGAATATTTTGAACTTGACCGCTTGAAAAAAGAAAAAGCCGTTTCTACCCATGAAATGGAATACGGCGTGATTCTGAATTATCTGTTCCGTGTGGATGAAATGGAAAAAACGCTTTCCGTGAAGCTTCCCGTGCATAAAGCGCGTAAAAAAATTCCGTATTATCGGGATGGAGACTATATCAAGCCCGAAACGGAAAACGGCTTCAAATATGAAATGCTGGCAACGGATCTTGTGGAGCGTATGGATTCCTGTCTTGCTTACGAAATTGCAAGGGAATGGGAATTTGCGCCCGTCAAAAACAGGACGGGGATTGACTCTGTGGAATCCGCAAGAGCAATGCTTCTTGCGCTGGGGTATGAATTGTAGTTTATATGGGTGGTTTATCATAGAGTGAATGGATTGCAAAAGAGTACAGAACGAATTCTGTACTCTTTTGCAAATAATTTTGTTAAGAATATGTTAGAGTCACTTGAAATATTGAAGACTTTTCCAACAAAGTTATATTAAATGTTTCTATTCCAAATAAAAAGTTAAAACCCCAGATGGATCTGAGGTTTTAATTTTTATTTTTCCACATAATAAACCGGAATCTCTCCCCCTTTTCCGTCTGCAACGGGAAAACCGGGGAGCCAGATGATACCGTCTCCGTCACAAATAACGGGGCGGTTTTTTTCGGCAAGACTGCATCCGCAAAGTAATTTTTTGAGTTTTCTCGTCATGCCGCCGAAACGGTAAGCTTCTCCGTTTTGTCTTTTGCGGACAAAAAGAGAGGGAAGGGAAGCTTCGCACAGGAGTGCCTTTGCACAGAATGAAAATTCTCCCTGCGGACTCTCCCCGATATAGATAAATTTATTTTCTCCGATTTGATTTTTTCCCCATGCCAAGGATGTTTCGCAATGAGGAAATACGTTTTCAACAGCGTTGTGGAAAAAGCGAAGGCTTTCTCCGTCCAATCTTGCGGTCAGATTTCCCGATAACGAAACGGATGCTCCCTTTTTTCTTTTTGATATCATTTCTTCCATTGCCAATGCCTGCGTACGGGAAAGCGTTTCTCCGCCCGCGCGTTTATAAAGCCCGTCCAGAACGGGATAAAGAACGGCAGGAGAAAGAGAAGAAAGCGCATGAACAGAAACAACATCGTTTTTTGCGTGCGCTTCCAGAAATTCATTTGCGGATTTTTCCGCATAAGCTTGCAGTTCTGCAACGGAATCCGATGCATAACGCGCGTTTTCCTGTACGGCAGGATTGATTTTTTGTAAAAGAGGAACGATTTCGGCGCGGATGAAATTGCGTGTATAAGCAGTATCGGCATTCGTTTTATCCGTACGGTAGGAAAGATCGTTTTCTTCGATATACGCTAAAATTTCATCCCGCGTTACATCCAGAAGAGGCCGTACAACGGTAAATTTTCCGAGCGGTCTTTGTACGGGAATGCCTGTAAGTCCCGAAGCGCCTGCGCCCCGGCAGAGATGAAAAAGAAGCGTTTCCAGATGGTCGCTTGCCGTATGAGCAAGAGAAACGGTTGTGCAGTTGAGTTCCCTTGCCGCTTCTTCAAATACCCGATATCGGACATTCCTTGCGGTTTCTTCAAAAGAACTTCCTCCGCAGAGTGATAAAACGTCAATTTTTTGGGAAAGAAAAGGGATTTCCCTCTTCTGACAGAAATCCCTGCAAAACGCTTCATCGGCATCCGCCTCATCGCCTCTGAGCATATGATTGATATGCACGGCGGCAACACGGTCTTTGCCGAGTACGGAGAGGAGCGCATGAAGAAGCGTAACGGAATCCGCACCTCCCGAAAATCCGACGAGTGTTTTTTCGCCTTTTAGATAAAAACCGTATCGTTTCGATAAACGGTTCATTTTTTCAAGAACGGTTTGCGTATCAGTCTTCTTCATGTTCCAGATCCTGCGTAATAAATTTTGTGAATTGTCCGATCCAGCCGAGCTTGACTGTGCCCGTTGAACCGTGTCTGTTTTTTGCCACGATGCATTCCGCGACGCTTTGTTCACCCGCATCGGGTGCTTTGTAATATTCGTCTCGGTAGAGGAACATAACGATATCCGCGTCCTGCTCGATTGCACCCGAGTCACGAAGGTCGGAAAGCATAGGTCTTTTATCCGTTCGGCTTTCGGGACCACGGGAAAGCTGTGCGCAGCAAATAACGGGGATTTTCAATTCCTTGGCGAGAATTTTCAGTCCGCGCGAAATATCACCGACCTCCAGCACGCGGTTGTCGCTGTTTCGTTCGCCCTGCATAAGCTGGAGATAGTCCACAACCACGAGCCCCAGATTTTTTACACGGCGGAGCTTTGCTTTCATACGGGTAACGGTAATACCCGTGGTATCGTCGATCAGAATATTGCTTTCGGAAAGATCGGCGGCGGCATCGGCAAGCTTTTTATACTGATCCGTCGTCAGATTTCCCGAACGGATGGCATAGCTGTCAACAAGCGCCTCACTGGAAAGCATACGGGAAGCGAGCTGTTCCGCCGACATTTCAAGCGAGAAAACACAGACGTTTTTCTGAGAGCTTTTTGCGATATTGGTCGCAACGTTCATGGCAAAGCTTGTTTTACCCATACCGGGACGCGCGCCGATGAGAACCAGGTCTCCTTCGCCGAGACCGACAATGGTACGGTCAAGGGCGGAAAATCCCGTTGGTGTTCCCGAAGCGGCATCCTTATCACGCGCCAGCAGGTCCAATCTTTCGTAAGTACGGCTGATGGCTTCGCGGATGTGGACGAACCCTTTCGATTCACTGCCCTGTGCGATGGAAAAGACCTTGGCTTCCGCGCTGTCGATGATATCCTTGACATCGCCCTGCGCGGAAAACGCGGTTTCTCTGATTTCATCTGCCGCGCCGATCAGGGAGCGTAAAAGGCTCTTTTCCCTGACGATCTTGGCATAATCCAAGACGTTGGCGGCAGAAGGAACGGTTTCCGCAATGATTTTGATATATTTTTTGCTTTCTTCTTCGTTGTAAACGCCGCGGGAAACCAAGGTATCTATTAAAGTAACCAGGTCGATTTCACGGCTTTTCGCAAAAAGATCCTGCATGGCGTAAAAAATTTCGCCGTGTTCATCCAGATAAAAATCATCTGCGTGAATGATTTCCGTAAGGTCGGCAAAACAGTTCGGATCAATCAGAATTGAACCGAGAACGGACTGCTCCGCTTCCAATGCGCAGGGAAGATTTTTCTGCATATCTGCCATATATTTACGCTCCAATCATGTTTGTTAAAGGGATATGTCTTTATGCTTGGCAGGGGACGTTGTCCCCTCTGTTTGATCAAACGCTTTTATTTGTCGGTAACAACAACGCGGATCTGTCCCGTGATTTCGGGATAAAGCTTGACTTCGGGCAGATACGTGCCGAATGCCTTGATCGGATCCTGAAGATTGATCTTGCGGCGGTCGATTTCAATGTTATGCTGTTTTTTGAGCTGTTCCGCAATTTCCTTGGATGTAACGGAACCGTAGATTCTGCCGTCAGAGCCTGCCTGAGCGGTAATTTTTACAGCAATGGTTTTGAGCTTTTCCGCAGTATCGCGTGCGGCTTGCTTTTCAAGCTCGATCTGGCGGAGACGCGCTTCTTCTTTGCCCTTCAATTCATTCATGATCTGATTGTCTGCGGGGGTCGCAAGCTTTTTGGGAAAAAGAAAATTTCTGGCATAGCCGTCGGAAACGTTGACGATCTGACCTTTTTTACCCTGACCTTTTACGTCAGCTAAAAGTACTACTTTCATGTGGATATCCTCCGTTTTTATATAAATTTTGAGATATTGCAAATAATATCTTAATTATGATAGCATATTTGATTGGAAAAATCAAGAGATAGGAAAATCTAAACAAAATTTTATTTTCGTTTTCTTAACGCGTGTTGTTTTACTACATCCTGATAATTTTTTACGTATTCGGGTTTGAAGAAAATTTTTACGATCTGAGGACTGTACTTTATGGGATTGCGTCCAACAATGATCGCACACGCGACAAAGATACCCCAAATCAGGTTGAGTGCGAGCAGTATTAAAAGAACGGGTAAAGCTTCCAGATATTCAAGACGGTTTGTTTCCCGAAAACTCAGCAGGTAAATATCCCGATGGGCAATCGCTTTGACGGAATAATTTGTGATGCCCTCATCAAGTTTGTATTGTTTGCCATAGACGATTACTTCGGTTTTTCCGTCGCAAACAGAAGTGATTTTTTCTGTTTGAAGTTTATCGGCGTGAGAAATTTTGTAAATCTCTCCGTCGGAGTCTTGCAGGATCAATGTATTATCTTCGATACGGAATGATTGGAATACGGCTGGCTGTTTGGTTGTGTTGCTCGCTGTGTGAAAAATAGTACAACAGCCCATAATCGTTACGCCTATGATGACAACAGCCACCAAAACAAATACAAAAATAAATTCTCCGGGACATTCAATATTGCCATTGAAAATATCTTTTGCGTTCGGTATTTCCGGAATGGATTTTTTGTGCAGTTTACGGTATTTTTGATCTGCAAACCATATAAATTCCATTCCTCCTGTGGCAAATTCATCAATCATGATTCTGCGCTTACCCATATAAAGGCAGGTTTCGTGCAGATTTTCTTTAATTCCCGTAATCTGATCGTAAGTAAATCGTCTTTTGATGCCGAAAAAGCGCATATGAATGTCGGAATCAGGAAAATGCCGGAGCAAATTGATCCCAAAATCGCAAAAAATTTCGGTATGAAAACTTTTCCGCGTTCTGCTTTTTTCGGTCGGCGCAGGAGTGATAATACACCGCTGACAATGATCGGTATGAGCGCAAAAGTCAAACCTCGAATGATGTATTCCATAAATGATTCCTTTTTAATTTCTCGTATAAATCGCAAGTAAAAATTCCGCGTGAGTTTCCAGAGAAGAAAGCGCACGCAGTTTTGCCTGTCCTTCACGGCTTGTTTTGTAGTAATAAGGTGTCATTTTGAATAAGGTGTCGATATATTCCTGTTTATCCAGATGCAAAGGGAATGTAATGTCGGTTTTTTCCGACAGTGTGAAGCCGTCAAGCTCCAGTGTGTCGATTTCATTTTCATACGGCGTGTCATAAACCTTGCATTTCAGCTCCCAAAGATGTCTTTCTTTCGGGAAAACGCGGAATAAAACACCGTTTTGTTTTAGAACACGGGAAAATTCTCCTGCATCGTAAGGAGCGAAAAGATTGACTAAAATATCAATACTTTCGTTCGGTACGGGAAGATCAAAAATACTTGCCACGGCAAGACGGAGATTTTTGTCCCTTACGGAGGCGGCATGAATGGCATCGCGGGAAACGTCAATACCGTAAACGGAAGCGTTTTCTCCGAGTGCTTTTCGGATGTGCGCAGTATAAAAGCCTTCTCCGCAACCGGCATCCAAAAGAACGGTCCCGTCTTTGGCACAGGTTAAAATTTTTTCGGTCAGCGTATCACGGAGCATATCGTAAAAGCCTGCGCCGAGAAAAGCGCTTCTTGCGGCAACCATCAGTTTATCGTCGCCGTGGCGTACGGACCCCGATTTTGACGGGCGGAGCAGATTGACGTATCCTTTTTTGGAAAGATCAAAGCAATGACGGTTGGGGCAGACCAGAGAACGGTCTTTTTGTTCAAAGGGCGATTTGCAGATCGGACAGGTAAAAAAATTCATTTCTTTTTCCCTTTCGTCAGACGTATTTTTCAAAGAGAACGGAAATTCTGCCTTTTCTCGTTGTTCCGCCGATTTCTTTGAAATAAGCTTTTCCGAAGCCGCGGACAACGATTTTATCACCGATATTCAGCTTGGCATCGGGTTTTGAGGCTTGATTGTCATTGACAAAAACCAGCCCCTTGGCAATATGCTCGCAGGCTGCCGTGCGCGAAAAACCGAAAGCCGCGCCGATTACGCAGTCCAATCGGACGGAAGCCACGCTTTCTCTGACGGTAACGGTTTTCTGTTCGGGCGGAACGAGATTTTCTATCGGCTGAATTTCGCATTTGATCGGGACGGTACCTGCTTTTTCATAACATGAGAGCAGATAGTCGGCAATGCTTTTCAGGATGATGATATCCGCACCGTTTTCTCTTACCAGAATATCTCCAATGATTTCACGTTCAATACCCAAAGCGAGCAGGGAACCGAGATAATCTCTGTGCGTCAGCTTTTTTGCGCCCGAGGGGGTTTTGCATTGCAAAAGACAGAGTGGATTGTCTTCTTCCGAAGGAAATTTTTCGTCTGCCTCCATATAATCGGGAAGAAGAAAGAGAACGGTACGTTCCGCATCGGGATATCCGCCCCAAAAGCAGAATTTCGCGCCGTTTTCTTTACAAACCGAAGCGGCAAGACTTCGTTCGGAAAGATTGAGAAAATTGGTTCTTGTCAGCATATATGCGTTTTCTGTTTTTCTGATTTTGTCGCAGACAAGAGAAATAAAGCGTTCGTTTTCGGTCATGGTACTCTCCTTTCCGATTATGTTGTGGATTTTTTTGAAAATTCTTTACAAAGTTTTGTTTTTGTGATAAAATAAAAGAACCAAGGAAAGAAAGGCGGTAAATGAAAGATGAGCAATATTTGGCATGATATGAGAGAGGATCGGATTACACCCGAAAATTTTGTGAGTGTTATCGAAATTATGAAGGGTTCCAAAAAGAAATACGAATTGGATAAAGAATGCGGACTTCTCCGTCTGGACAGAATCCTTTATACCTCCACGCACTACCCCTCGAATTACGGTTTTATTCCCAGAACATACGGCGATGACGGAGACCCTTTGGACGTGCTGGTGCTTTGTTCCGAACCCATCGATCCCATGACACTTGTGGAATGCTATCCCATCGGTGTGATCACGATGATTGACAACGGAAGAAACGATGAAAAGATCATTGCGATTCCGTTTAACGATCCCAACTACAATATGTATACGGATATTTCTCAGCTTCCCATTCACATTTTTGATGAAATGCGGCATTTCTTCACAGTCTATAAAGCGTTGGAACATAAAGAAACCGCTGTTCATGAAGTACAGGGCAAAGAAGATGCAATGAAAATCATTGCACACTGCATTGACCGTTATAAAGAATATTTCGTTCGATGAACGCTTATCTTCTTTCTACAAGGAAGAAAAACGGCGATGTGGGAGAATTGACAATCTTAAATTTGGAAGCACAGAGCTCGCGGCGGTTCAACGTCATGAGCTCTTTTTCTATGAGCTCGCCTTCAATCGTGCCTTCTTCATGCCCCGGATAAACGGCAATCAGAAGCGCGCCGTCCGCATCCAAAAGCTCAATGGCTGCGCGAATGGCAATCATTGTGGTATCTCTTTTCGTGGTGATGGATTTATCTCCGCCGGGCAAAAATCCGAGATTGAACATACCAATACAGATTTTTTCATGCACGTAATCCAGAACGTTGGAATGGGAGTCCAGAATCAAGGTGTAATTGGGAGCGGCTCCGTTTTCTTCCAACAATTTTTTACTGCTTTCGAGCGCTTGCGGCTGAATGTCAAAGGCATATACTTTTCCTTCTTCGCCGACGGCATCCGAAAGCCAGAGTGTATCATGGCCGTTGCCCATGGTAAAA
Source organism: Clostridia bacterium (assembly GCA_017399025.1). Taxonomy (GTDB): domain Bacteria; phylum Bacillota; class Clostridia; order Oscillospirales; family CAG-272; genus QALR01. Next base: position 26,871 of record JAFQEK010000157.1, read on the forward strand.
TCGACGGCAACACCGCCTTTTTTGATATGAGGGATTAAAAAATTCTTTTCGATTTCCAAAAGATTGATCATTTTTATTCAGTTTCCTTTCTTTCGTGGTAATATTTCTGACATTCATCCAGAAAACTCATAATTTCTTTTTGCAATGCGGTTCTGTTTTCCAGATAACACATGCCGTGTCCGGCATCTTCCGAGGAATAGAATTTTTTCTTTTCGGAAACGCAGGCTTCAAAATTACGGACGGACATTTCGTAAGGTACGAAATTATCTTTTTTTCCGTGAATGAAAAAGATGGGATAACGGCACTCTTTCATGGCATCGATGGTGGAAGCATCCTTGAAATCAAATTTTGCAAGGGTACGCGCGAGAATGCGAGCGAAAAAGAGATTGGGAACGGCGGGAATATGCGTTGCTTTCAGAACGGAACGAACCACTTCGTCCGGAGAAGTGAATCCGCAATCGGCAATGATACCGCTTGTATTTTTTGGAAGCGGGAGTGCGCTTGCCATCATGACCGTGGTTGCGCCCATGGAAATGCCGTCCAGAATCAGGGGAAGATCTTCTCCGAATTCTTTTGCTGCAAATTCTGCCCAGGATTTGCAGTCGAATCTTTCTTTGACGCCGAGCGTGATATACTGACCGCCCGAACGGTTGCAGCCTCGCTGATCAGGAATGATCAGATGATAACCGAGGTTTCGGTAATAGGGGAAAACCAGGTTGAAATCACTGAGTCCCGAGCTGCGGTAACCGTGCATAAGCAGAATCACACCCTTGGGTGTTTGGGTTGTTTCCAGAATATCCGCATGGAGTCTTTCTCCGTCAAAGGCAGTGATTTCCGCTTTGCGTAAATGTTGGGATAAATACCATTTTTTACCCTCTTCGATTTCCTCTTTATAGGGATCTAATGAAGCTACAAGCCCCGAAGTATCCACTCCTGCTTTTTTCTCTTTTTTTCTGCCCAGAGAACCGAAAAAAAGCTTGCAGACAATGATAACGGTCAGAAGAAACCAAAGGATAACTGCAGATATGATGATATAAAAAATCCAATGCATATAAAAATCCTTTCAAAAAAATATAGATTATATCTATTCTATCACAAATATTTTTGGAATACAAGAGAATTTGTGAGAATCCGGAACATTTCGGAACGATGCTTGAAAAAATGAAGTCTGCGCAAGGCACAGACTTCATCAGCCGATTATTTTTGTTCTATAGGAAATCGCAGGGATTTGACATCGCCGTTTTATCGGAGTTCATTTCAGAAAAACTGCGATAGTCAAGCAACTGATGATAGATATTGTCCGCTTTTTTGTGTGCGTATTCTTATAGTCAGATGATTGCAAGCGATGCAATACAGCCGAGAACAAACATTCCCGCCAATACGCCGCAAAGGATACGTACAAAAATTTCTTTGGTTTTCTTTGCCATTTTAAACACCTCGTTTCTTTATTTTTCAGGAAATTACTCAAAAATAACTTTTCCGTTTTGCTGTATTTTTATACGAAAAACAACTTAAAAAGGCGAGCGGTTTCCTGAGGGTATTGCTTATTAAAAAAACAATAAAAAATATCCCAAAATATTGTTCGATTTCAAATTTTATGGTATAATATGACCTATAATCCTAATTTTTATTATATAACTTTTTTATAAAAAGTCAAGAGTATTTTTATGGAGACGATTTTCAAAAAGGAAGGGACAGATTATGGCTAAAATGAAATGGAAAGGCGGGGCTTTGATTGCGCCCGTTCCTCCTGCAATGATTTCCTGTATGGGTAAGGACGGAAAACCGAATATCATTACGGTTGCATGGACAGGTATTTTGTGCACCCATCCGCCGAAAACATATATTTCCGTCAGACCTTCCCGTTATTCTTATGAATTGATTCGGGAAAGCGGAGAATTTGTCATCAATCTTACAACAGGTGCATTGACAAGGGCTGCCGATTTTTGCGGAATGAAAACAGGACGTAAGGTGGATAAATTTAAGGAATGTAAACTGACTGCGGATTTTGACGGGAATTTTGAAGATTTTTCATGTCCTGCGATTGCGGAAGCACCGATGTCCGTTTATTGTAAAACGGAAAGAATCGTACCGCTTGGTTCCCATGATATGTTTATTGCGGATATTATCGGGATCAGTGTGGATGAAAGTCTGATCGATGCTTCGGGAAAGCTTTGTTTGGACCGTGCGGGACTGACTGCATTTGCTCACGGAGAATATTTTGAACTGGGTAAAAAAATCGGAAATTTCGGTTTTTCCGTTGCAAAGAAGAAAAAGAAAAAGGTTGTACCGGAATCCGGAAAAACGGTCAAAAATATAAAGGAATCATCTTACGGACCAAAAGCGTAAAATTATCCTTTATATTGTAAGATACAAAAAATACGCCTTTCCACACAGGCGTATTTTTTGTTTAGGAGGGAATATGGCAGATCCGTCCAAAAATCCGGAGAATTTTGAAGAGTTATCTGAAAAAATGGGGATATCGGGTTTCTTATACCCAACGGTATATCATAGAAACAGCAAGATCAAAGGAATCAGCGCAGTCGCAGAAACCGAAGAAAGAATACAAGCAGTCAGTTCGCGGCAGACGGAACATTCTTTGAAAAACTTTTTTACGTGTGCGGAGAGCTTTATGCCGAACTGTACGGTGTGATCCCAAAGAAAAGCGAAAGGGAGGAACAGAAAAAGAATGAAGCGAAGAAAAACTTTTTTCAAAGAGAAGTCATTTTGTTTTTTATTTTTTCTTTTCCGTTCTTTTTTGGCAGAACGATCGGGCGTTTTGACTTCGTAAGAAAAAACGCAGCAGCCTTCAATGATTCGGGCATCGTAATACTTCATAACAGAACCTCCGGATGATATGGATAAAATATAATTGAGGATTTGCTTTTCGGGGAGAATCCGAATCGTGCTTTTTCGACAGCGAACATACATTCGGTTGCTTCCTGAGTATAGTATACACCCTTGAACGGTAATTTGTCAAGTGGTTTTTATAATATTTTTACCAAAAACGATAAATTTTACAAAAACTATTTACAAATTTAATATTTGATGGTAAAATATTACCGTAGAATATAATTTTTATAAGGAGGGATGTCCATGCAATGGTTAGAACATATCAAACGAAGAAAAAAAGAATGTGGCTTTACCAATGAAACGCTTTCGGAAAAATCCGGAATTTCTGTCGGTACGCTCAATAAGCTGCTCAGCGGTGCAACGACAGATCCCAAGCTTTCCACTCTGCTTGCGCTTGCGCAGACTTTTGGCTGCACTGTGGATGAATTGCTCGGATTTCAGAAAGAAGATAAAGTTTCTTTTCCCAAAGTGCTTGCCGAGAAATATACAGAGCTTGATGCCGACGGTATTGAAGCCGTGTCTTATATCATCAATAAAGAATATACCCGCGTGCTCAAAGAGCGCGCATCCACCCCTTATTCACTGGAAGTTCCCGCAACGCGGAAAATACGTCTTTACGATACACCTGCTTCCGCAGGTACGGGTTCATATCTTTTCGGAGATCAGTTCAGTGAAATTACGATCTATACGAACAGCAAAACGGAAACTGCGGACTTTGCCGTC
>JAFQEK010000158.1 GCA_017399025.1 Clostridia bacterium
AGCATTTTCACAGCATCTAAAAGCGAAATACCTGCTTCCTTGACGGCGACGCGGAGTAAACGGTCCGCCGTGGCGATACTGCCTGCAAACGCGCTTCTGTCCATCAGCTTGCAAACACCGTCCTCAATGATAAATTCCGTGCTTTGCATAAAGCCGTGGGTTTGCGCTGTACCAGCCAAAGCAAGGCTGTCCGTTACAAGCGCGATTTTATCGGCGCCTTTGATCTTATAGATCAGTTGGATCAACTGGGGGGGCAAATGCTTGCCGTCGCAAATGATTTCCACATACATATCATCGCAAAGATATGCGGTTTCAATCACGCCGAGTCTGCGGAATCCGTGATCTCTTGTAATCGTTGAAGTGCAGGAATACAGATGGGTAACCAGATTACATCCGTTTTCCTTTGCGCGGAGCATATCATCGTAAATTGCATCGGTATGACCTGCGCTGGCAACGATGCCATGTTCCCGCAAGGCTTTGGCGAATTTTTCGCCTTCATCATTTTCAGGCGCATAGCTCCATCGGATGATCATATCGCCAAATTCTTCAATCAGAGGCAAATAATCCTTTTCCTGCGGTGCCGTGATAAAATCCGCACACTGTGCACCCGCTTGCTTACGAGACAAATATGGACCTTCCATATGCGCACCGAGAATTGTACCCTTGACACGGCGGTCTTCCATAGCATCGGCAATATTGCGTACCGATTGTGCCATGCTATCAAATTCAGCCGCGGAAATGGTGGGACAGATCGAAGTGGTTCCGTGATCCAGATGGAAATTACAACCGTTCACAATATCATCCACACTTCCTTCAAAAGGATTTCCGCCGCCGCCGTGCGTGTGAATATCAATAAATCCCGCGCTGACATAAAGACCTGTCATATCGTATTCTTCCCGTACGGGATAATCCGCGGATGTAACATCCATGATCTTACCGTTTTTGAAATAAATATATCCGTCCAGAATACGGCCTTCCAAAATAATATTATCGCATTTAATCCGTTTCATAACAAACCTCAAAGCAACGCGCTGCTGTCTCCGTCCAGATACAGAACGGCTTTTTCATGACGACGGAGAACCGTTGCAGGACAAGCTTCTCCGATTTCACCACAGAGCGTTTCCTTCACGGCATTGGCTTTCGTTTTTGCAGGAACGATACAGAAAAGATTCTTTCCCGCAAACAGTGTCGGAACAGTCAGCGTAATGGCGTATTTCGGAACATCGTCGATGGTTGAAAAACAACCGTCGTTGACTTGCTGATTTCGGCAGATTTCATCCAGAAGAACGGGTTTCACCGCTTTGGAATCCGCAAAATCGGCAACGGGAGGATCATTGAAAGCAATATGTCCGTTTTCACCGATGCCCATAACGACGATGTCCGTAGGATACTGCGCAAGCAAAGCAGCATAACGAGCGCATTCCGCTTCGGCATCTGCAGCAGAAATATCAATATAATTTACGCTTCTGAAAGGTGCAAGACCAAAAATATGCGCTTTCAGGAAATTACCGAAACCCTGCGGTGCATCTGCGGAAAGACCGATATATTCATCCATGTGAAAAGCGTTGACGCGGTTCCACGGAATTTCTTTGTCCAACGCAAGGGAAGCAAGCACCTCATTCTGGGAAGGAGCCGCCGCAAAAATCATATTGATCGTTTCCTTTTTTTCGAGAAGAGAAAGAATGCAAGCTTTGATATCTTTTGCCGCAGCTTCTCCCATTTGTGTTCTTGTATCATAAATATTGACCGTCAAAAGATCTTTTTTCATCGTTCTCATGTTAAATCAACTCCTTGAATTTTTTTACGGCATCCGCAAAAGCGCTTTTTGCATCCGGATATTGATAGGGATTTTCAAAAGAACGTCCCACCAAAGCATTCAAGCCGGAAAACAGCTGCAAATGCGGTTCCAAAGAAACAAAGAAATCTTCTGCCGCATATTGTTTGTGCGTCTCAAGAATCTGCGCGATTTTCGCCTCTCCCTTACCGGGCGGTACAATAGCACCTTCTGAAAGCGCATCCTTGATATGGAAATACGCAATATCTTTTTTCAGAAGTTCATATGCCGCGGGATAGGGATCCACGTTTTCAAGAACGAAATTACCCATATCAAATACGCATTTCATCTCACCGCCGAAATAATCCAGAATTTCGCGGCAACGTTCCGGAATATCACCGTAAATCTTGGCTTCGTTTTCATGGCAAAGCGTTACACCGTATTCACGGGCAAGAAGAACGAGCTTTTCCAGTGCGGAAAATGCTTCTCCACGCATGGTTACAATATCTTTTCCCTCAGGGGCATAAAAGCTGAACATACGGATGTAAGGTGCGCCCATCACATTGGCTGTATGAAAAATATGTCTTGCCGTTTCCAGATGGGCATCCATATCGCCGTCCAATGTGATTTTTCCGAGAGGAGAGCCGATCGCAGATACACCGATTCCAAAATAATCCAGTTTTTCTTTGGCTTGCTTGACTTCGGTTTCTGTCAGAACGGAGACGTTTTTCCTATCCACATGACGAAGTTCCAGATGACTTATACCAAACTCACACATAGCGCGAACCTGTTCTTCAAAGAGGTCTGCATATTCATCTGCAAAAGCCGATAGTTTCAAATTACTCATAATATGACGTTCAAACGGTAAAGGTACCGATTGTTTCTTCCTTTCCGCTTGCCAAAGAGCGTTCAATGGCATTCATAATAAATACGGGAGAAATAAATTCTTCATAGGAAATGCCCTGCGGCGCACCATTCAGAAGCTCATAAAATTCCTTGAATTCCTTATAGAACCAATCGCCGGAAGAAGGAATTTCAAAACCGGAAGTACCCTTTTCCGCCATACGTGCAGCGTAATAGAGATAATTTCCGTCTGTGAAAACACCGACACAGTCATAATTTTCATAATGGAAAAGTACATGGATTTGTTTTCCGTTTTTCTTTGCGGTAACGGAAATCGGGAATCTGCCGAAAATTTCGCAAACCATTTCCACAAGATGTTGAGAATAGAAATAAAATCCGCCATACGCATTTTCGCTCTGGTAAGGTGCGCGCACAATGCCGCTGATCGTCTTGCCGTTTTCTTCATTTACTGCTTCTGCCTTCAATTTTTCAACGTAAACATCCTGTTTCAAGGAAGAACCTCCGCAAATCCGCACATCGTTTTCACGGAGCTGCCGCATGAACAGAACCGCTTCTTCTTCCTTGACGGTGATCGGTTTATCGATAAACATCGGGATGCCACTTTCGATATAGGGTTTTGCATATTTATAGTGATTGTCGCCGTGGCGTGCGGTAATGATCAGACCGTCGATTTTTCCGACCGCATCGGCATAATCTTCAAGAATGGGGACGCCGAATGTATCGTGCAATTTTTCAGCCGCAGGAATATCATCGCTGTAAACACCGACAACTTCCACATCCGCAAACTCTTCTTTTGCACGGATAAATTTCAAAAAGGAATTGGCATGTGAATTTTCACAACCGAGAATTGCAATCTTCTTCATAAAACAATCCTCCTTTAATATTTCAACGGCAACGGATTTGCCGCATGAACGGTTTCAATGACGGAAATAACGGCAGCCGCCATTTCGGGTGTTACGGTCATGGTTTTGCCTTCGGTAATTTTATAATAAATCTGTTCGTACAGTTTTGCTGTTCCAACGTCGAAAGCCGTACCGTTGAAAGACTCATTTTCCTGATGTTTGATAAGTTTTTCGGAGCAGTAAACCGGATTTCCCGCTTCGTTTTGCAGGAATGTTTCAATCACGGGACGTTCGGGATTTTCACCGTCTTTGATATATGTCATTTCATAAGCTTCGGGGGTTGCCTTGAACGTACCTTTGGTACCAAGAATCTTCAAATTATAATTGCTGTAAGCATCGATATTCGTAATTTCAATATCAACGACGGGTTTATTTGGTGCTGTAATCAGAATTTTTGCGTAGTCATCACTGTCGCCGCTTGTCAACGCAGTATCCAGCTTGCTGTAAATAACCTTTGCATTTTTATCGAAGTCCAAAAGACCGAGACCGATACCGATCGGGTGAGGACCTGTGTTATAAACACCGCCCGCACATTTTTTCTGCAAAGTCTGCCAGTCCCAACGTCTGGAAAAGCCGTTATAGCGGACATTGATCTGTTTGATTTCACCGAGCTTGCCGGATTTTGCAAGATCATAAGCAAAGGTATAGAAAGGGGCAAGGAATGTCTGCTGGAAAACAGCAAGAGTCAGATTTTTCTCATTTGCGATTTTGATCAACTCATCGCATTCGTAGCGGGAACGTGCGAAAGGTTTTTCAACGAGGACGTTTTTGCCGTGCAAAAGCAGATCCTTGGTAATCGCATAATGCATTTCCGAATAGGTAGAGTTGACAACCAGGTCGATGTCATCGCATGCAAAAAGCTCTCGGTAGTCCGCAAAAACTTTGCATCCGGGATAGATTTTCAATGCAACGTCTCTGCGAAATTCATCGGCATCCACAACGTATTTCACATCATAGTAACAGTTGTCTTCGCTACGGTAATATTTTCCGTGAATATTTTTACCGCTTCTGCCTTGTCCGATGATGGCAAGATTTAATTTTTTCATGATGGTTTCTCTCCTTTTGTTTGAATTTTATTCAATAATGATCGAATCATTTTTTAATTACATCAATTTACACCAATTTGCCCCAGACGTTTTAGTCATAATTGGAAACTAAAAAACATTTTTTCAATATGTTTATTTTTGTTTCATTCTCTCCGATCGCATTTGTCCCGGAGAAATTCCAAATTTTCTTTTATAGCATCGGCAGAAATAGCCCTCATCTTCGAAACCACACATTTCGGCAATCTGCGAAATACTGCGCGATGGTCCCGAAAGAATGATATCCGCAATTTGCAGACGATAATCCGTCAGATATTGCATTGCCGTTTTTCCCGTTGCTTTTTTAAAAATTCTGCAAAAATGGCATTTGCTGACACTGCAAAGGGAAGACAAATCTTCTGCCGTAATTTTTTCGAAATAACGATCCCTTATTCTTTGAATCGCAGGTTCCACCGTTTCAAAATAACGGATATTTTCATCTGCTGCGACACCTGCTTCTATTTTTTTCGTATAATCCCTTAAAAGCAGGGAGAAAAGCTCCAACATCAGACCTTTGAGCGCCAAACGATAATAGGGCGCCTGATCTTTTTGTTCTTTTACCGCCCGCAGAATGAGCGCCGGAATTTCCGTATTGTCCCGGATATGCGTTTGGAATCCTGTTTCGCTCCACATCAATCTTCTTCCCAATACCGGTCCTTCCGCTTCCCTTTCAAAAAGAAAATCGGTATCTATCATCAACAGATGATATTTTCCTTTGTTTTCTCCGAATTTGATGGTAGAATGAATTTCATACGGATTCATGATCACCAAATCTCCCGCTTTTGCCTGAACGGTTTGTTCTCCGACCAAAAGTGTTGCATTTCCTTCATAGAAATATTTGATTTCAATTTCTTTATGAAATGCCTTGGATGTACGCCGCGGATCATCAATATTGGAAACGCAATCCGGTTTGATGATCAATCGGAAATTGGGATCCGCAAAATGAATCGCACCGAAAGTTTCTCTCTGTTGCACGATACCCGTCTGCCCGGAAGATACGATCGGCATGCAGATTCCGTCAGGCATTCCCAGTTTTTTTATATCCGAAGCCACCGTATCACCTCCTGTTTCAAATAGGATCAGCCATGTGCAAAACAGCAAAAAAATTTTTAGTCCATCTATGCACACTGTTTTTTGTCCTTTTCAGTATATCATAGCTTTTTTCTTTTTGCAAGTCTTTGTGCAATTTCCTAAGTCTCACGCAGAAAAAAATTTGCCTATCCCGATTTTGAGGTAAATTACATTTTTTCCTGATAAATATCCGAAATCAACGACACCGCTGCTCTGCCGTCCTCACCGCAAACCGCAAGCGGGCAAATACCATTGATTGCATCCGCAAAATTTTTAAGTTGGAGCGCATGTTTTTTCCAACCCACTGCTTTAGGATCGCTTGCAGTACCCGAAGATTTTATCTCCGCGCCAACAGGCTGTTCTTTTCCTTCAATAACAAAGGATGTCAGGCGATCCTCCGAGAACAGAGCATAACCTTTTTCTCCGATGATTTCCAATTTCAAATCAAATCCGGGGAATGCCGCTGTGGTGGCTTCCAATGTACCGAGCGCGCCGCAAGCATAACGGAGAATCGCAAGCGCGGTATCGGGAGCTTCGATTTTATGATAAATATGATCGGTTGCGCTGCCAATCACGGTAGCATCGCCGATGATATGATGCAAAAGATCAACGCCGTGAATACCCTGATTCATCAGAACACCCCCGTCCAACATACGGCTTCCTTTCCATCTGCTTCCCGAATAATAAGATTCCTCTCTCCAATATTTCATGTAAAGATTACAAAAATGAATCCGTCCGAAACTTCCGTTTTGTACTGCATTTTTCAGTCGGATTACATCCGGTGAAAAACGGATTTGGGAAATAACGGTCAGAAGTTTTCCGCTTTTCTCTGCCGTTTCAATTACGCTGTCCGCTTCATTGACCGTCATAGCCATAGGTTTTTCCAAAGCGACATGTTTTCCTGCCAAAAGAGCGGATTTGGCTTGTTCGGCATGATAACCGCTGGGGGTACAAATACAAACGGCATCAATTTTTTCATCGGAAAGCATTTCTTTATAACTTTCATAAGCAAAAACGCCGTGCTTTTCGGCAAAAGCCTTAGCATTTGTAAAATTGATGTCCGTTACGCCGATCAAACGAACATCCGAAAGCGATGCAAGTGCTTGCGCATGGATATCGGCGATCATACCACAGCCAACGATACCGAAGCCAATGAATGATTTTTTTTCGTTTATCATTTTTAATTCCTCCTTTTTCATAATTCGGTTTTCAAACCGCAAAAAATTTTCAAAATATATTCCATTATATATATTAAATCTTTTTCTGAAAATAATCAATGCCTTATGTTGACTGTTTTTATAACAATATTGATATTTTTTAATTTTTTTTTCGAAACAAAGCAAATATTGAACAAAAATTGTTTTTCCTCAAAAAAAGAACTGCAAAAAAATTTTCTAAGAAATTTTTTGCAGAGTTCAAAATCCTCATCAAATAATAAAATTGAATTTTTCTTGCATTTCTTTTGGCTAAGTGATATAATAAATTTTACAGTATCGGAATACGAAAATGATTTAGGACAAATATCATAGTATATTTATAGTTTTATATATCAAAAAAGAAGCATCTCTTTTTGCTTGTATTTCTATTATAACAAACTATCAGTATAATTAATTTATCGTCGTATCAAATATATTTCTTTTAATAATTATGTCGATATATGTGATAACGACCTTTATTTGACCTAAACAAGTTGATTCTATTACTGGTCTAATCAATCTGATATGCAACCTTGATTGCTTCTTTTTTGGTTGAAAAGAGGATTTCATAAGACAAATTTAACATTTTGTGGGAAGCGATCACAATTTTTGGCTTCCACCCACAATCAAGACATGAAATTCGAGTTTGGAATGCGATTCGCCGCTCTGATTTCATTTTTTACCCCTTGAATCGTGGAAATTGATACGGGAAACTAATTTTTTAAGGTTCCCTATAGTCTAAAAACGGAGGATTGCTATGAAAAAATAATATTGATTTTGTTATGCTTGACAATATTTTTTGTAACGGTTTCGTGTCAAAAAACGAATACAGAAAAGACACAACAGCAAGCCGTTCCTCAAAACATACAAGTCAATGAAAATACGTCGAATATTGATAGTTCTATGTCAACGAATAAGTATGAAACAATTATAGATATGTATAAAGAAATAATTAATATACATAAACTGTATAATCCAAATGAAAGTTACGAAAAATTCAGTGATAAATTTTCAAAAAAATGGTATAGAGAAATTTTTAATGCAACTTTAATTGGTAACGTATCAAACAATTCTTATGGATATGCGTATAGTGATTTGAATGGTGATGGCAAATTGGAATTGATTTTGATGTTGGAAGATTATACGATTATTGCGATTTTTTCAATGACTAATGGCACACCTTTTATGATTGATGTTTTTGATTCAAAAAAGACTTGTTATATAGATGATAATAAAACGATATGTATAAGTGGTACTAATGGAGCGGATACGTGGAGTTATTCTGAATATATGCTTTCATCAGACGAAACAAAATTAGAGCTTTTATTTGAGTATGGCTCTGAAGGTTATGACAGTGTGAACAACAAAAATATATATTATCTGATTTCAAAAAATGGAAAAGAGTATATTAGTAATCATCGTTTTTCTGAGTTGTTCGTTGCAAAACCATATTTATCAGTGACTGATGCAGCTGAAAAGAACCAAAAAGCTGCGCAGTTAGTATTTATTTCTTTATAAATTCGTTTTTTCATTTGGGGAAGTTATTGTACATTACATAATACAATAACTTCCCCAAACTTTTGATTTCTATAGGTTTAATTATTCTAAATTAAGCGGAAAGCAAGAAGATCTGAGCAATAAGGTTATTACTTGCCTTTCTTGTGTAGGCAAGACCTTCATAGAAGCGTTTACGGTGTCCTGTATCCAAGAAGCAGCTTTTCAGTTCCGCTTCACGTTCAATGGCGAGACGCAGACGGAATTGAAACACGTTATCTCCGATGCCCGAGAAACAGTATCTCATCATTTCC
>JAFQEK010000159.1 GCA_017399025.1 Clostridia bacterium
ATCCACTCATCAATCCATTTTTGCAAATGAAGGTATCTTCCATTGCATCGACTTCTTTTGCGAGTGCAAGGCTTTTCTGAAGAAGTGTTTTTGCTTTTTCATATTCTCCGTTTTCATGATATAAGCAACCAAGGCGCATCATAACATGAGCCATGTTGCCGGTATTTTTTCCATACCCCCCATTTTCATAAAGGCTGTCATTGATTTTCAAAATAGTTTCCAATGCATGAATTCTGTCTTCAAGTGAATAAATCGGATTGTATATATAATTTCCAAAGATAACATTCGTTATCATAGTGGACATTTCTGCAATTGCTGCTTGACTTGCAGTGTGTCTTTCTTTACCGGTATACAAAAAACAAGCCATGTAATCACGAGTGTTTTGCATTAACGGCATTTCACTCTGAATTTTTTCAGCATCACAAAGTGTGATTCCGCTATTTTCAATGGAACTGAGTTTTTGATAATAAAGAACCATAATCTTTTTCGCCCACATACGAATACTGTCGATAGTGCAATGTAAGGTAATACGCTCATATACAGAAATGGCTTCATTTTTCATCGCGAGTGCACAATCAGGATCAGATGCACACCAATTCATGACATTCAAATAACGTACGAGCAAGCTGTATTCTGTCGGATATTGGGTAACCGCTTCTTTCATTACTTCCAAGAGTTCGCTCTTCTTGTTTCTGTTCCAAAGATCGTAATACTTTGCTTCATATTCCTTAACTGCTTTCTCATATTCATCTTTATCTGCATGAAAAAGGTAATCGATAGAAATGTTGAAGTAATCTGCGATTGTAGGCAGCATGTAAACATCGGGAACGGTTCGCTCACATTCCCATTGAGAAATTGCTCGCGAAGTAATTCCGAGATATTCGGCAAGTTGTTCCTGCGTAACATCTTTTTCATGACGCAGATATTTGATGGTAGATCCAATAGACATATATTTGTCCTCCAAAATGTATTCAAAAGCGCTTTTGTGATTTTATTATATCAAATTTTCAAAAATTATTCCACGAAGTGTTTGATGAGAAGAAGTATAGTGATACTATGATTTCCAAAGGTATATTATGATGAAATTACAAAAAAGACATGCTCAAAGCTGAACATGTCTTTTTATGGACAGGTATAAAAAGGTTGACCTTTTATAGATTCAATTCTTTCAAATTACTTATTGGATTTTACGATTGCTTCCCAGAGACCGTTGAGGTAGGTTGCGCCGAGTGCTCTGTCGTAAAGACCGTAGCCGGGCATTGCAACTTCATCCCAGATCATTCTGCCGTGGTCGGGACGGATGGGACCGTCGAAGCCGATATCGTAGAGGGCTTTCATGATTTCATACATATCGAACGTACCGTCGGAAGAAAGATGCGCGGATTCTTCGAAGTTGGTGGGAGAGTGGAATTTGAGGTTACGTACGTGAGCAAAGTGAACTCTGCCTTTGAGAGAACGGATCATGTCGGGCAGATCGTTCTGGAGATTTGTGCCGTAAGAACCGGAGCAGAAGGTAACGCCGTTGTGGGGATCGTCAACCATCTTCATCATGCGGAGAATGTTCTGCTTGTTGATGATAATTCTGGGAAGACCAAATACGCTCCATGCGGGATCGTCGGGGTGAATTGCCATCTTGATATCATATTTGTTGCACACGGGCATGATGGCTTCGAGGAAGTATTTGAGATTTTCGAAGAGTTTTTCATCGTCAATATCCTTGTAAAGCTCGAAAAGCTCTTTTACCTTTGCCATACGCTCGGGTTCCCAACCGGGCATAACCGTACCGTTCATATCGGAAGCGATGGAGCCGAACATGTCTTCGGGATTGATTGCGTCAACGGCTTCCTGTGTGTAAGCAAGAACCGTGGAGCCGTCTGCGCGTTTTCTTGCAAGCTCGGTACGTGTCCAGTCAAATACGGGCATGAAGTTGTAGCATACCATGTGGATATCAGCCTGACCGAGTCTTTCAAGTGTGGTGATGTAGTTTGCAATGTGTTCATCACGCTTGGGACCTGCGGTTTTGATATCGTCGCTGATGTTTACGCTTTCGATACCTTCCACTTTAAGCCCTGCAGCTTCCACTTCGGCTTTCATGGCAAGAATCTTATCCATTTCCCATGCTTCGCCGGGAACGGAATCGTAAAGTGTGGTGATGACACCCGTTACACCGGGAATCTGACGGATTTGCTTTAAGGTTACGGTATCGTGTCCCGTACCGTACCATCTGAGAGTCATTTTCATAATTATTCTCCTATCTGCCGTTTGGCATATTTTTAAACAATGTGATGAAACCGTTTATTCTGAATCCTGACTGAAATCCAGGATTTCGCTTAATATGTAATTGGAAACCATGAGTCCCCGTCTGGATAGACGGTAACCGTTTTTGGTTTTCATGATATATTCTTTTTCGATAAACGGCTGCATTTTTGCACCGTATCTTGCTTCAAAATCATCACCGAAGCGTTCACCGTATTCCACGACGTCAATTCCCGCACGCAAGCGGAATCCGAGCATAACAAATTCAAGTGCCGAATCTGCAACGGTTGCTTTTTCCTGTGTTTCGATCAGATTGCTCCGTTGGCAAGGGAGTAAAATAAACTGTTTCAGTTTTTTTGCGTAAGAAAATCTTGTTCCGTCAAAAAAAGAATGCGCCGCAGGACCAAATCCGAGATATTCTTCTAATTTCCAATACCGCATGTTGTGGCGGCATTCGAAACCGGGTTTTGCAAAATTGCTGATTTCATATTGGAAAAATCCGGCAGCTTCCATTTTTTCTGCTGAATTCAGATACATTTCCACTTGCACGTCCTCGCTGGGCAAAAGGCGTTTGATTTCTTCGTTTTCTCCGAAAGGTGTTTCCGGTTCGATATTCAATCCGTAAAAAGAAATGTGGTCGGGGTCCAAGCCGATGACGTAATCCAGCGTATCGGAAAGCGTTTTTTCCGTTTGGCCGGGAAGCGCGTACATAATGTCCACGTTGATGTTCTGAAATCCTTCCAGCCGCGCCAATAAAAAGGAATGTTCAAATTCTTCTCTCGTATGGATACGTTCTAGAACGGAAAGCTCTTTGTCATCTGCGCTTTGCAGTCCGATGCTCAGGCGGTTGATGCCTGCCTCGTGATAAGCGACGAGCTTTTCGGGATCCAGCGTGCCCGGATTGGCTTCCAGAGTGATTTCCGCATCTCCCGAAACCTTGAAAATTTTACGAACGGCTTTTAAGATACGCAGAATCTGGTCACCGGAAAGAATGGAGGGCGTACCGCCTCCGATATAGATCGTGTCAACGATTTTATTTTTTGCTTCCGCGCGAAAACTTGTGATTTGAGAGATCAACGCATTGGCATAATCTTCGCGCAGGGAAAGATCGCACATGGAATAGAAATCGCAATAGGCGCATTTTTTTACACAGAACGGAATGTGGATATAAATACCGAGGTTTTCCATGATAAAAGCATTCCTTTCGTACAAAAATTTTTCGGTTGCTCTTCGTCAAGTTTGAGTACTGCCATAAAGGTTTCGGGCGGTACTTCGACGGAACCGAGTTTACGCATTTTCTTTTTACCTTCCTTTTGCTTTTCAAGCAGCTTTTTCTTTCTCGTGATATCGCCGCCGTAACATTTTGCAAGCACGTCTTTACGCATAGCCTTTACAGTTTCGCGCGCGATAACTCTGCCGCCGATGGCTGCCTGAATCGGTACTTCAAAAAGCTGACGGGGAATATTATCTTTGAGTGCTTCTGCAATTTTTCTTCCGCGCGCATAGGCTTTGTCTGCGTGAACGATAAAAGAAAGCGCATCCACGAGTTCCAGATTCAGAAGAATTTCCAGCTTGACGAGCTTGCTTTCTTTGTATCCGTCAAGCTCATAGTCGAGAGAAGCATAGCCTTTGCTCCGGCTTTTCAGCGCATCGAAAAAATCGTATACGATTTCATTGAGCGGGAGGATATAGTGCAATTCCACGCGCGTTTTATCCAGATACTTCATATCGAGAAAAATACCTCGGCGTTCCTTACAAAGCTCCATAATACCTCCCATATAATCGGTGGGGGTAATGATATTGCCGCGGACGATGGGTTCTTCTGCTTTGGCAATTTCATCGGGATCGGGATAATTGGCCGGGTTATCAATATATTTTACGTCGCCATTTTTATACGTAACTTTATAAATTACGCTGGGTGCAGTGGTTACGAGGTCCAGATTAAATTCTCTTTCCAATCGTTCCGCGATGATTTCCATGTGAAGAAGACCGAGGAAGCCGCAACGGAAACCGAAGCCGAGCGCAATACTCGTTTCGGGTTCAAAGGTCAGAGCGGCATCGTTGAGCTGCAATTTTTCCAGAGCATCTCTCAGATCTGGATATTTTGCGCCGTCTGCAGGATAAATACCCGCGTAAACCATGGGGAGTGCTTCTTTGAATCCGGGGAAGGGTTCTTTCGTAGGATTTTCCGCATCGGTTACGGTATCGCCGACGCGAGTGTCCGCAACGCTTTTAATACTCGCTGTGATATAACCAACCTCGCCTGCTGCGATCTTATCTGCGGGAACAAGACCGAATGCTGACATGTAGCCGACTTCAACGACTTCAAATTCTGCGCCCGTATTCATCATACGGATTTTTTCTCCCGCATGAACATCTCCGTCCAAAACACGGACGTAAACAACGACACCTCGGTAGGAATCGTAGTAGGAGTCGAAGATCAAGGCTTTCAAAGGTGCGTCTTCATCCCCCTCGGGAGCAGGGATATCCGTAACGATCTTTTCGAGAACATCGCCGATGTTCAGACCTGTTTTTGCGGAAACTGCAGGACAGTCTTCCGCAGGAATACCGATGACTTCTTCGATTTCTGTGCGGACACCGTTGATATCTGCGCTCGGCAGGTCGATTTTATTGATGACGGGAAGAATTTCGAGATCATTTTCCAGCGCAAGGTAGGTGTTTGCGAGCGTCTGCGCTTCGATGCCCTGTGTGGCATCGACAACAAGAAGCGCACCTTCGCATGCGCGGAGCGAACGGGAAACCTCGTAATTGAAGTCCACGTGTCCGGGTGTATCGATTAAATTGAGATCATATATATTGCCGTCCTTGGCTTCGTATTTGACCTTGACAGCTCTTGCTTTGATGGTAATACCGCGTTCGCGTTCGATATCCATATTGTCCAGAAGCTGTTCTTCCATTTCTCTTGTAGAAACACTTTGCGTTGCTTCCAGCAAACGGTCAGCCAATGTGCTTTTTCCGTGGTCAATATGCGCGATGATTGAAAAATTTCGGATTTTATCCTGTCTGTTCATTGATTTAATACCTTTCATAGCGGCGGAAACGCCGCGGATACTTTCTCGCCGACGGTTTGACCGCTGATTTGTGAGAACGGACGGCGAGGTTTTCGGTTGTGCGCTTTCCCCGGCGGGAAATATTGCGTATTCTCCGATATCTTATTTTATATTATACCACGTGTCATTCATATTTTCAAGATAATTTTTCGCAATGAAACATTTTTTCTCTGCAATCCTGACGAAAAATGCAATATCTTTCAAAAATATCTTGCGATATAATAAAATATGTGTTATAATATAATATCATAGCCAATCACAATTTTTATATACAGAAAGGATGATTCCCATGGTAGATCAAAACATCAAATTCATTACCGAATACGACAAAGAAGTCGGTGAAGCAATGGGTAAAGAGCTTGCGCGCCAGAGACGCGGTATTGAGCTGATCGCTTCCGAAAACTTCGTTTCCGAACCTGTTATGGCAGCAATGGGCAGTGTTCTTACAAACAAATATGCAGAAGGTTATCCCACCAAACGTTATTACGGCGGTTGTGAATGCGTTGATATCGTAGAAAATATCGCACGCGAACGCGCATGCAAGCTTTTTGGCGCAGAACACGCAAACGTTCAGCCCCACAGCGGCGCGCAGGCAAACACAGCGGTATATTTCGCTCTTCTTCAGCCGGGTGATACCGTTCTCGGTATGAATCTCGCTCACGGCGGCCACCTGACTCACGGTTCCCCCGTTAACATTTCCGGTGCATACTATAACTTCGTTCCTTACGGCGTTGATCCCAAAGATGGCAAAATCAACTATGAAGCTCTCCGTGAAGTTGCTCTCGAATGCAAACCCAAGCTCATCGTTGCAGGTGCTTCCGCATATCCCCGCGCAATTGATTTCGAAAAAATGGCGGCTATCGCAAAAGAAGTCGGCGCATATTTCATGGTAGATATGGCGCATATCGCAGGTCTTGTTGCGGCAGGTCTTCACCCGAATCCCGTTCCTTACGCGGATATCGTTACGACTACCACACACAAAACCCTCCGCGGCCCCAGAGGCGGTATGATCCTTTGCAGAGAAGAACTCGCAAAGAAGATTGACAAAGCAATTTTCCCCGGTACCCAGGGCGGTCCTCTTATGCACACCATCGCGGCAAAAGCAGTTTGCTTCGGCGAAGCGCTCAAACCCGAATTCAAAGCATATCAGGAACAGATCGTAAAGAACGCAAAAGCACTTGAAAAAGCTCTTCTTGCGGAAGGCTTTGACCTTGTTTCCGGCGGTACGGACAACCATCTGCTTCTCGTTGACCTCCGTCCTATGAATATTACAGGTAAAGAACTTGAAAAACGTCTGGATGAAGTTTATATCACCGTTAACAAAAACGCAATTCCCGATGATCCTCAGAGTCCCTTCGTTACCAGCGGTATCCGTGTAGGTACGCCTGCGGCTACATCCAGAGGATTCAAGGAAGACGATATGGCTCTCATCGGTCATCTGATCGGTCTTTGCGCAAAAGATTTTGAAAACAGCGCTGACTATATCCGCGCAGAAGTTACCAAACTTTGCGAAAAATGTCCGCTTTACAATTAAACATTCAAACGCTCGCGCAATCATTGGTTTCGCTTTGCATTGAAAAAAACATTACCTTCGGTACAGCGGAAAGCTGTACCGGAGGTCTTATTTCTGCTTCCGTTACCGATGTTCCGGGCGCCTCCGCCGTCTTTTTCGGCGGTGTTGTTTCTTATGATAACAGTATTAAAAAGGGCGTGCTCGGTGTCAAGGAAGAAACGCTTTCCGCGCACGGTGCCGTTTCCGAAGAAACCGCAAGGGAAATGTCTTACGGTGCACGCCGTGTTTTGGGTGTGGATTTTGCGGTTTCCGTTACGGGTATTGCGGGTCCGGGAGGCGGAACGAAAGAAAAACCGGTCGGTTTGGTTTATATTTCCATTGCTTCTTCTGAATGTGCGAAAGTAACAAAAAATCTTTTTTCGGGTAACCGTGAAGACGTTCGTCTGCAAACCGTTGCAAAGGCGCTCACGCTTTTGACGGAAGAAATCCGAAAAGGACAACAGTGATCAACGGAGTATGAAGCATTTTCAATTTTAACGGCAAAGGGGTGTTTCTGTGGCAAAGAATATAAAAAATCAAAACGGCGGTGTTTATACTGCGGAAGCATTGGCTGCCGAAATTAAAAAAGGAATCTTCGGCTCGTTTGTTTTTTACGGGGAAGAAGATTATCTGAAAAATTATTACCGTACATCCATTTACCGTTCTGTTATGGAAGAGGGGATGGAAGCATTCAATTATTTTCCCATTTCCTTTTCTCCTGCCGTCATGACAAAGGAAGAGGCACTTTCCAGGCTTGCCGATGCCGTTCTTGCACTTCCCGTTATGCAGGACCGGAAGTTGATTCTGATTTCCGATCTGGCGCCGGCAACGCTGCCAAAAGATCTTTTTGAATCGCTTTGCTCTGTTTTGAAGCAAGCGGGTGAATCGGAGGATACCGTTTTGATTCTCTATTGCCGTGCGGATGAGATTGAAACGGATTACAAGACGGAAACGGAACCTTTCTTCAAAAAGCTTTCCGCTTGCGCAAAAACCGTTAAATTCGATCTTCAGCCTCGCGGAAAATTGATCTCTTGGATCAAAAAGCATTTTTCAAATGAAATCATCCGGATATCCGATGAAGCGGCAGGACTTCTTGCGGATTTATGTGCAGGACGGATGACGCCGCTTTCTTTTGAAATTGAAAAGTTGATCTGTTATGCAAAATACGTCAAGGGCGGAGAATCTCTCTTTCTTGATGAAGAGGACGTGAAACAGATTGCCTGTGCAAGCGAACCGGACGAGATTCCGTTCGCTTTGCTGAACGCGGCGCAAAATTGGAAACTTTCCGAAATTTTGGATGTTTTTGCAAGATCAAAGGAGCAGCGGGAAGAACCCATAGCCGTTCTTGCCAAACTTTCCCGTATTTATATGGATATGCTGACGGCCAAATCTGCCAAGGAAGCTGCGATTCCCACGGCAGAAATCGCCAAGCTGATGAAAATGAAAGAGTTTCGTGTTACAAAATATCTTTCTTCGGTTGCCAAAGTTCCGATGGAAATTCTGGAAAATGCAATCCGTCTTTCTTACGAAACCGATAAAGCGTTGAAAAGCGAGCCATCGGATCCATGGGTGCTTCTGGATATGCTTGCCATTCGTATTTATGCGCCTAAATCTCTGCGGAAAGGGTAGTGTCCTATGCTTGAAATTTCAAGACCGATCATCGTAGAAGGCAAATACGATAAAATCAAACTTTCAAGAATCGTTCGCGCCAATATTATTACAACGGATGGTTTTGGCATTTTTTCGAAAGACCAGAAAGCCGCGCTCATTCGCCGTCTTGCAGAAGAAAACGGCGTGATTGTTCTGACAGACAGCGACGGCGCAGGTCTTGTCATTCGCAATTACCTGAAAAATCTTCTTCCGTCAGATAAAATCATTCATCTTTATACACCGAAAATCAAAGGCAAGGAAAAAAGGAAAGATAAACCGTCCAAAGAAGGTTTGCTCGGTGTGGAAGGCATGGAGCTTGCCTGGCTGGAAAAAGCGCTTGCACCTTTTGCTGACGGCGGTGCAAAGCCCCGTATGCATCTGACCAAGGCAGACTTTTACGCGCTGGGACTTTCCGGCGTGCCGAACAGCGAAAACCGAAGAAAACGGTTGGCGGCTTTGCTGAATTTACCGGATAATCTCTCAGCCAACGCGTTTCTGGAAGCGATTTGCCTGTTGGTTGCGGAAGATGAATTTCAACGGGCGGTCGAACAGCTTTCCCGTGAAGAAAATATAGTATGAAATATGTAATGATCAATTACGAAAGGAAGTATTTCTTTTGAATCAGAATTCATCTCAGAAAAAAAACGACGGCGGTTTTCTTGTTCGTTTGATTAATAAGATCATTGACGTTGTGTTAAAAGCTTTGCATCTCTCAAAATACAGAGAGCAGATTGTTTATCTTTTTGTTGGCGGCGGTACGACCGTTGTGGATTGGGTGGTGTTCGCGCTTCTGTGGGCATGGCTTCCCGATCTTTCCCATCTGCCGTTTTTCTCCGCTTTCCCCAATGCCATTCCATATACGGCTGCATGGGCGGCAGCGGTATTGTTTGCTTTCTGGGCAAGCAAATATTTCGTTTTTCTGGAAGCGGAACAAAAAAAGGGTTTTTCCCAATTTTTGAAATTCGTTGCTTCTCGTGTTTTCACGCTTTTGCTTTGCCTTGCGACGGAATTTGTATTCGTAACGCTTCTGCACGTCAATGAATTGATTGTCAAATACGCAATTTGTACCGTGCTGAATATCGTGATCAATTATATTACGAGCAAACTGCTCGTTTTTACAAAAAAGAAAACCGAAAATTAAAAGGAGATCTTCATGCTGGATATCAATTACAACGGTGTAACGCTTGCTTATATCGGAGATGCGGTTATTGAACTTGCCATTCGGGAAATGCTGATTTCCTCCGGAATTACCGACACGGGAAGACTTTCTTTTGCGGCGCAAAAGCTTGTATGCGCGCAAACGCAAAGTGAGGTTGTGGAAAAGCTGCTGCCGCTTTTGACCTGTGAAGAAGAGGCGGCGTATAAGCTCGGACGGAATCACCGTATTTCCGGAAAGCCCAAGCATGCATCCGTTTCGGAATACAGCCGTGCAACGGGATTGGAAGCGATTTTCGGTTATTTGCATTTAACAGGGAACACGGAACGCATTCAAAACCTGATACATACCGCGTATGACGGTATTTTCTCCGATATAAAATACAAAATTTGACATTTTTGTGCAATAAAGATATTGACTTTTTGATGGTTTACATGTTAAAATAGTAAAGTCATTGGACCAATCACTATGTACCCCTGCGGACATAGAAAAATAATTTCTAAAACAAGGAGGGTTTTACAATGAAATACGATGCCAATATGGTAACGCTTTCGGAAGAAGAAATCAAAGAGTATAAAGAAACACTGGCAAGCAATCTTGTTGCTTTGCGTAAGATGCTTTACCTTTCCCAGACAGAATTCGGTAATAGAACAGGCATCTCCAGAATCCGTCTTTCTATGATTGAATGCGGAAAATATGAAATGACATGGTCTCAGTTCACATCCATTCTTTTCGTTTTCTTCATGAATCGCAGTACAAAACAAATCATTTTCAGAAAGAAACTCTTCCCCGACAAGCTTTTTGCTTATTTGCAATGCAAGCACGAGGATGAAGACATTGACGGATTTTTTAAATTTATTTGATTGATTTTATATGCGGAACAACAAAAAGCGCTTATGATAAACGGATTTCGTTTGCCATAAGCGTTTTTAAACTATAGGAAATTGCTCAAATTGACCTCGCCGTTTGTATTGCTTGAATACAAGAAAAACGATGATAGGCGAGCGTTGCCCGCTTATTTTTCCGGTTTGCCGGTCATCGTTGTTTTTGTTCCGTCGGGACGTTCGATTACCGTATTATCCAGCTGCATGGCAAAATTTGCGCGGAAGATTGCACGAAATTCATCGCGCAGTTTTTGCTGTTCTGCTTTTTCTTCTTTGGTGAGTCCCACGCTTTTTTCTTTTCTGGCAAGCTCGTTTATGCGGTCTGTTCTTGCGCTCATAAGATACCTCCGTTTTGCATTGTTTTTATTCTGCGGTATTTACCGAATGGCATATATTCTGCGATTCAAACAAAAAATGTGGCAAGAAAAGGTTTTGTTTACATTTTGTTGCTTGATTTTGCTTCGCATTGACCATATAATAATAGTATAACATATTTTTTTAGAAAAGGAAACCCTTTTTATGGAGATTTTGATGTATAAAAAAGCATTGTCTTTTTTCACACAGCTTTATAATAACCGTGATGAAGTCAAATATTTCGGTTCGCGCCCGATGAAACCGAAGCTTCCGACACGTACAGCAGTTCAATATCCTTTTCCCCGTGCAACACCGGAATCGGTTGGTATACGCAGTGAGCATTTGTATGCGTTTTTAAAGGAACTTTCTGAAATGACAGAGCTTGCGCCGCATCTTCTGATGATTGCAAAAGATGATAAAATCATTACGGAAACGGAATTTTATCCGTATCGTCTGGATACGTGGCATGTCAGCCATTCTCTTTGCAAAAGCATTACGGCGATTGCTGTCGGGCTTCTGATTGAGGAAGGCAAGCTTTCTTTGAATGAGAAAATTACGGATATTTTCTCCAAGCGCGCATTCAGTATTGATTTTGTCCGTCAAAAAGATATTACCATTCGCCATCTTTTGAATATGAGTGCAGGCATTGCTTTCAATGAGTTGGGAAGTGTTACCTATGAGGATTGGGTGGAAGGTTATTTTTCTTCCAATCTGAAATTTGCGCCGGGTACGAAATTTTTCTATAACAGCATGAATTCTTATATGCTTTCTGCCGCCATCAAGGAAAAAACGGGCAGGGATATGTTTGATCTTCTTTATGAACGTATTTTTTTGCCTATGGGCATCAAAGAGGTTTGCTGGGAAAAATGTCCCAAGGGTATTACCAAGGGCGGTTGGGGCCTTTATATGAAATTGGAAGATATGATGAAATTCGGCAAGCTGTTTTTGAATCAGGGGATGTGGAATGGCGAAAGACTGATTTCTGCTGAATGGATGAATGAAATGACATCAAAGCAGATCGAATCGGCGCCTTCGATGAACGATTACGGCTACGGTTATCACGTCTGGCGCAGTATACGTAAGGATTCTTATCAATTTAACGGTATGTTCGGGCAAAATCTTTTCGTTTTTCCCGATATCCGTATGATCATCGGTTTGTATAGCGGCAGTGCCGAATTTTTCCCGAAAGGACAGTTGGGTTCGTTGGTTCATAAATATTTCGGCAATCATTATCAACCGTGTAAAACCGAATTAAAGCCTGCGCGCCGCGCATACAGCGTGCTTTCCTCTTTTTCCGTTTCGCTCTCTCTGCCCAAGCCGCAAAACAGACAGGAAAAAATGAGAAAATACAGTGCGCTTATGCCCGTTGTGAATAAATCTTTTCATTTTGAGGGCAAAAATGCGAGCTTGCTCCCTGTTTCGCTCTCCTTGCTTCACGCCAATTTTGCGGGAGGGTTTGAAAAGATTTCTTTCCGATTGATCGGGGAGACCATGGAAGCGGCTTTTGTAAGTCCTACGGAAACCATCACGATTCCTTTTTCTGCGGACGGAACGGCGCGTTATTTTGATTTGACGGAAAACGGAGAGCGGTTTTCCGTGGCTTCTGTCGGAAAAATGACAAAAAATGAAGATGACGTTCCCGTTTTGAAGCTTTCCGTTTATTTCTTGGAAACAACCGCAGTCCGCCATATCAAAATATTCTTTTACAGAACCAAAACGGTGGTTCGTTTTTCCGAAGAGCCTACGGGCGCTGTTCTTCTGGAATCCTTCTATCCCGTTCTGGAAGATTTTTTGCCGGACAACAAGCCAATCCGCATGTTGCTTGAAAAAACGGATACCAATATGGTCTATGAGCTTGTGGATAAGCTTTTTACCTTGCAATTTACCGTACAAAAATAAAAGCAGGCAACACCCGCCGGAAGCTGCTTACCTATCCAAGCTTAAATTGCAGTTCAATACAGCAAAACGGCGTGGCAGAATTTGCGCAATTCCCTATGGATAAAAAATACCCGATGGCTTTCAAGGCTTTTGGGTATTTTTTTTGAATATGTTCCGAAAATCGACCTTTTGATATTGAAAAAAACAAAATTCGGTAGTATAATGAATATATGAATTTTGATGCAAACGAGGTGGAAAATTGAAAACTCCGAAATTATTTATCAGCTATCGCCGCGACGGAGGGGAAGCCTTGGCTTTTCTTCTTAATGATCGGCTCAAACAAAAGGGATATTCCGTCTTTTACGACATTGAATCCCTGCACGCGGGAAAATTTGACCAAAGAATTTTCTCGGAGATTGAAGCCTGCGATCATTTTGTTCTGGTTTTATCTGCGGGCGCCCTGGACCGCTGTGTGAATGAAAACGACTGGGTGCGCTGGGAAATTGCCCACGCGCTGAAACATAAAAAGAATATCGTTCCCGTGATGATGAGGGGATTTATGTTCCCCGAAAATCTGCCCGGGGAACTTGCCGAAATCAGCAGTATCAACGGCGTTTTGTTTGAAAGCATGAGCCTCATGGATGCAAGAATCGAGCAATTGATTACTTTTTTCTCGCCTGCCGAAAGTGATGCCGTTTCCCAAAACCCGCTTTTGGAACGCGCTTTTATGGCTTTGGAGGACGGAGAATGGAAACAAGCGGATAATTTTTGCGAGCAGGTTTTGAACACAGAACCCAGAAACGCGCAAGCCTATCTCGCCAAACTGATGGCAGAGCTTCGCGTATATCAAAAAGAGGATTTGGCAAAGCTCACAAAACCTTTCGATGATTCTCCCCATTATTCCAAAATCATGCGTTTTGGCGATTTGGATTTCAAAAATGAAATTTGTGGCTATATTCAGGAAATTAAGAATCGTAACGAACAAATTCGTTTGCAAAATTTATATGCAAGCACCCAGACGGCAATGGAAAATGCCCACACGGAAAGCGAATTTCATGAGGCTGCCAAAAGATTTTCCGAACTGGGAAGCTACAAGGATGCCGTATATTTGAGTGAAAAATGCTTGGAAAAAGCGGAGACCGTAAGAAAAAATGCGATTTATGATACTGCTTTGAGCATGGAAAAAAATGCGCAAACCGAAGAGGATTTCAAAAAAGCAGCAGAGCTTTTTCAAAAAATATCCGATTACAGGGATTCGGATGCGTTTTTGACAAAAATCAGAAGGCAGATAGAGCAAATCAAAGAACAAAGCAAAAAGGAAGAACAGCGCAGACAGCAACGGGATATCATCAAAAAAGTGCAGCCATATATTTCCGAAGGATATTGGCATACCGTTGGTTTGCAATCGGACGGCACTGTCGTGGCGGTTGGAGATAATTATCGCGGTGTATGCGAGGTTTCGGCATGGCGGGATATCGTGGCGGTCTCCGCAGGAAGATACCATACCGTTGGTTTGAAATCGGACGGGACTGTCGTGGCGGTTGGAAATAATGACTCCGGTCAATGCGAGATTTCGGCATGGCGGGATATCGTAGCGGTTTCCGCGGGAGATTATCATACCGTAGGCTTGCAATCGGACGGCATCGTCAGGGCAGTCGGAGATAATAGGTTCGGTCAATGTGAGGTTTCGGGATGGCGCGATATCGTGGTAATTTCCGCAGGACGTAACCATACCGTTGGCTTAAAATCGGACGGCACCGTCGTGGCTACGAAATATAGAAGTGATAATGGGAGGAGGTATTATGGTCAATGCGAGGTTTCGAGATGGCGCGATATTGTGGCGGTTTCCGCAGGAGGAGGTCATACCGTTGGCTTGAAATCGGATGGCACCGTCGTGGCGGTTGGAAATAATAAGAACGGACTATCGGCATGGCGCGATATCGTGGCAGTTTCCGCAGGAAATAGCCGTACCGTTGGCTTAAAATCGGACGGCACCGTCGTGGCGGTTGGATATAATAAGCATGGTCAATGCGAGGTTTCGGGATGGCGCGATATCGTGGCAATTTCCGCAGGACTTAACCATACCGTCGGCTTGCAATCGGACGGCACTGTCGTGGCGGTTGGAAATAATGGGCGCGGTCAATGCGAGGTTTTGGAATGGAAGCTGTTCAAAGATATGAAAAATTTGGACGAGGAAAGAAAAACAGAAACGGCGCAGCGTAAGATCAAAGATGAAGAACAACGCAGGCTGGAAAAATGGCGGCGCGAACGAGGTGTTTGTCAGCATTGCGGCGGCAGTTTCAAAGGCATTTTCACAAAAAAATGCTCCCTTTGCGGCAGAACGAAAGATTATTGAGCAAAAATAAAGGCTGCCTCAGATGCTTTGAATTTGGCATTTGAGGCAGCTTTTTACAGCAAGTATTCTATTTTTGCGAGTTCGATGGAACGATAAATGATTGTTTACGTTTCCAAAATTAAATGATTATTCAAGGCTCCCACTCTACATCATGCTTCGCAAAATATGGGGAGCTCCGCTGTAAGGCGGCGAAAGGGAAAAAATGTATCTCAAAAGCCCTCTCCGTTACGCAAAGCGTGCCACCTCTAACGTTTTGCCACGAAGTGGCATAATGTGCGGAGTGAGAGGCTTTGAATTAGTTTTCTTTATTACACGCTAAATTCCTGTTTATTTTAGCATTTTTTCATCGAACTCACGTATTTTTATCAATCAGGAAACGATCACATCGTCCCAAGTGAATTCATAACCGCGGATCTGCGCCAAGGGCGCATCGTCAAGAAGATACGTTACAACGTAAAAATGACCGTTTTCCAATTCCACCCATCCGGAATATCCCATATCGGATTTGGGGCTTCTGTCATAAGCAATCGGAAACAGGCGGATGGAATGTGCCTTGCGTTCGGTTGCCAGAAGGGAAGCGTGATCGAAAAATGCGCCGAAGAGATTTTGCGTCCAGGAGCCGAGCCAGCCTCTTCCACCTTGCATATAACGGTAGGTCATCAGATATTTTCCGTTTGCACAGCGGGTAACCACAGGACGGTGGCAGCAATCGATATTGGTGTCGTAAACACCTTCCCATGTTGCGCCAAAGTCATGAGAGATCGCTTTTTTACAGGAATAACCAAGTCCCGAATTTTCACGCATAAAGGCAACCAGGATACCGGGCTCGGCTTCCACGATGGAAACCTCGCAAAGCTCATAGCGGGAATCGGCGGCAATCACGGTCTTTGACCATGTTTTTCCTTCGTCATCGCTGTAATACGCGTATTGTACAAGCTTTTTGGATTCGGGTTCTCTGGCATGGATGCCGAAAATGTGTCTGCCGTTGGAAAGAACAAGATACTTATCGGGAACAATTCCCGCAAAAGGCAAAATCTCGGGCTCGCTCCACGTTTTTCCGTCATCATAAGAACGGAAAATATGCTGTTCGCAGTCAACGAGCGCATCTTCCTTTACGGCGAGGTTCAATTTATCGCAAATGATGATCAGCTCTCCGTTTTCCATGCAGGAAATGCGCGGGCAGTTGTAGGCAAACGTTGCGTCCCTTTTTTCCGTCAAGCCCGTTTTTGCGCTCCATGTTTTGCCGTTGTCAAGGCTTTCCGTCAGAACAAGACGGGAGCCGTTCAGATTGGCGTGATGGGAGCTTTCACGGAATACACAGATCAGCTTTCCGCTTTTTGTTTTTACAATATCGGGAAAGCATTCGTAAACGCTGTCATCGCGGGAGACCGTGTGTTGTTGAATCATGGGAAGCTTCTCCTCCGTATTTATTTTTATTTATCATAAATTATAGCATAAAATCGGCAGAGAAACAATATCTCTGCCGATTTTACAATGAATTTTTTCTTTGTTTTTTGCAAAATGAAGATAAAAATGCCGCGGACCGTTTCTTCTTTGCTTGCTTTCGGTTTTGCAAAATGAGGGTAAGCATGCCACAGACCGTTTCTTCTTGCTTGCTTTCGGTTTTGCAAAATGAAGATAGGAATACCGCGGACCGTTTCTTCTTTGCTTGCTTTCGATTTTGCAAAATGAGGGTAAGCATGCCACAGACCGTTTCTTCTTTGCTTGCTTTCGGTTTTGCAAAATGAAGATAGGAAT
>JAFQEK010000021.1 GCA_017399025.1 Clostridia bacterium
CCCGTTACGAATCCCAGATCGATAAGTCTTCTCAGGGCATTATCGAAAAATACCTTCCGTTCCTGAAGGATATCGTTCCCGAAGATGTTGCAAAGCTCTCTTATGAAACTGCAAATTATCCCTCTCCCATGCTTGCGGCGCATCTCTCTTTTCTCGGTTTTGAACTGACGATCGATGAGGAACAGTCTCCCATCGAAACGGCTTACCAGATTCTGAAAATCTTTACCAATCCTATGGTTTATCTTTTGCTTGCCGTGCTTTTCCTTGCTTGCTTCCTTTTGATGGCGCTCTTCTCCTGGAGTTTCAGAAAATCCTTCCTTTTTACGGGAATTTCTGCTGTCGTAAGCGGCTTGCTGTTGCTAATTTTGTCGCAAATCAACATTCCGTTTTCTTCTATTATGAATATGTTCTCTACGGGAAATACGGCGTATGATTCCGCAATTGTACAAGCGCTGACCGGTGCATGGCCCTCTGTTTCTTCTATGCTTGTGATCCATTCTGTGGTTACCATTGTAATCAGTGTCCTTTGCTTCGTTGTTTTTGCAGAACTCAGCGTGAGAAGAAAAAAAGCGGTAGCTGCAAAAGCTTCCTTTGAATCCGATCTCCCCGAACAAAGATCCAATTACCGTTATAACAGAAATCACAGCAATACGGAGTCCGTAACGGAAACCAATTCCTCCGAAGAACAGACTGTTACCGAAGAAAATACGCAAAGCGAAAAGGAAAATCAATAAGTTTCCTTTGAAATAAAAAAGTGGGCAACGCCCACCGGAAGTTGCTCGTCTATCGTAGTTTTTCTTGTATTCAGACGATCCAAAACGGCGAGGTTAAATCTGAGCAATTTCCTATAGAATAAAAAGGGCAAACATACAAGATTTTATCTTGCGTGTTTGCTCTTTTTTGATGAAAAATCAGGTGTATTATTTTTGTATATTTACATATCACCGCAGCGTGCCGCTATTATTCAGAACCAACGTACTGTAAAGAAACAGCACATCATCGGCACTGTCGAAATCAATCAAAGGTTTTCCCGTTCGTCCGTCGCGTAAAATACCGAGATTGGCACTCGGAATATAACGGATATCCACAACGGTGATCTTTCGGTAGCCCTCTGCGAGAAGGGGAAGCAGACTCGAACCGAAAGAATCCCGAAAGACGATTAATTCCCGATCCGTTGCGGCATTCGGATTTTCCACGGTAACCACGGAAAGGTTTCCCGAAAGATACATTTCATAGGGATCTTTACCGACTGCCTTTTCCATATCGTAAAATGCGATTTCCCGTCCGTTCTGATGGTCATAAACCGTACATGCTTCCAAAGTTCCATTCGTCAGATAACGGATTTCTTCGGCAGGAAGAGGAAGCGCGCTTTGACCGTAATAAACACCGTAAAAAGGATGATTCAGAATGTTTTCCGTATATTCACCCGTGAGCGTAACGCCCATACCGCCTGCAAGCGTTTCAGCAACATCTGTGATTTTTTCCTGCCGCCAATGCGTATCGGTTTTATAATAATCCTCCAAAGACAGGGTATCCTTGATATCAATATAGGAAGCAAATCCCGTTTTTTCACGGTAAAGCACGAAAAAGCGTTCGTAATCCATGGAAAGATAACCATTCTGTTCTGCTAAAAAATAGCCTTTGTCGGGAATCACAGCGGTATAAACCTTTGCTTTTCCGCTTCTTAAAAAACGGTCGTATATCCCTTTGAATTTTCCTGCCGCATAGTCTAAAGAAGCTTCGTTGATGGGATATTCCAGCTTTGCCGCATAGCCATTTTCCAGATAAATGCCGTTGTTATCCCTGTTGCGGAACAGATAGAAGGAAGCATAGGATTTGACGGTTCGGAAAAGCTCCCGCATCGGAAACTGATCCAGGGAATACGATTCAAACAGGGACATGAAATTTTTATCGCTGTCTTCGTGAAAGACCGATTCCCATGAAAACGCAGGCATTTGCGCAAGCTCCCTGCGCTCGCTTTCGGAAAATGGATCGGCAGGCTTGAACCAGGACCAGAAAGCAAGTCCGAAAAGAACCAGGGAAGAAAGAATAACCAAGGTAATATTTTTGAATTTTGTTGACATGCAAGCCTCCTTAAAACCGAAAATACAGGAACGGACTGAACGAGCCGTCCACCAGATATCCCGTCATCATGAGAAGCAGCCCCATCAGCACGATCGGTTCGGCAATGTTCAGCAATTTTTCTCCGACTGTCCTTTTTTGCAAAGAAAGTAAAGTTTTCTTGATCAAAGGTGTGGAACCGATCAGAGCAATCACGAAAACAACGGCGTAGCTGCGCAAATAATAGACCGTCTGCGCAGAAATCAAAGGGGCATCGGAAAGACCGAACATGCCTCGCAATTGGAAAGCAAGCGCGTTCATATCCTCGGAAGCGAACAAAGCAAAGCTGAGCAAAACCAAAGCAATGACATAAATATGGTTCCAGACTTTCGCTTTTTTCAGATACGGGAGCAGCCATAGCTTTTCAATCAAGAGACAAACCGCAAAGAAAAGTCCCCAGAAAATAAAGTTCCAGGCGGCTCCGTGCCAGAAACCTGTCAGCATCCACACGACGAAGATGTTGAAAAGTGCGCGCCATCGGGGAACACGGTTACCGCCGAGCGGAATATACACATAATCACGGAACCATGTTCCGAGAGAAATATGCCATCTTCGCCAGAATTCGGTAATACTGCCCGCAATAAAAGGGTAATTGAAATTTTCGAGGAAATCAAAGCCGAAAATTTTACCGAGACCGATTGCCATATCGCTGTAACCCGAAAAATCGAAATAAATCTGCAAAGAAAACGCAACGGCATACAGCCAGAAAAACAAAACGGATTTTTCATCGGTTTCCGTAAAAGCGGAGCAAAAGCTTGCGAAGGCATCGGCAATCAGAATTTTTTTGCCGAGTCCGATGATAAACCGACGGATGCCGTGAGCGGTTTTTTCAAAGGTATGCGTTCGGTTTTCCAATTGTCTTGCGATATCCGAATAACGCACGATCGGTCCCGCAATCAATTGGGGAAACAGCGTAATATAAGCCGCAAGATTGATGGGATTTTTTTGCGCCCCTACTTCGCCTCTGTAAACGTCTACCGTGTAGCTGAGAATCTGAAAGGTATAAAAGCTGATGCCGACAGGGAGAGCGATCTGCAAAAGCGGGACGGAAAGTCCTGTTGCTGCGTTGAAATTTGAAATAAAGAAGTCGGCATATTTGAAATAAATCAGAAAAGAAAGCGAAGAAATCACGCAGAGAGCCAGAAACAGTTTCGAGACCGGCTTTTTCCGAAAGCGTTCGATCAAAAGGCCGAAGAGATAGCCGAGCACAACGGAAATCAGCATAACGACCACGTAACGCGGTTCTCCCCATGCGTAAAAAACAAGGCTTGTCAAAAGCAAAACCGCGTTTTTCAAAATTTTCGGCGCCAACAGATAGAGTAGGAGCGCCGATGGTATAAAATAATATAAAAATGGTACACTTGAAAAAAGCATGTTCCGAAACCTCCCATCGTCCGGATTTTTGGATGTGTTTGAAAAAACGGTAAAAAGCTTGAAAAAGGATAAGCGCCGATCAGCTTTCGCCGTTATCCGCGCTTATCTTTTCCGTAAGTTTATTCAAAGAGATTCTTCGTAAAGCGTTTGTGCATTGTCATATACGGAGTTTACGGCATTCCTCCATGCGTTCACAGAACTTTCCAACCCGTATGCGCAAATCAGTACGTCATCGGTACGCATGATCAGACAACGCTCGGGGAAACCGCAGATCCATTGATTGCTCAGAATATTGTTTTTGATTCTGTCGGCAAGTCCCGATATATCGGATTCATTTTTGACCTTGAAAGCGGAAAACGTGCCGTTGTTCATATTCATCAGATTATAGAAGATTGCCGCATTCTGGATTTTA
>JAFQEK010000160.1 GCA_017399025.1 Clostridia bacterium
AAACGGAGGAAAAGCCTCCTACGCGAAATTCGGATTTGAGCATTGCCACATCAGGATCCAATACAGCAATGGATTCACTCAGCGCGTTCAAAATGCTGTTCAGGGCAATGCCGCCGAGAATGACTGTCGTTTTTGAGGCAGATATCTTTTTTGCGAAAAGAGAAATGAAAATGACCGCAAGCAGACTGCCGAAAAAAGCAAAAGCGGAAATTGCCCAACCCGAAACGAAGCCGAGTGCACAGCAAAGCGTAACACCGAAGCCCGCGCCCGCATTGACACCGATCACGTTAGGGGAAGCAAGCTGATTGGCGAGTACATTCTGAAGTACGCCGCCCGCCAAAGCAAGGGCAGCTCCGCTGAGCAAAGCTGCCAGAGTTCGGGGAAGTCTTGCGTAATATAAGATATTGGCTTGCGGTTCTTCCGTATTTGAAAAAAGATAACGGAAAAGCTCTGTGGGCGTAAAATGAATGACGCCCAGCATAAGGCTTGCCAAAGCAATCAGCAGACAAAGTACGATGCTTATGCTCATAAGGAACGGATAGCACTTAGTTTTCATCATATAAGATACGATCCAATTTTTCGTATGCCTCGCTGAAACGGGCATTCGGTTTCATATTGAACAGCTCCTTTTCCATATAATAAACCTTGCCGTTTTTCACAGCATCCAATTGTCCCCAAAGCGGATTTTCATCAAACATCGCCTCGGCGGCAGCTTTAACGGCTTCCATATCATCTCCCGTCTGAATGAAAAAGATTTTGTCGGGGTTTTGCAAAACTATGCTTTCCACGCTGAGATTTTCAAGCAACGCGCCGTTGCTGTCCGCAATATTCATACAGCCGAAATCCCGAAGCATACCGCCGAGCATGGTGTTTTCACTGTTTTTTGCGCGTATGCTTTGCGCAGAAGCACGCAAAACAAGAACGGTTTGTTTTTCCTCATTTTGCCGTTTGACAATCAATTTTTCAATACGTTTTTCCTGTTCGGTTCCATACTGCGTATATCTCTCGGTGTTGCCTGTGATTTCGGTCATGATTTTCAATACGCGCAAATAAGAATCGAAATCCGCGACATCGAAATAGACGACATGAATGCCGATCGCTTCCAGTTGGTCCTTCATTTCCAAATGCTTTGCGAGCTTGGAACTTGCAAAAACCAGATCGGGTGCTGCCATCAACAGAGCTTCCGCATTGGGATTGTGCGTGGAGCCGAGATTCACGGCATCTGCGGGGAGTGGAAGACAGAGGTCTTCGAAGGCATCGTCCGCACTTGCGCAAACCTCGCCTCCCGCAAGCATCCAAAGGTCCGCGTAGCTTCCCAGCAGACAAGCCACGCGTTCGAAACGGTTCACCGTAACTTGTCTGCCAAGATCATCGGTAAAAGAATAGCCGTCTTCTTTTGCTGATGGATTGCACGAAACGAAGGAAAACAAAAACAGTAACAAAAATACCGTTACAGTAATTTTTTTCATCGTAATTTTTCCTTACAGTCAGCAGGTTGCGCCGCCTTTGACCTGTTTCTCTAAAATTTCGGATTTATTCAACTCGGCGTGCAGAAGCTTTTCTTCCACGTAATTGAAGCCGAGACGGGCGACGGTATCTGCAAATCTTTCTCCCGTAATGCCTTCGTTGCGGAATAGGAGAATGGCGCGTTCAACGGTATCGAGAACCTCTGCTTCGTTCAGGAAAAGTTTGGAAAGCGGTCTGCCGTTTGCCATCTTTTTGCCCCATCTGCCACCGATATAAATTTTATAGCCGTTGATATATTCTTCGGTTACGCCGAAAGGACATTTTCCTTTGCATCTGCCGCATGCGTTGCAGGAAGAGGAATCCACCGTGAGGCAGTTATCCGCAAGCGTTGCAATCTTGATCGGGCAAGCTTTTTCGACCTGGCAGACTTTACAACCGCGGCATTTGGAGAAATCAAAGTTCGGAACGAGCTGACCGACAATACCGAGGTCGTTCAGATCGGGTTTTACACAGTTGTTGGGACAGCCACCTACCGCAATTTTGAATTTATGCGGAAGCGTTACGCTGTGATAACCCTTGTAAAATCTTTCGTGAATCTGTTCGGAAAGACCGAAGGTATCGATCAGACCAAATTGGCAGGTCGTACCCTTGCAGGAAACAATGGGACGGACGAGAGAGCCTGTACCGCCTGTTTCAAGATCGTGTTCCGCAAGAAAAGCAATCAGGGGATCGATATTTTCATATTTTACACCCTGAATTTCAAGTGTCAGGCGTGTGGTCATGGCAACCTCACCGCTGCCGAAGCGTTCAGCCGCTTCCGCTACGGTTCTGTGTTCTTCCGTTGTGATCTTACCGTTTCTTGTAATTACACGCACGTTAAATACATCGGGATAACGCTTATCGCGCAAACAGCCAAGACCTTTCACTCTTTTAATTTCATCCGCAGACAGAACACCATTTTCTCCGAGACTTTTTTTGATTATATTGAAGGTTGCACCGCCTTCCAGAACTTTGGTATTTGTATATCCGATATTTTTCAGTTTATTCTGAATGAGATAGCCGCGTTTTCCTCTTGCGCAAACGAGAAGAAGCTTTGCGTCTTTTGCATATTTTTCTGCAGATTTTGCGGCATTGGCAAGATCAAACCATTCCGCGCCGATAAGTGTAGGCGCAGGATGCGCATCGATCGTGATATAACCCTTGGCTGCGCCATTCATGTATTCGTAAGGCGTGAAGCTGTCTATTCTGCCACTGAGTTTATTAAAAAGTACACCGCAGGCGGTAGCAAAAGGATGGATGGCAGTAGAAAACGGAGGTGCATACGCAAAATCTGCGGTCAGGAAATCTCCGACTGAAAGACCTGCCGTAATACCGATGACGGCGATGTCTGCCATTTTATCCACAGCGCCGGCACCGAGAATCTGGGCACCGAGAAGTTTACTCGTTTTGCGGTCTGCAATCAGCTTTGTGATGAACATATCGGAATCTGGATAATAATGCGCTTTGTCATCGCTTACACAAAGTGCGGTTACGGTATCGAAGCCGGCTTCTTGCGCTTGAGCTTCCGTAAGTCCCGTTCTTGCCGCGTTAAGATTTTCCGCAAGCTTCACAACGCCTGTACCAAGTGCACCGGGATACGGGGTGGATTCTCCGCCGAGTGTCAGCGCGAGCGCTCTGCCCGCAATATTGGCTGTGGAACCCATGGCAGACCATTGATTTTTGCCTGTTATACGGTTTTTTACCATTGCGCAGTCGCCGACAGCATATACATCGGGGATATTTGTCTGCGCATATTCGTCCGTGAGAATACAACCTTTTTCCATGAGAATGCCGCTGTCGGCAAGGAATTTCGTTGCAGGACGGATGCCTGCCGCCAGAATTGCCATATCAGCAGAAATTTCCCCTGCGGTAGTAGAGATTCCAGTAATTTTTTCCGTTCCGAGAATGGATTTCACGGAAGTGCCGAGCAGAATACGAAGTCCCTTTTCGGTGAGCTTTCTACGAATAAAATCAGCCATTTCCACGTCAAAAATATTGGGCATGAGTTGGGATGCCATATCAATCAGCGTAACGGAAAGACCTTTCTTCATCAGATTTTCCGCCGTTTCCAATCCGATCAGACCGCCGCCAATCACAACCGCTTTCTTGCAGTTTTCCGAATAACTCCGGATAGCAACGGCATCTCCGGGTTTGCGTACCGTGAAAACGCCGTTCAGACCAACGCCTTCCACTGGGGGAATGGCAGCTTCTGCGCCGACGGCGATCACAAGCTTATCGTAAAAAACGGTTTCTCCGCAAACGGAAATACTCTTTGTATTCGTATCTACGGCAGTTACTTCCGATTCGGTATATACCTGCACACCGGTCAGTCCCATGAATTTTTGGGGTGTGTTGACCACGAGTTCGTCTTCGGATTCGATCACACCGCCGATATAATACGGAAGTCCGCATCCCGCGTAGGAAATATCTTTGGATTTCGTGTAGATCACAACTTCTGTGGATGGATTTTCTCGTTTCAGTTTTGCCGCCGTTTTGGTTCCCGCAGCAACGCCTCCGATCACAATAACTTTCATATTCGGAATCTCCTTTTGATTTTATAAATTTTATATATGTTTGATTATAACATGAAAACCATATAAAATCAAGATACTGTTCGGATTGACGGAAATAATTTTGTCTGTCCCAATATTTTTAAGGAGAAAATAATCGGATGCACAAAAAAGTGAATAAAGTAGCGTACTGACGGCAACAATGAAAGTATTCTGAAAAGAACCCTTTGCAGAAAATACAAATTAAAAAACGGAAGGTACGGTGATGATATGTCCCCCAAAGAGCTTCTTTATATTGAGGATGCGCTCGGTCACATGCAGGAAAGCAAAAAATGCTGCTCCGATTTTTCAAATCAGGTGCAAGATCCCTCTTTACGAAATCTGCTTCAGGATATCTCAGCCAAGCAAAACGAGATGTTCACAAAATTTTATTCCTTGCTGGGCGCATAAGGAGGAACACGAAATGGAAGACCAGATCATGATGTCAACGGTTCTCGGCAATGTCAAGGGTATGTGCGATTTGATGATGCACGGAACTGTCGAATCCTCAACCCCTGCAGTTCACGGCGCATTTCAGTGCGCACTGGACGATATGCTTTGCTTACAAAACCGAATCTACAACGAAATGAGCGCAAAGGGATGGTATCCTTCGGAACAGGCAGAAGCACAGAAAATTGCCAAGGTCAAACAGAAGTTTTCAAATGCGAATTAAAGAGGCAACTCACAGTATAAAGAGTTTATTATGAATATAGTATTAGTTGCGCTGACTTCTCCGTCGAGTATCCCAAAGGGATTTCCCCAATAGGCTCTCACCTCACACGCTCTTCGTATTCGCCATTTATGGAGTCCATCCGAGAACCCAATGTGTAAACATGTTGGGTTCTTTTTTGTTCCATAGAAAATTGCGTAAAAGCTTGTATCGTTTGGCTACAGTTCTAACTGCGATAGGTAAGCAACTTCCTGTGGGCATTGCCCGCTTTTTTACCTATAGAAAATTATCCTAAAACAGGTTACAAACTTGTCGCGCATGGAGTGGCATGTCCACTTTCTTGTTCGCATAAGTGCATCCCCACCGAAGAGTTTGGCAAATGTGGAATTTTCCATTATGAATCAATGCTGATTTCGTACTTATCTTCAATGAGTATATAGTTCACATTATGCTTTTGTGCAAGGGATAACACTTTTGCATTGTCCTCCAATACACTTTCCATAGTACACCATTCATCATCCAAACGATTTTCAATGATATTTGCATATCTCTTTATGTCAGCATAATGATTTCTTATATATTCTTTGCTCATGACAAGGCAATAATATTTAATGCTTTCAAGATATTCAGAGTTAAAGTCCTTTTGCCAATCGAATGGAATATAACAACCTTCAATAACCAAGTTTTGCTCATTTTCGATAGCAGTTTTAATCATCTCACGAACAATGGGCCACAAGTAGGCAGTCAAATCGCTATCTTCGCTTATTGGTGTGAGTTTTGTGTTTCCGCTACGAATCAACCCCATCTTCAAATGGTCAATGGACAAATACGGATATTTAAATTTTTCAAGCAGTTGTTGGGCAAGTGCTGTTTTTCCCGTATGGGATGCACCCGTAATTAAAATAATCATTGCAGTCATCCTTACAAATTCAAGTTTATCGAATAGATAATATCACATAGTTTTGAAATTTTCCATCACGAAAAAGCACGATGGTTTTAATACAAACCCATCGTGCTTTTTTGGTGCGGATAACAGGACTTGAACCTGCATGGTCGCCCACTGGAACCTGAAACCAGCGCGTCTACCAGTTCCGCCATATCCGCATATATGTAAAGCCACTGAGAACAGTGGCTTGTGGTGCGAGAAACGGGACTTGAACCCGTACGGTGAATCCACACGCCCCTCAAACGTGCGCGTCTACCAGTTCCGCCACTCTCGCATAGCCGTCTTTATGGGAGGCCCTCAAGCGTTTCCCTTGCAACGGATTTTATTATATACCAT
Organism: Clostridia bacterium; assembly: GCA_017399025.1. Taxonomy (GTDB): domain Bacteria; phylum Bacillota; class Clostridia; order Oscillospirales; family CAG-272; genus QALR01. The sequence goes on from JAFQEK010000160.1 coordinate 6,008, forward strand.
TCTTTCCGAAATGTCAATACTTTTTTTGAAAAAAATAAATATTTTTCAATTTTTTTCAGATATGAAAAATCGGAAAAGAATGGCTTGGCAATTTTTGGAATCAATTGTTTTCCTGTTTGGATTGGCGGTTATTTTCCGTCTCACGCAGTTCTTTTTGTTCTTTTTTTGTATTGGCAAGAATCTTGACCTGATCTTTGGCATATGTTCTGATCGTGGGATGTTCGCTGCCGAAACGAACTTTAACCAAGCCCGCAAGCGGAACAAGCTCACAAACAAAACCTCTTCCGTCTGGAGTTTCCACGAATGCATCCACCTTCGGCAATTTAGCAAGCTCTTCTTCGTAAAGCTCATGTTCATACCGCAAGCAACACATCAGACGTCCGCATGCACCGGAAATTTTCTGAGAATTCAAAGAAAGATTCTGTTCCTTTGCCATTTTAATGGAAACCTGTACGAAATCATCTAAAAATTTCTTACAGCAAAAAGGTCTTCCGCAAACACCGAGTCCGCCGATCAGCTTGGTTTCGTCACGGATACCGATCTGGCGAAGTTCAATTCTCGTACGGAAAATGGAAGCCAAACTTTTTACAAGCTCTCGGAAATCCACTCTGCCTTCTGCAGTAAAATAAAAGAGCAATTTATTGTTGTCAAACGTATATTCCACATCCACAAGCTTCATTTCCAGATTGTGTTCCGCAATTTTTTCAAGGCAAATCACTTCCGCCTCTTTTTCCTTACGTTTATTTTCTTCATAAATCAAAACGTCTGCTTCCGTTGCAATGCGGATCACGGGACGAAGCGGCAAAACCACTTTGTCCTCGCCGACGAAACGATTGGGAATTACAACCGTACCGAATTCCAGTCCTCTGGCAGTTTCCACAATCACGTTAGAGCCATTCTGCGGCTTTAATCCCTGTGGATCAAAATAGTAAATCTTTCCCGATTTTTTGAAACGGACACCTACGATTTCATAGGTTTCACAAGATGCCGCCATCTCTTCGGCAACTTCTTCATTTTCTGTATTCTTTTCAACTCTGTTTTCTTCTTTTTCCATCATGTAGTTTTCTTCCTCATTATTTATCTTTTAAACCGCCGCCCAGAGTTCAATGGCAAGCAATGCCGCGGAAACGGAAACACCCGTGTTCAATCTGAGATCCGAACGGATTCTATCTGCCATCTCAAACGATTTCAAAAGTGAAGCTGTTGCAAAGCGCAGAGAAAGCGCATCCGCTTCTTCTCTTGTGAAAAAGGAAAGACTTCCTTCTTCATGATTCTGAACACGAAGGAGATCGCCGTAAGCCAAAATCAGATTTTCAGTCAGGGCAAAGAGTGCCTCTCTGGTAGTTGCAAAATCCGCTGTCTGCTTCAAAAAACCAAAATAGGACACGCTTCGGTTTTTATCCGCCTGTCCTTCGATCAGTTTTTTTGCCGCAGCGTATGCGGAAAATGCAAAAGTTTCTTCATCCAAAAGTGTTTTCAGCTTTCCGACAGACCCTCTCGCCATACGAACGGCAAAGGAAAGCTTTTCTTCATTTTCCGAGCCCGGAAGCTCATTTTTCTTCGCATATGCGCGAAGTGCCGATTCTTCAAATATCTCCAGAGAAATTTTTTGTGCGCGGGAACGCACGGTTGAAAGAAGTGCCAGACTGTTTTCACAAAGTAAAAGCATATAAACACCTGCGGGCGGCTCTTCGATGATTTTCAGAAGCGCATTTTGTGCAGCAGGTGTCAGCGCATCGGCTTCGTCAAAAATATACATTTTGAAATTCAGCTCCGAAGGTGTCAGGAATACCGTTCCGCAAAAATCGCGAACCGCATCCACGCCGATCGTTTTTTTATTTTCCTCACGGCGGAGCATCATGACATCGGGAGAGGTTTCCTCCCAGATACGTTTGCATTTCTTTTCCGTTTCTTCTTTCGTCCCCTTTTCGGAATGTACGGCAAGATTTACGGCAAGTGCTTTGGCAAAAGTCTTTTTTCCCGCTCCGGATGGTGCTTCCAGAATATACGCGTGCGCGTATTTCTCTTCCCGGATCAAAGAAGAGAAATACGCCTTTTGTTTTTGATTTCCGTATACGTGATCAAAAAAATCCATCAGAAGTGCATGAATTTCTCAACGTCAAGGATAAATACGGTTGCGCCGCCGACACATACATCGGCATTGATGGGAGCAACGGAGCCTGCCGCACCCATTTGCATGGAAGCGGAAGGAATGCTCTTCACGCGTTTCTTGCTGTGAGCCTTGATGATTTCCAATGCACGGTTGACTCTGTTATCGTCAACCCCGACAAAAAACGTAGAGTTGCCGTTCAGAAGAAAACCGCCCGTGGAAGATACTTTTGTAATCTGGAAGCCCTCCGATGTCAAGCCGGTGTTGACAAAGTGAGCATCGTCATTGTTTACAATTGCGATAATCAATTTCATAAGAATTTTCCCTGCCCTTGCTTTCGCAAAGGCGTCCTTTCTTTCGATATTTGCATCGGTTTGACCGCTGCCCTCCGGCAAACGTTCACTATTATTTATTATTATAACAAAAAACCTATGCTTTGTCAACGAAAACCGCCAAGAAGGAAAGAGAAAATTTCAGAAATTTATTTTTTCGGATGTCCGCGGAAGATCAAAGCAAAGAGATAACCGAAAAATGCCGCAGCTGCAATTCCTGCTGCAGTGCCTGTAAGTCCTCCCGTCAGTGCGCCGATCAAACCTCTCTCATCCACAGCCTTTCGGACACCTTTTGCCAAAGAATAACCGAACCCAAGCAGAGGCGTGGTAGCACCGCAACCGGCAAAAGAAACCAAAGGCTCATACAGTCCGATCCCCGTCAGAATCACGCCGAGCGAAACATACAGAACGAGAATCCTCGCAGGGGTCATTGCAGTTTTATCGATCAAAATCTGCGCGATCAGGCAAATGGTGCCGCCGACCGCAAATGCTTTTATCAAAGAAAATATAAAATCCATTCTATTCTCCTGTTCTTTTGATCACGCATCCGAATTTTCTCCGCTTCGATCCATGGAAAAATGAACCAAGTGCGCAATGCCCGGAATGGCAGCACCCTGTTTCAAGCTGTTCGGACTCATTAACGCACCTGTTGCAAGATAAAGTACGTTTTTCCATTTTCCGCTTGCCATACCTTTTAGAATATGTCCGCAGATCACGGAAGCACTGCAACCGCATCCCGAACCGCCGCAATGAACATCCTGGGACTCCTTTCCGTAAAGCAACAGACCGCAATCGTTATACACGCGTGTCATATCAAAACCTTGGTTTTTCATCAGCGTCAGCGTGATGGCATGCCCCTCCAATCCAAGATCGCCTGTTAAAATCAAATCAAAATCATCCGGCTTTTTCCCTGTTTCCGTGAAATAGGTACACAAACTGTCAATCGCGGCGGGTGCCATAGCTGCCCCCATATTATTGATATCATTAATTCCTTTATCCACAATCACACCCGGCATAACCTCTGTGATATAAGGTCCTTTCCCTTCCTTACAAAGAATCAGCGCACCTGCCGCCGTCGCGGTCCACTGCGCGGTCGGCGCGCGCTGTCCCCCATATTCCAGAGGAAAACGGAACTGTCTTTCCGCAGAGCAGAAATGCGAAGAACTGACTGCCGCCGCTTTTTGAAAATATCCCGCACTGATCATTGCAGAAGCAAGCATGCTTGCCTCTGCAAAGGTGGAACAAGCACCGTACAATCCGAAATACGGTTTCCCGAATCCGAGCAAGCCGTAAGCCGAGCTCGTACATTGATTCATCAGATCCCCCGCAAAAACAGCTTCCAGAGAGGCGGGATCGCATTTTCCCCTGGAAAGCGCAAGATTCAAAGCTAGCCTTTGCATTTCGCTTTCGGATTTTTCCCAGGTATCCATACCGAAAGTTCCCGTTTCGTCATGCAAATCAAATTCCGAGCCCAAAGGTCCCTCATATTCCTTTTGTCCGACCGCCGCCGCAAAACCGACTGCGCTCGGCGGATTTTTCAGCGAAAGTACTCTCACATCAGCATCCCCCATATCCAATAACAAAAGCCGTAAAGCACAGAGGTCAGAATCCCGTAAACGATCACGGGCCCCGCAATCGTAAACATTTGTGCACCCACCCCCATGACGAGACCTTCGCTTTTATCGTCAATGGCGGGAGAAGCCACGGCATTGGCAAAACCCGTGATCGGAACCAGCGTTCCCGCTCCCGCAAATTTGGCAATATCATCAAAAACACCAAGCCCTGTACAAAGTGCCGCCAAAAAGATCAGCGTAACGGGAACCAATGTTTTGGCATTTTCTTCCGTCATCTCCAAAGTTAAAAATCCCTCCAGCAATGCCTGGGCAAACGCACATATCAGTCCGCCCACCAGAAACGCATGGAAACAGTCTTTTGCAAGAGGCGATTTCGGCGCGCGCGCTTTCACGAATTTCCGATAGGTGTTATTATCCATATTCATAAAATAAAATCCTTTCCGAATTGATAAATTCCGACACTCTTATTTTTCCTCAATTCACAGTATTTATTTATATAACTTTTCAAGAAAAACGGAAAAAACCTTGACTTTTTTAAAAAATGTGCTACAATATATTTACAAGGTATGCAGATTTGCTGCGTATACTCAAATTTTACAATTCGGAAAAGGAGATCCTACTATGCCTTACGTTATTAATGCTGACACATGTCTCGGTTGCGGCGCTTGTGCAGACGGTTGCCCCGTTAGCGCTATCGTTGAAGAAGACGGCAAATATGTAATCAATGCTGATGAATGCATTGACTGCGGCGCTTGCGCAGGTACTTGCCCCGTTGGTGCTCCCGAAGCTCAATAATCGAAAACAAAAAAGATAACGGATTCCGTTTTGGAGTCCGTTATTTTTGTTTTTCTTCCCGCTCCGTTCTTCCTTTCCTGAGAAAAAATAAAGAAAGATTCTTAATTTTTTTGAAAAACATGTTCTTTTGCTTCGGATTGTGGTATAATGAAAAAGTATATATGCATAATTTTGCCAAAAATCCAATCAGAAATGAGGTATTATAAAAAATATGAATATAAACAAAAAAATCATTCCCGTTCTGCTCGGCGCAGATCTGAACTGCTACAGCGTTGCCCGCGCATTTCACGAAGCGTTCGGTGTAACATCCCACGCCTTCGGCAGATATGAGCTTGGGCCGACCAAATACAGTAAAATCGTAAAATTCAACAGCATGGAGAAAGCAGATGATCCCACAGTGCTTCTCCCCGTATTGGAAGCCTTTGCAAAAAAACATGAGGCTGCGCTTCTGATTCTCATCGGCTGTACCGATGCGTACGCAGACCTGATCATCGAAAACAAAGAATTTCTTTCCCGTTATTATTTTTGCTCCTGTCCGAGAGCCGAGCTTGCCAAAACGCTGATCTCCAAGGAAGCCTTTTACGAAATGTGTATTTCGCACGGTATGGATTTTCCGAAAACCGTGATCGTTAAAGATTCATCCGAAATAAACAAGCTTTCCGCTCTTCCTTTCTCTTATCCCGTCATCGTAAAGCCGTCCAGCTCCATCCGTTACTGGCAGAATCCTTTTGACGGAATGAAAAAAGTATATAAAGCGGAAACTCCCGAACAGGCAACGGAAATCGCCAATACCATCTTTTCTTCCGGTTATGACGATTCCCTTATCATTCAGGATTTCATTCCCGGAGACGATTCCCGCATGTACGTCCTGACTGCTTACTGCGATCAAAGCGCAAAAGTAAAAATGATGTGTCTCGGACACGTTCTTCTGGAAGAACATACCCCTAAGGGCATCGGCAATCATGTTGCCATTCTGACCGAATATCACGATGCGCTCCTGCAAACCGTTCGCACATTCCTGGAATCTGTCGGCTATACGGGATTTGCCAATTTCGATATCAAATTTGATACCCGCGACGGAAAATTCAAAATTTTCGAAATAAATCTCCGTCAGGGCAGAAGCAATTATTACGTTACCCATTCGGGCGCAAACATTGCAAAGCTTCTCGTTTCCGATGCCATGGATGAATTGGACGAAGAAGCGCTGATCATCCGCGAACCTTCCTTCTGGCATACCGTTCCGAAAAAGATCATATATTCTTATATCAAGGATGAAGAAACTCTGAAATCCGTGAAAACACTCGTAAAGAAAGGAAATACGGCTTCTTCTTTCTTTTACAAATATGATCTGCGTATGAATCCTCTGCGTTTTGCTTACGTCATGATTCATAATCAAAGATATTTCAAGAAATACAAGCTCTATCCCTGAGTATCCGGAGAAAGGCTGTATTATGACAAAAACTCTCGGAATCCTCGGTGGATTGGGACCTGCTGCCAGCGTCTATTTTTATCAGCTGATCACGGAACATACAGAAGCGCGCTGTGATCAGGATCATCTCGACATCATTCTGATCAGTAAGGCTTCCATTCCCGACCGAACGGATTATATTCTCGGAAAAAGCGAAGAATCGCCTCTCCCTGCCATGGAGGCGGGCGTAAAAAAGCTTGCCGAATCGGGCGCGCAGATTATTGCCATCCCCTGCAATACCGCGCATTACTTTTATGATGAGATTGAAAAAATTTCTCCCGTTCCGGTGTTAAACATCGTCAAGGAAACGGTTCTGCTCGCAAAAGAAAACGGAATCCGAAAGCTCGGCATCATGGCTACTGAGGGAACTCTCCATGCAGGCGCGTATCAACAGGCTTGCGCATCCCTGAGTATGGAATCCGTTCTCCCCTGTGAATCTTCAAGAAAGATACTCATGAATATCATTTATAATGATATCAAAACCGCAAAAAATCCCGATATGAATGCATTTCTTGCCGTTGCCGCCGAGCTTTACGCAAACGGAGCGGAAGCCATCGTTCTCGGCTGTACCGAGCTTTCTCTCATCCGCGGTCTTGAAGCGTATCCCCAGTTCCGTTTTATTGACTCCCTGCACGTTCTTGCTTTCCGTGCCATTGAATCCTGTGAAAAAAAGCCTTGCGGATTTCCCGCAATCTTCGGCAAAAGAAAATATATCTGAATCCAGAAAGGAATTTCCCTCATGCAAGCCTTAAAAAATCTGCTCGCCGCCATCGGCATTCCCGAACAGAAAATACCGGAACCGGATATGCCGATTCACGACATTGTGTACGATTCCCGAAAAGCCCGCAGCGGTGTTATTTTCGTCTGCATTGTCGGTGCGGTTGCGGACGGACACCGTTTTGCCGCTTCCGCTTATGAAAAAGGCGCACGTATTTTCATTTGCGAAAAGCCGTTGTCTCTTCCCGATGATGCGATCGTCTTTTTCTCGGAAAACACAAGACGTGCATTGGCTTCTCTTTCCGCCGCTTTCTTTGACCACCCCGAAAAAAAACTCCGTGTGATTGGCGTGACGGGAACAAAAGGAAAATCCACCGTCTGTGAAATGATCCGACACATTTTGTGCGAAAACGGCATTCCATCCGCCTCTATCGGAACCATAGGAATCCGTATCGGTGATACGCTGACGCCGACGGGTAATACAACGCCCGAAAGCTACGAGCTTTTCCGTATTTTCTCGAATATGGCGGAAAGAGGAATCCGTTACGCAGTCATGGAGGTTTCCTCTCAGGGCGTAAAGCTGGATCGTATTTTCGGTATCCGCTTTTTCGCTGCCGTCATGACCAATCTCTCCGAAGACCATATCGGAGGCGCGGAACATCCAGATTTTGAAGATTACAAGCGTTGTAAAAAAGAGCTGTTCCTGCGTTGCGATCATGCATTTTTCAATATGGACGATCCCTTTTCCGATGAATTTTATGAAATCGCAGATTGCCAAAAACAAACCTATTCTATCACGCAGGAAGCAGATTTTTCGGCAAAAGCCATTCTTCCGACCGCAACGGAACGAGGATTCGGCTCTTCGTTTATCCTGACACATAACACCGTCCGACACGATGCATTCGTTCCTTTTCCGGGTACGTTTTCCGTCAGTAACGCTTTGGCTGCGATTGCGGTTTCCTCTCTTGCAGGAATTTCTCCCGAAAAAGCCTCCGAAGCGCTTTGCAATGTCCGTGTGGGCGGACGCTTTGAAATCGTTCCGACCGCACTTACGGACGTTACATTCGTGATTGACTACGCGCACAACGGAGAGAGTCTCAGCGCCGCTCTTCGCGCGCTCCGCGTGTACCGTCCAAACCGTCTGATCTGTCTGTTCGGCTCCGTTGGCGGCAGAACGGAAATCCGCCGCCGCGAGCTTGGGATTGCCGCCGCTTCTTACGCTGACTTTACCATTCTGACTTCGGATAACCCGGATAAGGAACCTGCTTCCGAAATCATTGCGGATATTGCAAAACATATAAAAAATGCAAATTATGTTTCCGTTTCCGACCGAGGGGAAGCAATCGCTTATGCCGTTTCTGTTGCCGAACCGGGCGATATCGTGCTTCTGGCAGGAAAAGGACACGAAAACTATCAATTGATCAACGGCAAAAAAGTTCCGTTCTCCGAACGGGAAATTCTTTGTGCAGCCGCAAAGGAAGCCGCGCTTACCGAACAGAGCAATTTTCATTTATAATCTTCATAAAAAAGCTTACAGCATGAGAAAAAATCCTCCATGCCGTAAGCTTTTTTGCTCTCTCGGAAATTGCACAAAATCAATCTCGCCGTTTTGCATTGCCTGAATACAAGAAAAACTACGATAGGCTGAGCACACAGATTGCAAAGCAATCCGTTATCGAGTGGGCGTTGCCCAGTTTTTTAGTTGTTATCGGATTCAATCTTTATTGGAGAAATGCCACGGTATCAACCGTTTTTTTTCCGTTGTTTCTTCTGTTTGTACGCTCTCGCTCTCCCACTTACTCTTTGCTTCCGTTTTTCTTTCTTCTGTCTGAACAGATTCCGTCTGTAAGGATTCCGGCGGTTCCGTTTCTGTCAAAGTTGTTGTTTCTTCGGGCGGATGCTCATGTTCGGCGCAATAGCAGTTCGGAGAATGTTTTACACCGCCGATACCGATATAATTTCCGTCCTTTTCATAAAAACTCTGAAAAAAAGCCATATTCTCATTTTTGGAGGGCATTGTACCGAACGGCAAATGCCGATAGGTGTACGGCGCATCCGTAATGGTAATTTCGCAGGGAAACGCGCGCCTGTAATTTTTGACCAGAGCGGCACGGATCAGATTTTCTTTCGGGCAGTGTTCGGAAGCCACCGCATCCGTCTTACTGTCATAATCCACGAGAATATGCGTATCACAACGGATTTTTGGTTCCGTTCCTTTTTTGAAATAACCGTATTCCAATCGGTGTCCGCGCAGATCACAGGTACATGCGGAAGTCGGAAGCGTGCCCGAATCCTTGCAATACAAACAGCGTACTACATTTTTGCTTTCGGAGAATTTATGCTGTTTATCGAGCGTAACGGCTTCTGCGCTGCGGTTGGCGTAAAGCTTGGTCAGTAAGCCGTCAAAAATCAGAACGGCGGGATTCTTTTTATGTGTGCCGATATCCCGCGCATCCTGATATCCGTACCAGATTCCGCACAATACATCGGGCGTATATCCGATGAACCAACGATCCGTATTGGCGTTGGAAGTACCTGTTTTTCCCGCCACGGGAACAAATTTCCGTAAAGTCAGATCACTTGCAGTTCCCTGCGAAACCACGTTTTTCAGAAGTCTTGTCATCAGATCGGCAGTTTCCTCGCTGAAAACCGTTTCCCCTTCTTCCCCTTTCGATAACAAAAGCTTGCCGTCTTTATCGTACACCTCCGTATAAGAAACGGTTTCATGAAAAACGCCTCCGTTGGCAAATGCACCGTAAGCGCCTGTCATTTCGCGCACGGAAACGCCCTTTGTAACCGCACCAAGCGCAAGAGGAGCAAGTGCAATATCCGAAAGAAGCGTTCCGTCATGTCCTCTTTCGCTTTCAACCAGAGTGGAAAGTCCGAGCGATTTTGTATAGCGAAATGCAGTCTGTGTCCCAAGCTGCTGCAAGATTCTTACGGCAACCGTATTGGTCGATTTGGAAAGTGCTGCATTGACCGTTGTCAGCCCCGCATAAACACGGGGATTGTTTTTCGGCCAGAGCGCATATCCCTTGCCTTCGGGGGTAAACGTAACGGGAACGTCATCGTAAACACTCGCCCACGTGATGATATCTTTTTCTATCGCAGGCGCATAAACGGAAATCGGTTTGATCACCGATCCGGGAGAACGAAGCATTTGTGTTGCGAGATTGAAGATACGGTCAGATTTTTTCTCGCCCACCGCGCCCGCAACCGCAAGCAAGTGTCCGTTTTTGGGATTGATCAGAACGGCTGAAGAATTTGCACGCGCCCCCTCTTTGCTTTGCGGAAAATTCTCAATGTTTTCATAATAGGATTCCACAGCCTTCTGCATTTTCATATCCACCGTGGTATAAACCGAAAGTCCCCCGTTATAAAGCAAACGGGAAGCTGCGGCACGGGAAAGGCCGTAGGTTTTTGAAAGATCCGCAATCACATCCTCGATCACAACCTCCGTAAACCACGAATTTTTCGCGCCTTGCTCTGTTTTTTCATCCAAATGCAAAACCGTTTCCGATCGCAAAGCCTCTTCGTACGCCTCCGTTTCCAGAAGTCCTGTCTCATGCATGCGCCAAAGAACCGTATCTCTGCGCGCCCGATTGTTTTCGGGATTCATAATGGGATCGTATTTCGTCGGATATTGAATGATGGCGGCAAGCGAAGCACCCTCTGCCGCTGTCAGCTCGCAAGCGCTTTTCCCGAAATAGGTTTCCGCCGCTGTTTCCAATCCGTAGCACCCCTCGGCAAGATAAACCGTATTGAGATACATTTCCAAAATGGCATCTTTGCTGATATTTTTTTCGAGATTCAGGGCACGCATGATCTCCGTAATTTTGCGTTTCGGGGTAACGCTGTTTTCCCCCGTCAGATTTTTGATCAACTGCTGTGTAATGGTGGAACCGCCGTAATGTGCGCCGTTCGGAGATAAAAATCCGAGAACTGCACCCCCGGTACGCTTGAAATCCACACCGTGATGGTCAAAAAAACGGTGATCCTCGATGGCAATGAAAGCATTTTGCACAACCACGGGAATATTTTCCAAGGCAATCCAGACTCTGTTTTCCGAACCGAAGAGGCGCTGATCCTCCATTTCGGTAAAAATACCTTCCCCATTCCGATAATATAATTTTGTCGTCCGGCCCTGATTATCGATCAGCATATTCAGATCCAGGGAAGCATCGATGCCATGGGTTGCGTATAAGATAAATGCCGATGATAAAATCACCGTTGAAAACAATCCCGTAAGCAGGAGAACTGCCAGAATCCGGCCTGCGGCATTGCGTATTTTATGCTGTTTTTTCATAGATCAGATGATTTCCTTTCCAAAAGATCTGGAAATAGTATGAACGGCAGTCCGGAATTTATACTAAAAGAAGCGTTGCGCAAATCCTTTATTCAAAACAGCAATCGGTTGCATCCATAAAAGATGTAACCGATTGAAAAAATTTCATATTGGATTTTCAGAAGCATTTTCCGTTTTTGCATTCCCGCGTACCGCCCCCTGTATAACAGAGCTCATTTTCACATTGATCGGTTTCAAAGAACCCCCGCAGATTTTCAAGCGTGGTCTGCGCAATATTTTCCAATGCTTCCTCTGTCAGAAATGCCTGATGTGAGGTTACGATGACATTTGGCATAGAAATCAGTCTTGCAAGCGTATCGTCCTCCATGATATGTCCCGAATTGTCCTCGAAAAACCATTCGGATTCTTCTTCGTATACGTCCAGACAAGCGGCGCCGACTTTTCTGGATTTGATTGCGTTCAGAAGCGCTTCCGCATCCACAAGCGCACCGCGGGAGGTATTCAAGAGAATCACGCCTTTTTTGCATAGATTCAGCGCATCTTCATCGATGAGATGATAGGTTTCCTCCGTCAGCGGACAGTGAAGAGAGAGAATATCGCTGTTTTGCAAAAGATCTTCCATGGAAACGTAACGAACAGAGCCGTCTTTCTCCAACATATGATCGGGAAATTTGTCATAAGCCAGAATTTTCATGCCGAAACCGCGGCAAATATCCATAAATACCCTGCCGATCTTACCCGTTCCGATCACACCCACGGTTTTTCCGTATAAATCAAATCCCGTCAGTCCCGAAAGACTGAAATTGAAATCCTTGGAACGAATATACGCTTTATGAATCCTGCGTACCGAAGTCAGCAGGAGCGCAATGGCATGTTCGGCAACCGCATAAGGCGAATACGCGGGAACACGGAGAACATGCAGTTTTCCGTAAGCATGTTTCATATCCACCTGATTGAAACCCGCGCAACGCAAAGCAAGCACGCGGATTCCCATCCCGTAAAATTTATCAATGACTTTATCATTCACGGTATCGTTGACAAACGCGCATACCGCATCAAAGCCGTTCGCAAGGTCCGCAGTATCTTCGTTCAATTTGGTTTCAAAATATTTGATATCAAAGCCGTAATCCTTCACATATTTTTCAAAGGTCTGCTTATCGTAAGGTTTTGTGTCAAAAAATGCAATTTTCATCATCAAGACTCCTTTTCAAAAGATTCTTTATGATTTCAGTATACGGCAAAAACTTATAAAAATATGTTGAAAAATCAACGAAAGAAAAATATTTCCAAAAACGCCGATTCAATCCGTTGGGGCAAACGGCAATTCGAGTTCATCCAGAGAACGGGCGTAAACAGGAATGATGTTTTCCATAAAATACGAAACGGATGGAAGCACAGAGTCTTCCAATTCTTTTTTCTTGCCTTCCATCGCCCGTCTGAATTCACCGTTTCCGCATTTGATCTCTTCCAGACATTTGATGTATGCGCTTAGGCGGTCCGCCGCCTTCACAAGACGGTATTCCAAAGAATCCTCCCGCGTTCTGATGATGTCCGCATAAGGCTTACGCAACGGTTCGGGCAAAGTCAGAAGCAACCGCTCTTTGGTATCTTCCTCCAATGCGCCGTAAATTTCTCTCATTTCCGGACGGTAATATTTCACGGGTGTCGGCATATCGCCCGTCACGGTTTCGGAAAGATCGTGATACAGCGCCGATGCCAGAACCGCGCCGACGTCAGCCTTGTTTGCGTAAATATGATTTTCAATCAGCGCGAGCGCATGCGCAATATACGCCACCTGAAAGGAATGTTCCGTATCTGTTTCCTCACGAAGCGCACGCATGAGGGACCAACGGCGGATATATTTCATTCTTTCCACATAAGCAAAAATTTCAAACATAGTCTTTTTCCTTTTTTCTGAAAATGTTATGATTGCAAAAGTTTTAAAATTTCGGAGATTTCGCGCCGCGCCATCGTTTTTCTTTCGGAAAGCTGTTTTTTCATATCCGCACGGCAAAGCTCACTCACTGAAAGAATCTTCAATGCTCGTTCCGTGACAAAATCGACCGATTCTCCGACGAAAACGCCGCAAGGAACGGAATCTTCCAAGCCGAAGCCGATATAATCCAGATAGGAAAACAGTTTTCCGTCATCGGAATATCCGAGCATGGGGCAAGCGGCGGCGGTTGCGTAAACGAGTCCGTGCAAACGGGAAGAAATCAAGAGCGAAGCACTCTCCAAAAGAGAAATACAATCTTCCGCGCCGTTCAGTTTACAAAACGCCGCTTCGCTATATCTTGCAATTTTTCTGGCATAAAAAAGATCCTGATCGTCATACATGGAAACGACAACGGGATGTAATCCCGTTTTCTCCGAAAGTCTGCGGACCAAAGCAATCAGCTTTTCCGTGCAGTCGGGAAAGGTTTTTTTGGGAGCGATTACAAAATAATTTTCGTAAGGGCATGCTCTGCCGGAACTTTCCGTCAGGATGGCGGGATCAAAGGTCAGACGGATTTTCCGTTCAGGATCAAAGCTTTTCACAAGCAGAAAAGAATCTCTGTCACGAAGCGAAATGCTGTCTGCAAGCGCAAGTGCTTCCTTTACGCGCATTTTATTGTGTTCCGATACGATCGGCCCGATACCATTGGCGTAAACCAGGATTTTCAAGCCGTATTTTTTTGCCATACGCAAAATATGCGTATAATACAGCAAGGAATGCGTGCTGGTCTTATCCTGCAAAAGATTGCCTCCGCCGAACAAAAGGATCTTAGCGTGTTTCATTTTTTCAACAATGCCGATAAAATCGAAACGGGAAATGGCATCGATGAGATGATAGTTTTTCGTTTTTTCGGGTGTTGCCGAAAAAGCACAAATCCGAACGGAGGGTTCTCGGCGCCGAAGCTCACGTACGATAACGGAAAGCAAAGTTTCGTCTCCCATATTGCCGTAGCCGTAATATCCGCAGATCAAAATATCGGAAGGCTCCTGCGTACGGTACTGCAAAATTTTTTGGTAACCGTCAAGCTGAGTTTGCGCCATCACATCCACGGAATAACGGCTTTGGATAAACGCTCTGCCAAAATTGCCGAGTTTCTCTTTTTCTTCCCTGCTCATGCAAAGAATCCGATCAATTTCTTTCGCAAGCATGTCTGCCGTCGGAAGTGGCGAACCCCTGAAACAGAAATTGCTTCGAATGGCTTCTTCGATAATTTCCTCACCAAAAATTCCGCCAAACCCCTGTGAACCGCAAACAATCGTCGGCTTTGCGCAAGCCATTGCCTCCATGGCGGCGCGTGAAGGAGAAACCACGATGTCCGAAGCCGCAATATAGCTTTCCACATCCGTCGTTGCGCCCGCAAAAAGAACGCCGTCAAATCCAAGCTTTTCTTTCAGAAGCGCAGCTTCTTCTTTCAGCTTCGGCGCAAAAGAACCGTCGCCGAGAACCACAAGCCGGATTCTTCCGTTCAATTTTTCCACCGCCCCCATCAAAGCGCGCACGCAAAGACAAAGATTTTCTTCCAGACGGCTGATATGCAGGACAACGGCGCGGTCTTGCGCATAAAAAGTTTCCCTGAGTGCCTCATTACACGCTCTCGGCGCAAAATGTTCTGTATCGATGCCGTTGACAGTCAGGGCAATATGATCGGGATTCAGCGAAAAGTTTTTGAGAAGATATCCCCGTAAGTCTTCGCTGACAGCGAAAGTAAATTCGCCCCAATCGGTCAGTTTTTTCAGAAGCGGTGTCAACCGAAAATCAAGATGGTCTGTCGTAACAAAACGAAAACCGTATTTTTTGTGCAGCTTACCGCACAGGAAAGCAGGAATGCGCGCATGCGCGTGAACGATGTCAAAATGTTCTTTTTGAAACAGTTTTTCGAGTCCCCGCCGCGCTTTCAGCAAAGCTGTCGGTGTTTTTTGCGCAAGAGGAAGCGTGATGTGCGGAATTCCAAGCTTTTCAAGTTGCTTCATGTAAACACCGCCCGAGGAAGCAACGGAAACAGAAATTCCGCGTCGGACAAATGCGCGGCATAGCTCCAGAATATGCGTTTCCGCACCGCCGATATCCATCCCCATAGTAACCATCAAAACCTTCATGTTTTTTCCTTTCATATATGCATTTTATTGCCTTGCGCTCTTTGGCGCATGAAGAAAGTATACCCAAATCAAAAAAATTCACTCCCGAAGTCCGTTTGCCGCGGGAGTGAAAAATCAAAAACATATAAAATTCTTATTTTTTAAGAGCGATTGCCGCTTTTGCTTTTGCCGCGATATTTTCCGCTGTCAAACCGTAAGCTTCCAGAAGAGCAGGAACTTTGCCGGATCTGCCGTAAACGTCTTCCACGCCAACACGCAAAACGGGAACGGGACAGGTTTCTGCCAATGCTTCACAAACCGCGCCGCCGAGACCGCCGATGATATTATGTTCTTCCGCCGTAACGACAGCACCGGTTTTCGCCGCAGATTTTGCAAGAAGTTCTTTATCAATGGGCTTGATCGTATGGATGTTGATGACTTCCGCAGAAATACCTTCTTTTGCAAGAAGTTCTTTTGCCTCCAGAGCGATGTGTACCATCAAACCGGTTGCAACAATGGTTACGTCCGTACCTTCGGCAAGCGTAACACCCTTGCCGAGTTCGAAGTGATAATCTCTTCCTTCGTAAAGATAAGGAACGGCATATCTGCCGAATCGCATATAAACGGGACCGTCGTGAAGAATTGCCGCTTCCACAGCCGCCCTTGCTTCCGTGCCGTCTGCGGGGTTGATGATAGTCATACCGGGAATGGTACGCATAAGAGCGATATCTTCATTGCACTGATGGGTTGCACCGTCTTCACCGACGGAAATACCCGCGTGGGTTGCACCGATCTTTACGTTGAGGTGGGGATAACCGATAACATTGCGAACCTGTTCGAATGCGCGTCCTGCCGCAAACATAGCGAAGCTGGAAGCAAAAACGGTTTTACCCGTTGCCGCCAGACCTGCGGCAACACCCATCATATTTCCTTCCGCGATACCGCAGTCAAAAAAGCGGTCGGGGAATTTTTTCTTGAACATCAAGGTTTTCGTCGCTTCTGCAAGGTCTGCGTCGAGAACGACGATATCATATTTTTCTCCGAGTTCGGCAAGCGCGTTGCCGTAAGCTTCTCTCGTTGCAATTTTATCTGCCATGGGGAAACCTCCTTATCAAACAGATGCGGTAAGTTCCGCAACCGCTGCTTCATACTGTTCTTTGTTCGGTGCTTTTCCGTGCCAACCGACCTGATTTTCCATGAAGGAAACGCCTTTACCCTTTACGCTCTTGCAAATGACCGCGGTAGGTTTTCCTTTGCATGCTCGTGCAGCTTCGCAAGCCGCTGCGATCTGATCGAAATCGTGCGCATCGATCACAAGAACGTTCCAGCCGAACGCTGCAAATTTTTCATCCAAAGGAGTGGGATTCATAACTTCGCTGACCTTACCGTCGATCTGCAAGCCGTTCCAGTCAACAAAAGCGAGGAGATTGTCCAATTTATAGTGAGCGCTGAACATTGCAGCTTCCCAAACCTGTCCTTCTTCGGATTCGCCGTCGCCAAGAATGGTATATACACGGTAAGAATCTCCGGAAATTTTAGCAGAAAGCGCCATGCCTGCAGCTGCGGAAATACCGAGTCCGAGAGAACCGGAGGACATATCCACGCCGGGTGTATGCTTCATATCGGGATGTCCCTGCAAAAAGCTGTCAACCTGACGGAGTGTTTTGAGATTTTCTTTGCCGAAATACCCCTTTGCCGCAAGCGTTGCATAAAGAGCGGGCGCCGTATGTCCCTTGGAGAGAACAAAACGGTCACGATCCGCTTTTTTGGGATCCGCAGGATCCACGTTCATTTCTTCAAAATAAAGATATGCCAAAATATCCGAAATGGAGAGGGAACCACCCGGATGTCCGGAAGATGCGCTGTAAACCGCTTCCAGAGCGCCGAGACGGATCTCGCGTGCCTTTTCGGTCAGCATAGCGAGCTTTGTCTGTTCCATGAAAAAATCCTCCTGATTTTTATATTCAAATCGTATTTCACCGAAAAATCGGCTTTCTATCAACCATTATTATACAGCAAAAAATTACTTTTGTCAATAGGGGTTCACCCTAAAGGACAGTTTTCAAAAATACGGCATATCTCGAAAGAGGTGTGCCGTATTTTGCATTTGTGTCCACAAATGCAGTGCTTGTCAGGAAAATCGATAAGCCATAGGTGAACAAAAAAGGCTCCCTTGTGTAAAGGGAGCTCCGCCGCAGGCGGTGAGGGATTGTTTTATTCAAATCTAATTTTTACAATCCCTCCGTCACGCTGACGCGTGCCACCTCCCTTTACACAAGGGAGGCTTTTAGCGTATCCAACCCTAATGTTTCTCTATAAATAAAAATTGATTTAGAAAATTTATGTATTTTGTTATAACATCAGCATCTAAACTTTCGATAAAAATGCAACTCCTAAACCCAATGTACATATTGCTATTCCAAGGAAAACAATTGCTTTAGCACAAAAGTCAAAAGCTCCGATGCAATTCTCATCGTTTTCTAAATATGAAATACGCGGAAATGCTTTGATATAAACTACCCAAGAATTATTTGGTATTTTATGCGGTTTCCTAAAAAACTCCAAAGCACAAAGATAAAGTTTGTTATTTACACTATACAAGTATTTTGTTTTTGTTAGATGCTTTATGGTGAAAGCAATTCTCGGAGGACCATCATATTTTCCAAATCCAGTCCAAACATTAACGTCCTTTTTATATTTACTACTGTACAGTTTTCCAAGAGTCCTGCCTGTTTTATGTGGTGATTTTTCAAATATTAAATAGGCGATAAAATATAATCCCGATATCAATAGTAAAATACCGCCCAAAATAAGAAAGCATATTCCTGCTATTTTCACAATGTTTCTCCTTTTTCATATCATAAGACGTTGCTCATAAGCCTATTATATCACAAAAACCGCAGAAAATCAATCTGCGGTTTCTGCTATTTCTGTCGGTAGGTAAAGTACTCCCTAAAACTGTCCTTTAGGGTACACCCCTATCTTGACGCTTTTTTTATTTATTTTTTTGAATAAAGGACCTCGAGATTTCCGTCAATAAAGCCTGCCGTAATATATTCAACCTTGTTTCCGAATGCGCCAACGCCTTCTTTTTCAATAAAAGCGGCTGCCATTGCCAGGAAATCCCGCAACGCATTCTCCCAACCGTCAGCTGTAAATTCAAAAAGATCGTCGCCGGAGGAATAAACGGTATCGCAAGCCCAGTCCTCATCATCAGGATCATATGCCACACAAGCCACCAGCTCTGCGCCGAATTCCCGTTCTACGTCAAATTCATAAAGATTGAAATTATATGCAATATATCCCTTACCCTTTTGCAGGTAAGGCTTTAACCATGTTTCAAATTTCATAATAAACTCCTTTCATCCAATTTTTCAAGAAAATTTTGCTTTACCGGACACCAAATAAAAGCTCGGAATAAGTCGGATAGGGCCATGCTTTTGCCCCTGTGATACATTCCGCGTGGTCAACGCAGGCACGAATGGCTTTCATTTTCGGCAAAACCTCGGTTTCAAATGCTTTTGCGCGCGCAAAACTATCCTTATTTGATTTTGCTTCGGTAATGGCAAGCTCCAATGCACGGACACCATGGTAAATAGAATCGGTCAAAGCGGAGAGCGTAGTCAGTGTTTCCGTTTCGTAAACGCAAGCCAGAGCGCCGATCGCCTGTTTTTTCTTGATGATGGTATCTCCGAGTTCTCTTCCGTATGCGCTGACAGCGGGCAAAATATCCTTATGAACCATATCCACCATGGTAAGAGCTTCAATATTCAGCACCTTGACATAGGTTTCCAGCTGAATTTCATATCTCGCACGGATTTCGCGTTCCGTAAACACCTTATGCTTGCGGAACAGCTCGATGTTTTTCTCTTTGATCCAACAAGGAATGGCTTCCGGCGTGGAGCGGAGATTCAGAAGTCCGCGTTTTTCCGCTTCTCTTACCCAGGATTCATCATAACCGTTTCCATTGAAAATAATGCGCTTGTGGTTACGGATGGTCTTGACGATCAGATCGTGGAGCGCAGTTTCGAAATTTTCGGCGTGTTCCAGCTCGTCCGCAAAAATGCAGAGCGATTCTGCAACGGCAGTATTGATAACCGTATTACAGTCGGAAATGGATTCGGAAGAACCTACCATACGGAATTCGAATTTATTGCCCGTAAAGGCAAAAGGAGAAGTTCTGTTTCTGTCCGTGGTATCTCTGGGGAATTTGGGAAGCACGTGAACGCCGACGCGCATAAGGGATTTTTCCTGTGCGCTATAGGAAGTTTCCTTTTCAAGCGCGGAAAGGATAGCTGTAAGTTCATCCCCCAAGAACATGGAAATGATTGCGGGAGGAGCTTCCGCCGCACCGAGACGGTGATCGTTACCTGCAGAAGCCACAGAAACACGGAGAATATCCTGATATTCGTCAATGGCTTTGATCACCGCGCAAAGACAAAGCAAGAAAAGCGCGTTTTCGTACGGTGTTTCGCCCGGATTCAAAAGATTGATACCCGTATTGGTAGACATGGACCAGTTGTTGTGCTTACCGCTTCCCGCAACACCTGCAAAGGGTTTTTCATGAAGCAAACAAACCATACCGTGTTTTTTTGCAAGCTTCTGCATGAGCTCCATGGTCAGCTGATTGTGGTCAGCAGCAATATTGGTCGTTGTGAAAATGGGCGCAAGCTCATGCTGCGCAGGCGCCGCTTCATTATGCTCTGTTTTTGCATAAACACCCAAACGCCAGAGTTCTTCATCCAATTCTTTCATAAACGCCGCCACGCGGGGTTTGATCGCACCAAAATAGTGGTCGTCCAACTCTTGTCCCTTAGGTGCACGGGAACCGAAAAGCGTTCTTCCCGTAAAAATCAGATCGGGACGCTTGTTATAAAACTCTCTATCTACCAAAAAATATTCCTGTTCGGGACCGACCGTGGTTTTCACGGATGTGACATCGGTATAACCGAATAGCTTAACGATACGCATGGCCTGACGGTTCAGGGCTTCCATGGAACGAAGCAAGGGTGTTTTTTTATCCAAAGCATCGCCTGCAAACGAACAAAATGCAGTCGGAATGCAAAGAACGCCGTCCTTGACAAAAGCATAGGATGTGGGGTCCCAGGCAGTATAGCCTCTTGCCTCAAATGTCGCGCGCAAACCGCCCGACGGGAAAGAAGAAGCATCAGGCTCACCCTGTACAAGCTCTTTACCCGAAAATTCCATGATTACGCGCCCCGTATCATCGGGAGAGATGAAGCTATCGTGTTTTTCGGCTGTGATTCCCGTCATCGGCTGGAACCAATGTGTGAAATGTGTCGCGCCGCGCTCCATCGCCCAATCCTTCATGGCATTGGCAACCACGTTGGCAACGGTAATATCCAAGCTTCTGCCGTACTTGATGGTTCTTGTCATAGCCTTGTATGTTTCCTTGGGCAGACGAGATCTCATGGTCATATCGTCAAACACATTGGCACCGAAATATTCGGGAACCGTTTTTGTGATTGTATCCATAAAAATAACCTCCGTCAATGCAAAAAGGCGGAAAGCGAACAATCGGTTTTCGCTTGACGCCTTTCTTAATACAATTATTCATATCATATTATAAACGATACGGGAAAGCTTGTCAACATTTTCAAAAAAATCAAAGAAAAATTTCAAGCAAATTAAACAAAGTTTTACGCCTTTTTTCGAACACCTCATGACGAATCTCTTTGTTTTTTGTCGAAAACGAAAGTTTTCTGTCAAATGCTTCCGAATCTCAACGAAAACGGTCGATCGAAAATCCTTGAAAAACAAGAAAAAATGTAATACAATGAAAGCACAAAAATCCAAATGAAAAGGAGCCTTGCTTATGACAAACTCTTCTATTATCTTAACACAAAACTACCGCGAAAACAATGCCGTTTCCGCAATTCGTCTGATTCACAGTGTAGACATTTTCCAAAATACCGATGTTTTTTCTGTTTTCCTGACCACAGAATCCGACGGCAAGCAAACGGAAGAATTTATCTACGACATCTCCAGAAACAAGAGAGATGCCAAAAAATTCTTCTCTCTGCTCTGCGAACAAAAAGCAACTGCCGATTCCCTGTGCGAACTTGCAGCCAATCTCATTGCCGGTTAAAAACCGATCTACCAATCATATCTTCTGCGAAAGTTTGCGTACGAACTCCGTGATCTCTTTACCGACGGCTGTAATTTCCGTTTCCAATTCTTTGGGCGTCATACGTAAGATTCCCGAAAGAACGGCGGAATTCTGTAACAGTCTGTCAGCGGTAACCACTCGAATATTATAATTCGGCCCCATTTCGTTCATCAGAATTTCAATGAAGGTATCTGCGGTCTGATCCTGTTTGGTAAAGATAATCCGAAACCCGTCTTTCTGAAAATCGGATCCTTTTCCGTCCTTCACACGGTATGCATCAAACACCAGAATCAATTCCGTTTTGGTATACGCCGTATAATTGTCTAAAATATCCACAAGTCGGTCTCTTGCTTCTTCCAGATTGCTTTCTGCGATTTTTTTCAGAGAATCCCAAGCGAAAATCACATTATATCCGTCAATGATCAAAAGTTTTTTCTGCGGTTTGACTTCCTTGGGTTTGCGGTTCTTCTCACTTTTCCCTGCTGTGATGATCTTAGGCTCAGTATAGCGTTTTCTGCGAATCGGACCAAATTCACGCAACATAATGGCTTCCAGCTCCTCATCGCTCAGATGATATCGGTTGGCAAGCACAGAAATTTTGGGAATGACGGGAGCACCATCCTCCGTAATCTTCACATCCAGATGCTTGTACGCCTCCACATCCTGCCACAAAACGGTGAAACCTGCGCCCTGCGCGCAAAAAACGGAATGCGGCGGATTGGCAAGATCCGCTTCGGGATCATAGCCGGAAGCGAGGATAACCTCTTCGCTGTTGTGGCAAGGCTCATATCCATCTGCTGCACAAAAGAGTTTTCCCTGTCCTTTCGTGTATGCAATCACCTCGCGCATATATCCGTGAAGTTCGGAAACAGGTGCTCTTCCATGAATCTGTGTGAAAACACCGTCGGAAGCTTCGATCTCAAAATCTGCGGATTTCGCCTGCAAATCCGAAACGGCACGCCCCACGTTCGTACTCGGAATTTCCAGACGGAAACGGTAATACGGTTCCAGCAACACACAGCCTGCGCGCATAAGTCCGTGTCGGACGGCACGAAAGGTTGCTTCCCTGAAATCTCCTCCCTCCGTATGTTTGAGATGCGCTTTGCCCGCGATCAGCGTAATTTTCGTATCGGTCAAAGAGGCACCGGTCAAAATGCCTCTGTGTTCTTTTTCATATAAATGGGACAGAATCAGCCGCTGCCAATTGAGATCCAGACTGTTTTCGGAAAGTCGTGTATCAAAAATCAGTCCTGAACCTTTCGGCAGAGGTTCCAACAGAAGCTGAACCTCTGCATAATGCCGCAACGGCTCGAAATGCCCAATGCCGATAGCTTGTTTTTCTGCTTTTTCTTTATATAAAATTCTGCCCGCATCCAATTCGCAATGAATACCGAAACGGTCGCGGATGAGTCTCTGTAAGAGCTCCGTTTGCATATCGCCCATCAGTGCAGCTTCGATCTGGCGCAGAGATTCATTCCAATATAAATGCAAAGAGGGTTCTTCCTCTTCCAATTCTTTCAGTTTCGGGAAATATACATTCACATCACATTCGGGAGGTAATCCGATACAATAGGAAAGCACAGGTTCCAAAATCGGTTTGCAGGCATCGCTCTCCGTTCCGAGTCCCTGTCCCGCATACGTTGCCGAAAGCCCGCTGACTGCACAGATTTCTCCCGCACCCACAGCATCCGCCTGTTCAAACTTATCACCGGAATACAGACGGATCATGCTGATCTTTTCGGTATATTTTTTCCCGTCTGCCGAAAGATAGGAAAGCTCTTCCCGTACGGAAAGCGTACCGCCCGTAATCTTCATATAAGTCAGACGGACGGAATCCGCATGCGCGATTTTATAAACCCGTGCAGAAAATTTCTGTTCTTCATAAACGCTTTCAAGCATATAGCGGTCCATGCATTGCAAAAAGAAATCCACACCTTCCAGGCGCAAAGCGGAACCGAAAATACAGGGAAACAGTTTTCGGCTGCTGATCTTTTGTGCGATCGCTTCATCCTCAATGGGAGTTTCCGAAAGAAAACTCTCCAAAAAGTCCTCGTGGACAAACGCCAGCTTCTCGTACAATTCCTCTTTTGTCTGATTTTCCGCAAACGTAGCACAATGTGAGGAGAGCATTTTACCGAGTTCCTCCTCTGTCTGTTCCCTCATACGAACGGAAATATCGGTTTTATTGACGAAAATAAAGGTCGGAACCTGATAAAATTCCAAAAGCTGCCAGAGCGTGCGTGTGTGATTCTGCACCCCCTCCGGTGCACTGATTACCAGAACAGCATAATCCAGAAGAGAAAGCGTACGTTCGGTTTCCGCTGAAAAATCCACATGTCCCGGCGTATCCAGAAGAATGAACTCACAATTTTCCGTTGAAAAACGCGCTTGCTTGGAAAAAATCGTAATTCCTCTTTCGCGTTCCACAATGTGGGTATCCAGATATGTATTTTTATGGTCAACGCGGCCTTGCTTGCGGATTTTACCCGAACGATACAGCAATGCTTCCGAAAGCGTTGTTTTTCCCGCATCCACGTGTGCCAGAATGCCGATGATCAGTTTCTTTTTCATGAAATTCTCCTTTTCCGAGTTTTATATTACCATTATAAGATAAAATCGGATGGAATTGCAAGACTTTTTCTGTTTTTCATGCAATCGGCGCAATAAAAATGCTTAGTTTCTTTCATATCCCCCTATCTTAAAAAGACGGCTTCCTTTGTGAAACCGTCTTTTTGTTCGAACATTCACAGTTGCGGATTCCGACTGCGAAACGAAATGAAAAAGAAACACGGATTATCAAGTATAAAATGGAATTGCAAGCGCCATATTGTATTTGCTCCGTTTCCTATGAAAAAACAGGTTGACTTTTTCGAGGAAATATATTATTATACAAATGGTAATTTTATGCCAATATACCGCCTTATGATTGGAGGATCGACAAAAATGGCAGTTTCAACATTGATTTCGAAACTTAGAAAGAAGAGTAAGCTCTCCGAAAAAGAATTTGCAGAGCTCTTTGAAATCTCGGAAAATACGCTTGCCGATTGGGAAAACGGCAACAGCAAACCCAATGTTGCGCAAGCAGCACGTCTGGCAAAGCATTTCCGCGTTTCCGCAGACAGACTGCTGGAATCGGGATTGACCGAAGCCGTCGTTATGCCCAAGGGAAATGAAATGCTTCCCGCTTATGAAAAGCTTCACGACTGGGAGCTTTATTCCAAATCTCTTCATTTTGAATATATGCAAAGCATAGAAGAAGGTCTTGATATTGAACAGTACAAGCCCCTCTTTGATGCCATCATCGCGCTTCCGCCCGATGAATATAAAGAAAAAATGGCTGACGTTCTCTTTGATATCGTCTCCCACGCGCCGACCGTTCAAGGCTATCCCTATCATGAGCCGTCCGATCTTGCAGGTATTTTCTCGCTTTGCAAGGAATATCCCCTGAACGCAAAAGCTCTGACCGAAGAGGAATTGAGAGAAAAAATCAAGGGCGCATGGTACGGAAGAATCTGCGGCTGTCTGCTCGGCAAGCCCGTAGAGGGCGTTTCCTGTGAAAATATCCGCAGACTTCTTGAAAAAACGGGAAATTATCCGATGACAAGATACATCCGCCAGAGAGAACTGACGGAAGAAATGATTGAAGAATGCCGCGCTCTTCGGGATGATTTCTGCGCGGATATCATCGACTTCGCGCCCGTGGATGACGATACAAACTACGTTGCGCTCGCACAGGTTCTGATCCGCAAATACGGAAGAGATTTTCAACCCTCTCACGTTGCTCAGCTCTGGACGGAACGTCAAGGCAAAAACGCATATTGCACAGCGGAAAGAATTGCATATTGCAATTTCATCCGAGGATTCCATCCGCCCTATTCCGCCATGCATAAAAACAGCTATCGCGAATGGATCGGCGCGCAGATCAGAGGCGACTATTTCGGTTACATCAATCCCGGCGATCCCAAAACCGCCGCGGAAATGGCTTGGAGAGATGCATCCATCTCCCATATCAAAAACGGTATTTACGGAGAAATGTTCGCCTCTGCCATGATTGCCTGCGCCGCCGTTACCGATAATATAGAAGATATCATTCTCGGCGGTCTTTCTTACGTACCTGTAACTTCCCGTCTTTATGAAAAGATTCAGGACGTCCTTACAGACTATCATAATGGTGTTGGCTTCTATGAAGCCATTGAAAAGCTCAAGAAGGAATACGATCCCGCAAATTCCCACGGCTGGACACATACCATCCCCAACGCTGCCATCGTTGTTCTTTCCCTGCTTCACGGAAACGGCGATTTCGGTTATTCGATTTGCCGTGCGGTTGAAGTCGGTTATGATACGGACTGCAACGGCGCGACCGTCGGCTCCATCCTCGGTATCCGTAACGGCTTTTCCGGCATAGGAGAGGTCTGGACCAAGCCCGTCGGCGGTAAACTGGACACCTCCATTTTCGGCGTCGGTCTGCTGGATATTGATAAAGCGGTTGAAAGAACCATGAAACACATCGCGGGGGATCCCGACGAGAAAATCAGGAGGTAAGAACATGGCTTTTTCCGATAACATTTACAGATTGAGAAAAACGAACGGTTTTTCCGAAGAAAATTTTGCACAATTGTTCGGCGTTTCCGAAGAGAACGTGCGTGCATGGGAAAATGGAACGGCTTATCCCGAACGGGAAACACTTTTCCGTATTGCGGAGCATTTCGGTACTACGTGCGATGCGCTTCTCGTTCAAAATGCTTACGCTGATTACGATCTGCCGAGAGGAAAAGAGATTCTTCCCGATTTTGAAAATATGGATTATTCGGATTCCTATACAAAAGCATTGATCTATGAATACATTCAGAATATCCGCGAAGGAAGAGATGCGCAAAAATACAATAAAGTGCTTCTTGCCGTCCGTAAAATGCCCTTTAATATCTACAAGGAAAAAATGTCTGATATTTTGTTTGAAGCTTTTCAGAATTGCCGTATGCGTGATGATTACAAATTCATCGAGCCTTCCGATCTGGAAAACATTAAAAAGCTTCGCAAGCCTTATCAATTTAAACGAAAAGAGCTTACCGAGGATGTTTTGCGTGATAAGATCAAGGGCGCATGGCTTGGAAGAATCTGCGGCTGTCTGCTCGGCAAGCCGATTGAGAGTATTACCTTTGAAGAATTGGAATCTCTCTTGAAGGAAACGAACAATTACCCGATGACACGTTATATCAAGGCAAGCGAAATCACGGAAGAAATGTACAGCCGTTACACTTTCCCGCTTCGCGGAAAATGCTTTGCCGATACGATCTCGTACGCGCCTTGGGATGACGATACCAATTACGTGGTTCTTGCGCAATGCCTGATTGAAAAATACGGAAGAGATTTCACGCCCGATGATATGGCGAAAAGCTGGATTGCCCTGCAAGGACAAACCGCCTACTATACTGCAGAACGCGTGGCTTTCCGTAATTTTGTCAACGGTTACCGTCCTCCGTTCTCCGCAATTTATAAAAATCCTTACCGTGAAATGATCGGTGCGCAGATCCGCGGAGATTATTTCGGTTACATCAATCCCGGCGATCCCGAAAAAGCCGCCGAAATGGCATTCCGCGATGCTTGCATTTCCCACGTCAAAAACGGTATTTACGGCGAAATGTTCGTTGCCGCTATGATTGCTTGTGCCGCTGTTACTGATAATATGGAAGATATTATCCGCGGCGGTCTTGCCCAGATCCCGGAAACATCCCGCCTTTATGATAAGATCACCCGTGTGATTGAGGATTATAAAAACGGTGTTACCCGTGAAGAAGCTTATGCCAGAGTCAAGGAAGAATATCCGATCAAGGATTCCGACAGCTGGCTCCACACCATTTCCAATGCCTCCATTGTTGTCATCGGCTTGCTTTACGGCGAAGGCGATTTCGGAAAATCCATTTGCGCGGCTGTTGAAGTCGGATATGATACCGACTGTAACGGCGCGACCGTTGGTTCCGTTATGGGTATGCGAAACGGTACCGCAGGCATCGGTGAAGAATGGACCGCTCCCACAGGCGGCAAACTGGAAACCACCATTTTCGGTGTCGGTATTCTGGATTTGAATGAAGCCGCCGAAAAAACCATGAAGCATCTGCCTCAAAAAAATTAAAGAAACTTGCCCATATACAGAAAAACGGACAGAGAATGTTTTACGTTCTCTGTCCTTTTGCAATTAGGAAATCAAGTAAAACAGTTGATATATTGGAGTTTTTATGATACAATAATAAATAAGATGATATTCCAATGCCTTTATGACAGGAGGATAACCATGAGCATATTACCGAAACACTTGATGACAGAAGAAGACATCAAACTACAATTTATTACACCCGCAGTTACCGCAAAGTGGAATATCGGCAAAATTACAATGGAAGCAAAGATCACAGATGGCAAAATCAATCTGAGAGGAAATTTTGCGTTTCGTGAGAATCCGAAACGCGCGGATTATATTCTTTATCTCGCGCCCAATCATCCGATCGCTGTCATTGAAGCAAAAGATAACAACCGCAGCGTTTCTTATGGTTTGCAACAGGCTATGGCATATGCAAAGATGTTGGATATTCCTTTTGCGTATAGCTCCAACGGCGATGGATTTGCCGAGTATGACTTTCTGACGGGAACGGTACGCCAATTCGGCATGGATGAATTTCCAACAGAGGAAGAATTGATTGCCCGCTTCAAAACGGAATCCGGCATGACGGCACAGCAGGAAGCAATTGTAAATCAACCCTATTATTCCAGCCAGAATACATATCCTCCCCGATATTATCAGCGTATAGCCATCAACAAAACATTGGATGCAATTGCCAAGGGACAAAACCGCCTGCTTTTGGTTATGGCAACGGGTACAGGCAAAACTTATACGGCATTCCAGATTGTTTACCGTCTTTTGCAAAGCGGGATGAAGAAAAAGATTCTGTATCTTGCCGACCGCAATATTCTTGTCGATCAATCCATTCACCAGGACTTTGCTCCGCTTAAAAAGGTGATGCATAGGATCAACGCCGCTTCTGAAAATCCAAGCACCATTACGTCCCATCAGGTATATTTCTCCTTATATCAACAGTTGGTTGGCGACGAGGGTGAAGAACATTTCCGCAAATTATTTCAGCCTAACTTTTTTGATTTGATCATTGTGGATGAGTGCCACAGAGGCTCGGCAAAAGAAGAAAGCCGTTGGCGTTTGATTCTGGAATATTTTCGTTCTGCAACGCAAATTGGTATGACCGCCACTCCGAAAGAAACGAAATATGTTTCCAATATCAATTATTTTGGAGAGCCCGTTTATACCTACAGTCTGAAAGAGGGCGTGGAGGACGGCTTTCTTGCTCCTTTTAAGGTTATCAATATCAAAACGGATATCAGTGAAGGCTGGCGCCCGCGCCGCGGTCAATTGGATATCAACGGTGTTGAGATTCCGGACAGAGTCTACAACAACAGCGATTACGATTACAATATCATTATTGAAGACCGTATACAGCAGGTGGCTTCGGAAATTACCCGTTACTTAAAGAGTACGGACCGTATGTCGAAAACCATTGTTTTCTGTGCCAATGAAGATGCGGCAGAGCGTATGAAGCTTGCTTTGATTAATCTGAATTCCGATATGATGAAAAAGAATCCCGATTATGTTGTCCGCATTACAGGCAGCGATACATACGGCAAGAGCAAGCTGACCTATTTTATTTCTCCGAGTTCGGAAGGTCCCGTAATTGCCACGACATCCAAATTGCTATCCACAGGCGCGGACTGCAAAATGACAAAGCTCATTGTTCTGGATGAAATGATCGGTTCTATGACGGAATTTAAGCAGATCATCGGACGAGGCACCCGTCTGCGTGAAAAAGAGGGCAAGACGCATTTCGTGGTTATGGATTTCCGTAATGTCAGCCGTTTGTTTGCAGATCCCGACTGGGACGGTCCTATTGAAATGGATGATCATTTTGATCCCAACAGACCAAAGCCTGATACGCCTCCGGATGAGCCCGGCAATGATCCCATAACACCTCCCGGACCGCCGAAAGTAAAACCCTTTGTTGGCAGAGACGGATGCAAGGTAGAGATCATTCACAAGACAGTTTCTATTTACGACGCAAGCGGAAAACTGCTCCGTCAGGAAAGTATTGTGGATTACACCAAGGAAAATGTTCGAGGTGCGTACGCTTCCTTGGATGTCTTTATCCGTGAATGGCGAAAGAATCCCAATAAGAGCGAAATTCGGGAAATGCTTTTGGAACGCGGCATCGATCTTTCTGCTATGAAAGCCGATCAAAGTATGACGGATGTGGATGATTTCGATTTCATTTGCCATGTGGCATATGATAAAAAACCGCTGACACGAAAAGAACGTGCGAATAATGTCAAAAAGCGTGATTTCCTCAGCAAATACAGCGGGGTAGCGCGAGAGGTTCTGGAAGCGTTATTGGATAAATATATGGATTCCGGAATTTATGAGATTAAGAAAACAGAAATTCTTCAGCTTGAACCGTTTAAGAAGTTTGGGAAACCTTCAAAAATTGCTACTTATTTTGGTGGTAAACATGGATACTTACAAGCTATAAAAGAATTGGAAAATGAATTATATACTGCAAGTTAAAAATTATAAGAGGACTCTATGGAATATACTCATATTTGTGATCTTACACCAACTGAATTTGAAAAATATTGTTGTGATTTTTTGGAAGGATATGCCGAAAAAGAACATTTACAGAATTTTAAAATAATACATAACACAAGGTTGAAAGCTTCTGACGGAAACTATCAAATTGATGTTTATGCAGAATTTACCGCTATGGGTGTTAATTTCAAAATTCTATGTGAATGTAAAAGATATAAAAATAGCGTAAACAGGGATAAAGTTGCAATTTTACATCAAAAACTTCAAAGCGTTGGCGCTCATAAGGGCATTTTGATTTCAACAAGTGATTTTCAAAGCGGTGCCATCGAATACGGAAAAAAACATGGCATCGCATTAATCAAAGCAGAAGATTATCATTTTGAATATCTTTCTCATGCAAGCGGTTTGCCTCAAAATGACGATGATAATCCATTCCTCTATGCCGAAAAACATATGCCTCCTTATGTGGCATTTGATTGCACTGCTGATACGGATGAACCACTAAAGATATACCCTACACAGGGTATGATTAAAGAACTGCTTATCAAGCAGATACAAAAAATCAAAGAAGTAATGGGAATTGATATTCCGTTTGACTTTTCTGAGATATAAGAAAGCGCAGGATAATTATTATGAGCAATTTATCAGGATTTGTGAAAAGAATCCGTGACATCATGCGAAACGATGCCGGTATCAACGGCGATGCACAGCGCATTGAGCAGATCGCATGGATGCTTTTCTTGAAAGTATACGATGTAAAAGAACAGGACTGGGAATTTGATGAAGAAGATTATGAATCCATCATTCCCGAGGTTTGCCGCTGGCAAAATTGGGCGCACGATGATAAATCGGGCGATGCCATGACGGGCGATCAACTGCTCGATTTTGTAAACAACACCTTGTTTCCTGTGCTGAAAGGCAGAGATCTCAAGGATTCCGAAGGCAAAGTTATTATTGAAGGTGTGAAGGTTACTTCCGAAACACCCATTAAAAAATCAATCGTGCAAACAACCTTTGCCGACGCCAACCAATATATGAAAGACGGTGTTCTTCTTCGTCAGGTCATCAACGAGATCGACGACTTGGACCTTTCCGATTATGAAGAAAGCCATGCATTCGGGGATATTTATGAGTCTATTCTGAAAGAATTGCAAAGCGCAGGCTCGGCAGGTGAATTTTATACACCTCGTGCGGTAACCGATTTTATGGCGCAGATGATCAAGCCGAAAATCGGTGAAGAGATGGCGGATTTTGCTTGCGGAACGGGCGGTTTTATTACAAGCTGGCTGAAAGAACTGGAAAAGCAAGTGAAAACAACCGAAGATCAGGAAAAATACGGAAAATCCATCTACGGTATTGAGAAAAAACAATTTCCGTATATGCTTTGTATTACCAACCTTTTGTTGCACGGTTTGGATATTCCCCGCGTATTCCACGGCAATACGCTTTTGAAGGATGTTTTGGAATATACCGATGATGACCGTTTTGACGTGATTCTGATGAATCCTCCCTATGGCGGCAACGAAAAAGCAGATGTCAAGAATCATTTTCCCGATGATATTGCAAGCAGTGAAACGGCAGATCTTTTCATGGCAGTCATGATGTATCGTTTGAAAAAAGATGGCCGTGTAGCAGTGATTTTGCCCGACGGATTCTTGTTTGGTACGGATAATGCAAAAGTAAACATCAAGAAAAAATTGCTCTCCGAGTTTAATTTGCATACGATTGTGCGTATGCCGGGTAGTGTTTTTGCGCCTTATACATCAATCACAACCAATATTTTGTTTTTTGATCGTACGGGAGCAACCGAAGAAACTTGGTTCTATCGTTTGGATATGCCCGAAGGCTACAAGCATTTCTCCAAAACAAAACCGATGAAATTGGAGCATTTTGCACCCGTGATGGAATGGTGGAACAACCGACAGGCGATTACAGTTGACGGTTTTGATAAAGCAAAGTGTTTTACTGTGAAACAACTGACGGAAGAACTCGGTTACAATCTCGACCAATGCGGATATCCTCATGTTGAGGAAGAAATTCTTGATCCAATGGACTTGATTCAGCGTTATCAGGAAGAACGGGCATCTTTGAATGCAGAAATTGACCGTGTGCTGGCGGATATTACTGCCATTCTCGGAGGTGCGCAAGAATGACACCGCAGGAATTGAAGTACAGCATTTTAGGTGACGCATTTACAGGCAAACTTTGTGAGCTTACTGAAGATAGAGATTTTGGAGAAATCAAGACGATCAAATTGGAGGACAATCCGTTTGATATTCCAGATAATTGGGCTTGGTCAACCTTAGGCTTGTGCTGTGAAATGTACACTGGAAATAGCATTTCCGAAACAGTCAAAGCGGCAAAATATGCTGATTTGGAAGAGGGATACGATTATATCGCCACGAAAGATGTAACTTTTAATCAAGAAATCTGTTATGACAATGGCGTCAGAATTCCGTATAAGGAAGGGTTCAAGGTGGCGTATAAAGATGCAATCCTAATGTGTATTGAAGGCGGAAGTGCAGGTCGTAAAATCGGAATACTTGATAGGGATGTTTGCTTTGGCAATAAACTATGCAGTTTTCATGTCCGAGAGATTGATAACAAGTATCTATATTACTATCTGCAAAGCTGGTTGTTCAAAGAGTTATTCTCTGGAAATATGACTGGTATTATCGGCGGTGTAAGTATAAAAAAGCTAAAAGATATTTTCATTCCCGTTGCACCGCTCAATGAACAAAAGCGCATTGTAGCCAAGATTGAGGAATTGCTACCTTATATCGACCGCTATGAGAAAGCGTGGAATAAGCTGGAAGAGTTCAACAAGCGTTTCCCTGTGGATATGCAAAAATCCATTCTTCAAATGGCGATTCAGGGTAAGTTGGTGGAACAACGCCCCGAAGAAGGCACAGGGGAAGAACTTTATCAGCAGATTCAAGCGGAAAAACAAAGGCTGATCAAAGCAGGCAAAATCAAAAAAGAAAAGCCTCTTCCCGAAATTGCAGAGGATGAGATTCCTTTTGATATCCCGGAGAGTTGGAGGTGGGCAAAAATCGGAGAGATATTTACAGTTGTTCGTGGATCCTCTCCCCGCCCTAAAGGTAGTCCGCTATATTGGTCTCCTACTCCTACACAGCATCATTGGATAACCATTAAGGATATAACATCCTTTGCACAAAGTGGCACGCTCTGCCAAACACATGAATTTCTAACCGATGAGGGGGCAACAAAAAGCACATTTGTGCCTACGGAAGAGTTAATTATTGCAGTTAGCGGCTCAACCACAGGGAAATTCTGTATTTTAGGAATTGGTGGGTATATTTATGACGGTTTAGCCGCTGTTCTCAATCCAACCAAAATATTAGGCAACCAGTATTTACGATATTTTTTCATGTGGATATATGAAAGATTAAACTCACTGAAAGTAGGAAGTGCTTTTCCAAATATCAACACCGATATGTTGAAGAACACACTAATTCCTATTCCCCCTTTAGAAGAACAAAAGCGTATCGTCGCTAAACTGGAAGAAATTTTGCCGTTGTGTGAAAAATTGAAATGAGGTGAATTTTTATGTGGGAAAAAATTTGGGCTTTTATTACAGAGCATTGGCTTGATCTTTTATTGGCCATAGGCGGTTTATCCGCTTTTTTCATCTACATATCGCAAGAAAAACGTAAAGTATCTGATGCTGCTTCCTTGATTATTTTACAAGTCGAAGATCTCCAAAAACGTATTTCCGAAATCGGTTCGTTTATTGTCAATGGAAACATTGACTGTGGTGCTTTCTATGAATCTCAACCCATTTTCAAAACAAATTATTGGAACGAATATAAACACTATTTCGTCAAAGAAATGGATGCTTTCAGTTTCAATACCTTTGATGATTTTTTTAATTCTGCTTCCCAAATTTTGGAACAACAACAGTTAATGAAAGATTTGCAAAAACAAAATTTTTTTCTAATACAGCAGACACTTATGCAAATGGAATCCAATGCAATTGTAAAGTCATTGGATATCGCCGAACAAAATCCTGTGGATATAACACAGCTTGCAAAGGTTGCAGAAAATGCTCCGCCAGATAACATACCGCCTGAACAAAAAGAAGCGTTAAAAAATATGATGATGCAAATCGTGTTCTCTAATGTTCATGCAAACATGAATGTTGCCTTGGATGTATTTGGAAAAAGAAAAAATGATATTCATACATTGATTAATCAAAAAATATTAACGCCTTATATTCCTGATCAAATCCGAATCTCAATTGAAAATGCATTGAAAAAACACCATTCTATTTCAATCATCGGTTGTGAGGGATATAGAAAATTGAAAAAAATCGGAAACCGCTAATTTTAATAAATATCGGATACATATAGTCAATAATTTCATATTTCTGTTCAGCGAAAGATGGAAATAAAGCATGGGAGTTTTTAAGAAAATATGTCTACAACTAACCGGGCAGAACATAAAAAAGCCGCAAGAAATAAAACCATTGATACGACTTTAAGCGAAGGAAAAATGTATCTTGAACGGTGCATTTCCGTTACGGAAAAACAAAACAATCTCAGTAACGTGATCAATAAAACCA
Source organism: Clostridia bacterium (assembly GCA_017399025.1). Lineage (GTDB taxonomy): Bacteria > Bacillota > Clostridia > Oscillospirales > CAG-272 > QALR01. Next base: position 40,734 of record JAFQEK010000160.1, read on the forward strand.
TTCTGGGAAATACGCCGGACGTCTGTTCCTTGCTTCCCGAAAAAAGCATGGATTTAATCATTGCAGACCCTCCCTATAATCTTACAAAATCCTTTAACGGTACAACTTTTTCCAAGAAAAAAGAAGCGGATTACGAGGAATATACCCGTAAATGGCTGAGCGCCATCAAGCCGCTGCTGAAAGAAAACGGTTCCGTTTACGTTTGCTGTGATTGGGAAAGCAGTCTGATCATCGGCAGAGTTCTGGGCGAATTCTTCCAAGTCAGAAACCGCATTACATGGCAGCGTGAAAAGGGACGGGGCGCAAAAGCAAACTGGAAAAACGGTATGGAGGATATCTGGTTTGCAACAAATGGTGATGATTACGTATTTCATCTCGATGCCGTAAAAATACGCAAAAAAGTCCTTGCGCCGTATCGGGTAAACGGAAAACCCAAGGACTGGACGGAAACCGAAAACGGAAATTACCGCGATACCTGTCCATCCAATTTCTGGGACGATATTACCGTCCCGTTCTGGTCCATGCCCGAAAACACCGCGCATCCCACGCAAAAACCCGAAAAACTGATTGCAAAGCTTGTGCTTGCCAGTTCTTCCGAGGGGGACGTCATTTTCGATCCGTTTTTAGGATCGGGAACCACCAGCGTTGTTGCAAAAAAGCTCAGCCGAAATTATATCGGTGTGGAACGGGAGGCGCGTTTTTGCGTATGGGCAGAACAGCGTCTGGAAAAAGCAACGCTTCAGCCTCAAATTCAAGGATATGAAAACGGCGTATTTTGGGAGCGCAACGCCTTATGAACAACGGAATAAGCCGAAATGCATTTTGATTTTTTCAAAAATATCTGAAAAAGTCATCTTCAAAAGCAAGTAATTTTGTTGACAAAATCAAAAAACAATGGTATAATAAAATTGAATATTGTAACAAGGAGAGGATGCGCTTTTTTCCATACGTCGGATAAGGGTGCATTCTTGCTTTTTTTGCGGACAAAGCTCCGATATTCTTGTTATCCGAATTTTTTCGACCGTATTTGCCAAACGCAAAACGCTCGACTTTTTGAAAAATATATTATCTTATAAATCATATCCAAAACCAGAAAGGAAGTCAGCATTATGAATGAAAATTTGAGAATTGAACACGACTCGATCGGCGATCTGGAGATTCCCACAGATGCCTACTATGGCGTGCAATCCTTGCGAGGCGCGGAAAATTTTAAAATTACGGGCCATATGCTTCACCCTCTTTTTATTAAAAATATGGCAAAGATCAAAAAAGCCTGCGCGTATGTCAACGGCTATATGGGCGCATTCGAAAAAGAGAAAATGGATGCTATTGTTGCGGCTTGCAATGAAATTATCGCAGGCGGTCTCACAGAAGCCTTCATTGTGGATGCCATTCAGGGCGGTGCGGGTACATCCGCAAACATGAATGCCAATGAAGTGATTGCCAACCGTGCAATTGAAATTCTCGGCGGCAAAAAGGGTAATTATAAGATCATTCATCCGAACGATCACGTCAATTACGGACAATCCACCAATGACGTTATTCCTTCTGCGGGTAAAATGACCGTCATTGACCTGATCAAACCGTTGCTTGAAAGTTTGAATGCCCTTGTAAAGGCTTTTGATGAAAAGGCAGAACAGTTTGACGGTATCATCAAAATGGGCAGAACACAGCTTCAGGATGCCGTTCCGATTCGTCTCGGTCAGGAATTTGCTGCTTATGCCGCAGTGATCCGCCGTGATATCGTTCGTATCGGAAATGCTGAAAAGGATATGCACACCGTAAATATGGGCGGCAGTGCGATCGGTACTTCCATCAACGTAGATCCCGTATATCTTGAAAAAATTCCCGCTGCGCTTACCGAAGCCGCAGGATATGAGCTCACGCTTGCAGCTGACCTGATTGATTCCACACAGAACCTTGACGGTTTCGTTAACGTTTCTTCCGCTTTGAAAACCTGCGCTGTCAACCTTTCTAAAATTGCAAACGACCTTCGTTTGATGTCCAGCGGACCGAAAACCGGTATCGGAGAAATTGCTCTTCCCGCAAAACAGAACGGTTCTTCCATCATGCCCGGAAAAATCAATCCCGTTATTCCCGAGGTAATCAACCAGGTTGCATTCCTTGTCATCGGACACGATGCAACCGTTTGTGCTGCCGCGGAAGCAGGTCAATTGGAATTGAACGCTTTCGAGCCCGTTCTCTTCTATCAGCTTTTTGAATCCATTTCCGCTTTGACAAACGCTGTCAATACATTTATCGTAAACTGTGTCAGCGGCATCCGCGCCAACAAAAAGCAGTGTCAGGAAAACGTAGAAAAGAGCGCAGGCATCGTTACTGCCATGGCTCCTTACATCGGTTATCAGCGTTCCGCATTCATTGCTAAGGAATCCTTGGCAACGGGAATGTCCGTTCGTTCCATCATTTTGCGTGATAACATCATGACGGAAGAAGAATTGAATGAAATTTTGGATGCACGCGGCATGACAGAGCCTCGTGCCATTAAAATCAAAGAATCCTAATGCTTTGGCAATCAAGAATCAGCAAAGGAGTACGATCCCATGGTTAAGTTGATCGCTTTTGATCTCGACGGCACATTAACACAGCATAAAACTCCGCTTGAACCTGCAAATCTGGAAGCTTTACAGGAGCTTTCCAAAAAATATAAGCTCATCATGGCAGGTGCAGGCGCATGTATGCGTATTTTTAATCAGCTTGGCGGTTTTCCGATTGATATCATCGGAAACTATGGTTTGCAATTCGGCAAATATAATACTGAAACCAAAACTTTGGATATTCTTGAAAATCATATTCTTCCCTGCGATCGCGAAAGCGTAGAGCAACGTGTTAATTTCTGCCGCGAAAAATACGGCTTCAAGGAATATGCCGGTGATAACGTTCAATATCATGAATCCGGCTGTGTAACATTTCCCATCATCGGAACAGCAGCAAAGATTGAGGACAAGCTTGCTTTTGATCCCGACCGTATCAAACGCCGTGCCATTTATGATGAAATTTGTGAAATCTTCTCTGAATATAACGTTTTTGTCGGCGGTTCTTCTTCTTTCGATATGGCGCCGCGTCCTTTCCATAAATATTATGCTTTGCAAAAATATTGTGAAAAGAACGGCATTGCTTTGGATGAAGTTGTTTTCGTCGGTGATGATTACGGTCCGGGCGGTAATGACGAATCCGTTTACCTCTCTCCCATTCGTTTCGTAAAAGTGGATGATTACCGCACATTCCCCGACGTTATGCGCGCCGAAGGCTTGCTTTGATTTTTCTTTGAATTTTTCGTTTTTTCTGTTGACAATTCGGTTTACTTATGTTACAATAAAGGAGTCGTCATTTGATGGCTCCTTTTTAGGATTTACAATTGAAGAATACACGGAGGGATATCGAAGTGGTCATAACGAGGCGGTCTTGAAAACC
>JAFQEK010000161.1 GCA_017399025.1 Clostridia bacterium
GCCTGAACAACTTTATTGTATCATAGTTTGGCGGTTTTTTCTATTGGTCTAACCCTCTCTTGCTCGCACCCGCATAGCGGGTGGTTTTTTGTTCCTTCCCTTCTTACGAAGGCAAGGAACTGTCTAAAGACATTAATAAAAAAGCGGCAAAGTGCCGCTCCAAGCTGCTCGCCTATCGTAGTTAGAACTGTATCAAAACGATACGAACGGCGAGGTCGGTTTTGCGCAATTACCTATAGTATAAAAAAACGGTGTTTTCCAAAAAGGAGGACACCGCTTCCTATTTTAAATTTTCAAGAAAAATGTTGTTTTCTCCCAACTTTTTTAAGGAATTTTTGTCTATCAGACGAAAGCTTTTTGAAGAGGTTGGACGAATCATGCGAATGATCTTAAATTTGTTTTTTATTTTGCTTGCGGCAATTGTTTTTGTTCTGTTTTTCCATATTACCCGCGGTTTTTTTATCATTGCGGTTGGAATATCTTTTTTATGTCTTGCTTGTCCGATTGCGATTCATTATGCATTGGATGTCATTTCGAATGAGAAAAATAAAGTGGATATGCAAATTTTGCATGGAATGCCCGTTTGTTTTGATAAGAAAAAAGTATTTGCTGCTTATGTAAGGATATTTATCTTGTTTGGAGGACTTTCAGGCATCGGCTTTTTGCTTCCCGAAGGCTTATGGATTTTGGTTTTTCCTCCGCTTGGCGTGATTGATTTCGTTATTTTAAAATTGACCGAGCATACTTGGATCGCGTTCGGTTGGAGCAAACGGACATACTGGCTTTTGAACGGGTTGATAACGGGAATTATTGTTTTATCGCTTCTGCTTTATCGCTGTAGCATGATAAGATGAGATTGCGTTGATCTGCATGAAAACAACCGATTTTGGTGTTTACGTGTTGGATTCTCCGAATCGGAGAATTTCCCCATTTTCACTCTGTTGACTCTACTTTTAGTTTCGTGTATAATAAAAGCACAAGGACCGGAACTTGAAATTTTGAATTTTTGAGAGGTAATGATTATGACCGAATGCAATATTTCCGTAAAACTTTCAGAATTGCGCGCCGCTAAGGGTGTTACACAGGACGAAGTGGCGAACGCGCTTTCTATTTCCAATAAAACCGTTTCCAAATGGGAAAACGGCACGTCCGAGCCCGATCTTACCATGCTGATTGCCCTTGCGCACTACTATAATGTTACAACGGATACCTTGCTGGGCTTGGAAGAGGGCAAAAAAGGAATGAGGCAAATGTTGGGAGATCAATTCCGAGATCTTGACTTGGAAAACATGGCACGCAAGGTGTTTGCGATCAATCGGGAAATGATTCCAATCGGGTTTTATACGGCAAGAAAGGACGAAGGTGACAGTCTTGACAAAGCGATTCTTCCTTTTGGAACCGAAAAAAATATACGCTCAGAGCTCTCTTTCGGGGGATTGTTTCAGTTTGCGGTTTGTTCCAAAGACGTGAATTTTTCTGTTGTTCAGCTTTCCAATGAAGCGGATTTCGCTTGGCTTACGGATGAAAAAAAGCAAAAGCGCATGAGGGAGCTGTTTGAACTTCTTTCGGATACTGATATGCTGAAAATGATATATTTTATCCAATCGAAGGATTGTTCTCCGCGTTTTACGGCAGGATACCTTTCTGCGCATACGGATATTCCGTTGGAAAAAACCGTGCAATTGTTGGAAAAATGCATGGAATTGGAGCTTGGCTCTCAGATGATGGCACATTTGAAGGATGAGGATGCCGTGATTTATGAATTTATTTGTGATGGATTGCTTCTTTCCTTGCTTTCCGTTGCGTATGAGAGAATGTGGGGACGGAAATGTTATGAGTATTGCTACCACAGCTGCAGTAAAATGATAGGAGGGAAAAAGGAATGAGTTTATCGCAAAATATCAGAAAATACCGTCTTAAAAAAGATTTGACACAGGAACAGCTTGCCAATCTCCTTGGTGTTTCCGCGCAGGCAGTTTCCAAATGGGAAACGAGCGAAACCTATCCCGATGGGGCGTTATTGGTTCCGCTTGCGCATGCGCTCGGTGTTTCTCTTGACGTTTTGTTTGACCATCGGATGAATTCCATGGAAGATATTTCCGAACGGATTCAGCGTCTGATCAGAGATACGCCGAGAGAAAAGCGGTTTCATCAGGTTCGCGATCTTTGCTGGCAGATGGAAAAAGGTCTTTTCTTCTTTTCCGAACAAAAGGATTTTGTTGAAAAGTATTCTCCCGATGAAATAAGCAATCAAAAGCAATCGTCTTATATTCTGAACAATTACGGTTTTACGCATATTTCCAACGGAAGAGCCCCTTTCTTTTCCGTTTTTCCCCAATACGGAGAAGGCTTTTCTGATGTTATCGGGGATGGAGAAGATATACGGAAGCTTTTTGAAGCGTTGTCTTCTCCCGAAGCCATGCGTGTACTCTTGTTTATTCATAAACAGGAACCGAACTATATTTTTGAAGCGGAGGTTTTGGCGCGTGCGTGCGAAATGGAAGCATCTTTGGCAAAGGATATTTTGAACCGGTTGATGAAATGGAAGCTGGTTTCTTTTGAACGTATAGATATAGACGGGGAACAGAGGGTGCTTTACCATGCCGCCCCTTCCCATAAAATGATTGCGCTTTTGCTCTTTGCGCACGAACTGGATTACCGCGGAAGCTATTGTCTGCAAGCGGAAAACCGGAATAAACCTTTTTTGAAATAAGTTAAAATAGCCGCCGGAGAACGATTCTTCGGCGGTTTTTGTGCATCCGATTTTTCTTGCCAAACCGATTGCGATATGTTATAATATAAAAGTAAATCTTTGTATTATTTTTTAATTGCGAGGAGGCTTTTTATGAGTGATATTCAAAATTTCAAGATTCAAAAGGGCGTTTTGAAAAAATATATCGGAAACGAAACCGAGATCGCGGTTCCGGACGGCGTAACGGAAATCAAGGCGTATGCGTTTTTCGAGTGCTTATGCGCGGAAAGCGTGATCATTCCCGAAGGTGTAATAAAAATTGGAGAAGGCGCGTTTTACGGTTGTAAAAATTTGAAAAACGTAACAATCCCCGAGAGTGTGACGGAAATTGGATGCCACGCATTTGGCAGCTGCACAAAACTTAGGAGTGCAGTTCTTCCCAAAGGGCTCAAAATAATCCCGTATGAATTGTTTCAATACTGCGACCAACTTGAAAGCATAACGATATTAGAGGGCGCAACGGAAATCGAGCCGTCGGCATTTCGCTGTTGTTCAAGTTTGAAAAAAATAAACATACCTGAAAGCGTAACAAAAATCAGCTCGTCTGCTTTTTCCAGATGCAAATCGCTTGCAAATGGAGAGGGGTTTGTAATCGTTCGCAATATTTTATTCGGATATTACGGCGAATCGGAGCACGTTGTTATTCCCGAAGGTGTGGAAACGATAGGGGAAGAAGCATTTGCGGGACGAGATATTAAACACATTACCGTGTCAAGCGGTGTGAAAACGATTGGAACAGAAGCATTTTATGATTGTATAAAGCTGAAAAGCGTAATTATTCCGGAAAGTGTAACGAAAATCGGAGAGGGCGCTTTTCTGGAATGTCCCAAGTTGACGGAAATTTCTCTTGCGGGTACAAAAAGGAGGCTGACAGCAGGTGTTTTCGGTAAGAAACTTCCAAAAGGCTTGATTGCTTCTGCGGTTCTTCTTTCTTCCGGCATGAACGATGCGGCATTTGTGGATTATATTTTGAATGAAAAAGTATGGTCTTCTCTGAGTGCTGCAGAGCAAACGGAAATTTTTATGAAAAGGCAGGGAAAAACTCTATCCGAAGCTTATGCGCAATGTATAGCAAAGGAAGCCGCGGAGAAAATGGCAGATGAATTTCTGAAAATTTTAATGGGCAAAAAGCCTTCCGTAAAGGAATGCAACGCGGTGGCTTGTTTTATGAGCACTGTCGCAAACCAAATACCGCTTCCTCTTTTGAAAAAGCTGTATGAACGTTTGAAGGAAATAAAATCTACGGAGCAAGCCTTGGACATGATTGCAAAAGATGCCTTTCTTATGAAAAAACTGAAGCTGTAAAACAGCCACAAATTTTATCTCAAACCAATTGCAGATGTAAAATGTTTTTCCTGAAAAATCAAGCCATAAGCTGAATTTTATTTTACCACCCGATTATTGGAATATATAAATTTTTCTTTGAATCTTGACGGATTTCAAAAAATATATTATAATATAAGAATATCATGGGATATTATGTCCCAAAGTCCTTAAACGGAGATGTTATTATGGAAAAAAGAATCGATTCTCCCGCGCGTATGGCTACGCCGCAGGAAAAACAATCTCAAATAGAATACACAAGAAAAATTCGTGAAATGATCGTCGGCACCGAGCCGAAAAAGGCCTGCGTCGTTACGTACGGCTGTCAGCAGAATGAAGCCGACAGCGAACGGATCGCAGGTATGCTTTTTGCAATGGGCTATGAAAAAACGCTCTCCGAAAAGGATGCCGATATCATTGTCGTCAATACCTGCGCGGTCCGCGACCACGCAGAACAGCGCGCGCTTTCCATCACGGGCGGCTATAAGCACCTGAAAGCAAAAAAGCCTTCCCTGATGATCGGCGTTTGCGGCTGTATGGTTTCCAAAAAAGAAGCCGCCGAAAGAATCAAGCGCAGTTACCCTTATATTGATTTCACCTTCGGTACGGAAAAGCTCTGGCAAATGCCCGAAATCATTTATTCGGTTATGACGGAGGAGAAACGCTTTTTCCGTCCGAATGAAGGCAAACCCATTACCATGGAGGGCATTCCCGTCCTGCGTGAAAATCCCCATAAGGCGTGGGTCAGCATTATGTACGGCTGTAATAATTTCTGCACCTACTGTATCGTTCCTTACGTACGCGGAAGAGAACGCAGCCGCCGTCCCGAAGATATTCTGAAAGAAATCGAAGCGCTCGTTGCAGACGGCTGTAAGGAAATTACCTTGCTTGGACAGAATGTCAACTCTTATGGCAAGGAATTCGGCGGAGAATGTGATTTTGCGGATCTTCTGGATAAAATCTGTAAAATCGAGGGGGATTTTATTATCCGCTTCATGACAAGCCACCCGAAGGATGCTTCCCTCAAGTTGATTGATACCATGGCGGCAAATCCCAAGATTGCAAGACAGTTCCATCTTCCCGTGCAATCCGGCTCCAACCGTATTCTGAAGGAAATGAACCGTAATTATACGAGAGAATCTTATCTTTCTCTCATTCGCTATATGCGCGAAAAAATGCCTGACATTGCTATCAGTACCGATATCATCGTCGGTTTTCCGGGTGAAACGGAGGAGGATTTCGAGCAGACACTCTCCATCGTCAAAGAAGCGCGTTACGATATGATGTATTCCTTTATTTATTCCAGGAGAAGCGGAACGCCTGCCGCCGAAATGAAAAATCAGGTCCCCCCTGCGGTTACGGGCGAGCGTTTTCCGCGTCTGATCGAAACACAGAACGAAATTTCTTTGGAACGCAATCTCGTCTGGGAGAATAAAACGCTCCGCGTGCTTGTGGACGGCAGAAGCAAAAACAATCCCGATAAATTTTCGGGCAGAACGGACGGTAATAAGATCGTCCTCTTTGATGCCGACGATTCCGTGATCGGCAAATTTGTAAACATAAAAATCAATAAAGCGCAAACCTTCGCTCTGATCGGCGAAATCGTTGCCAAATGAATAAAAAGCGAGGATCTCTTTCATGACTCCAATGATGCAACAATATTTTGAAATCAAAGACAAATACCGCGAATATATTTTGATGTACCGTCTGGGCGACTTTTATGAAATGTTTTTCGATGATGCCAAGGTCGCTTCCTTGGAATTGGAACTGACGCTGACGGGCAGAGATTGCGGCGAAGCGGAACGCGCTCCCATGTGCGGTGTTCCTTATCACTCTGTGGAGTCTTACATCGGAAAACTCGTCGGAAAAGGTTACAAGGTTGCCATTTGCGAACAATTGGAAGATCCTGCCAGCGCAAAAGGCATCGTCAAGCGCGATGTAGTTCGTATGATCACACCCGGAACACTTACGGAATCATCCTTGTTGGATGAAAAGAAAAACAATTATATCGCCGCCATTTATGCAGGGGAAGATGCCGTCGGCGTGGCTTTTGCGGATATCTCCACGGGACATCTTTCCGTAACCTCCTTTGAAGGAGAGCATTCGGTACAAAAGCTGATTGCGGAGCTTGGCGCGTATGCGCCCAGAGAGATCATTCTGAACGTTTCCGCGGCGGATATTCCCGAAGCGGCGGATTTTCTGAAGGAGCGTCTGCAAGCCGTCATCAATCAGAATCAATCTCCCCGCTTTGATCCCGAAAAAGCCGCATCTCTCGTTTTCAGCCGGTTTGCCAATCTTCCGGGCGAATTTGAGGACTCTGAAAATCCTGCACTTCTTGCGGCAGGTGCGCTTCTTTCCTATGCCGAAGAAACACAAAAAAATGATCTGGGCAATCTCAGAACGCTGAATTATTATAAAGACGGTGAATTTCTGGAACTGGACGTAAACACACGCCGCAATCTGGAACTTTGCGAAACCATGCGCCGCGCAGAAAAGAAAGGAACGCTTCTCTGGGTTCTGGATAAAACGAAAACCGCCGCAGGCGCAAGACTGCTCAAAAAGTTTATTGATCAGCCCTTGAAAAACCCGTATCAGATCAACCGCAGACAAGCTGCCGTGGCAGAGCTTTTTGACCGTGTGATCGAGCGCGGTGAGCTTGTTAGTGCGCTTGCAGGTATGTTAGATATGGAACGTCTGATCACAAGAATCGTTTACGGAACGGCAAACGCCAGAGATCTGCGCGCGGTTGCCCAGACAGCCGTAAAAATTCCCGAAGTCAAAAATCTGCTTACATCCTTTGAAAGCGAGGAGCTTGCGGGTATTTATAAAGAATTGGATACCCTTTCCGATCTTTGCGAGTTGATATCCTCCTCCATTGTGGATGAGCCTCCCTTTTCCGTACGGGAGGGCGGTTTTATCCGCCAAGGCTTCCATCCTGATGTGGATAAGCTGAATGAAATTGAAAAAAACAGCAAAAGCTGGATCGAAAGAATTGAAGAAGCCGAACGCGCCGCTACGGGAATCAAAAATCTGAGAATCGGTTATAACCGTGTTTTCGGCTATTATATCGAGGTTTCCAAATCCAACATCGGTGCCGTTCCGGACCGTTATATCCGCAAACAAACCCTGACGAACGGGGAACGCTATTTTACACAGGAGCTCAAGGATATGGAATCACAGGTGCTGGGAGCGGGAGAAAAGCGCGTGGCGCTGGAATATCAGCTTTTCTGCGAGATTCGGCTCCGTGTGGCGGCAAACGTCCACCGCGTTCAGAAAACGGCGTATCTGCTGTCAAAGCTGGACGTTTATTGCAGTCTTGCCGAGGTTGCAAGCAGAAACAGCTATTGCAGACCCGAAGTTACTTACGGAAACGCGATTTCCATCAAGGACGGCAGACATCCCGTGGTGGAGCAATGCGCCAAGGACAGATTTTTCGTTCCCAACGATACCGAGCTTGACGGCAATGCCAACCGCTTCATGCTGATTACAGGTCCGAATATGGCGGGTAAATCCACGTATATGCGTCAGGTTGCTCTCATTTGTATTATGGCACAGATCGGCTCCTTCGTTCCTGCCAAGGAAGCGCGTATTTCCGTTACGGATAAGATTTTTACTCGCGTGGGCGCTTCGGACGACCTTGCAATGGGACAATCCACCTTTATGCTGGAAATGAGCGAGGTTGCTTACATCCTTGCCAACGCAACCAAGCAAAGTCTGATCATCTACGATGAAATCGGCAGAGGCACCAGTACCTTTGACGGCATGAGCATTGCGCGTGCCGTTGCAGAATATACACTCGGTAAAAAAATCGGATCCAAGACGCTGTTTGCCACACACTATCATGAACTCACAACCCTGGAATCTGATATGCAGGGTGTAATCAATTACCATATAGCCGCAAAAAAGCGCGGAGATGGCATCACTTTCTTGCGTAAAATCGTCCGCGGCGCCGCAGACGACAGTTACGGCATTGAAGTTGCTCAGCTTGCAGGCGTGCCGAGTGCCGTAACCAAACGCGCAAAAGAAATTTTGGCTTCTTTGGAAAACGGAAAACAGCCGGAGGTAAAAACGCGCTTCAAGGAAAAGCCGAAGGATGATACACCGGCAGGCATGATGTCCTTTGAAAGCTTCGTACAAAACGAAGTCTGTGAAAAGTTAAAACAGACCGATATCAATACCATCTCACCGCTGGAAGCACTCAATCTGGTTTTTGAACTTAAAAAAATACTTTCTCAATCTTGAAAATCAAACGGTATACAGAAGGACCGTTTTTATAAAAATATAATATATCAGGAGGAATTACCATGACAGAAGTGAAAGGTTTAACATATCCCGCGCAGTTGCATGAAGATATCTTGCATGAAGTGCCGTTGAACGGCACCAGCAAAGTTCTGGAAATCGGAATCGGTATGGGACAGGCAACGATGCCGTTTTTGGATACAGGCTGTCTGCTGACGGCTGTGGACCCGGATGAAAGAATGACTGCTGTTTGCGAAAAAGTTTTCGGAGAAAATTCCCGTTTTTCCGTTTTCACCTCCCGTTTTGAAGATTTTGAAGACGAGAACGATACCTTTGATCTTATTTATTCCGCTTCGGCATTCCATGAAGTCGAACAGGAAGCGGGATATACCAAAGCTTTTGCTTTGCTGAAAAGTGGCGGCACATTCGTCCGTTTTTCCAATCATTCCATGAGAGCCATCGCACGTCCGAATCTCTCCGCCGCATTGCAGAAGCTTTATTCCATCTATTTGCCCCGTACGGGCACACCCCGTCCGTATAAAGAAGCGCAAGCGCAAAAACGCGCGGAGATTGCCTTGAAATACGGGTTCACCGATATTGCTTGTAAGCGTTATTATCAAACCAGAGTTTATACAACCGAAGAATTTCTGGATTATCTCGCAACCGATGCCGATCATCTGGAAATGAGCGAAACCAAGAGAACGGCATTCTTCAACGAGATCAGAAAAACGCTCGTCCGTTACGGAGGTTCGGTTACGCTTTACGATACAATCGATCTTCAGATCGCAAAAAAACCTTAAAATTCGAGATCCCTCTCAATCGTCCAAAAAAGACGGAAAGGAGAATGTATGGGAATCATCAATGTTTTAGATATCGAAGTCGCCAATCTGATTGCCGCAGGCGAAGTTGTGGAAAGACCTGCAAACGCAGTCAAAGAGCTTGTTGAAAATGCAATCGATGCGGGTGCAAGTGCCGTTTCCGTGGAAATCACGGGTGGCGGAATCCGATCGATACGCGTTACCGATAACGGCTGCGGTATGAGCGCCGAGGATGCTGTGATCGCAGTTCGCAGACATGCAACGAGTAAGCTTCGCCGAGCAGAAGACCTTGCGGAGATTCTGACGCTGGGCTTTCGCGGAGAAGCTTTGGCGGCGATCACTGCCGTTTCCAAATTCCGTCTGACAACAAAGCGGCGCGAGGATGCGGAAGGAACGCTTCTTGCCGGTGAATACGGTAAGGTGAATGAGGTTTCGCAGGCAGGCTGTCCGGACGGAACGACCATCGTTTGTGAAAAGCTGTTTTCCGCAACGCCGGCCCGCTTGAAATTTCTGAAATCCGAGGGATCGGAAGCTTCTGCCGTTGCGGGTGCCGTGGAAAAATTGGCTCTCTCTCATCCACAGATTTCTTTCCGTTTTCTTTCCGACGGCAACTTAAAATTTTCAACCTCCGGAGACGGCAATCTGAAAAATACCGTCTATTCCCTTTACGGAAGCGCCTTTGCAAAAAATCTCGCCGAGGTCAACGGAAACCACGGCGCCATTACTGTCGAGGGTTTTATCAGCACTCCCGAGCATTTGCGCGGAAACAGAGGAATGCAGCACTTTTTCATCAATGAACGCTGTGTACGGAGCAAAACGCTCACCTCTGCTCTGGAAGCCGCTTTCCGTTCGTATATTCCTTCGGGAAAATTTCCTTCCTGTGTTTTGCATATCGGCGTTTCCGCCAAACTTGTGGATGTCAATATTCATCCCGCAAAGCTGGAAGTAAAATTTTCCGATGAAAAAACTGTTTTCGATGCAGTTTTTGCCTCCGTTCGCCATGCGCTTTCCGTCGGTATTTCCCGCCCTTCGCTGAATCTTGCTGAAATTTCCGAAAAAACGGAGGAACGGGAAAAACTCCAAACGCTCTTTCGGGAAGCGGAAGAAAAAGGCGGCAAAAGTGAGCAGACAGAACCTGCACCGGAACAAAAACCTGTAAAAAAAGAAGAATTTTTCCCCAAAATATCCTCACCGATATCTCAAAAAGAATATTTTTCGGAGCCTGTACGTTTGCCGGATAAAAGATCGGAAACAAAGCCGGTATTCGAAGATGACGATCTTCCCGTGGACGTTCCGATTCTCGGCAAAAAAACGAAAGAACCTTTTCTGAAATTGGGAGTCGAAAACTCCCCTTCCGGTTTTGACTATATGTCAAGACTCTATGCTTCCGCTGTCAGAACGGCAAACGTTCTGACGGAAACAAAACCCGAAGAAACGGTGATTCCCGAAAAAACGGATGCCAAAATTCCGGAAACACCCTCGAATCCGATTCCCGAGTACAGAATTGTCGGTGAGATTTTTGCCGGTTATATCATCGTGGAAGAAAATGACAAAATCTTATTGATCGATAAACATGCGGCGCACGAGCGGATCAATTTCGAACGCCTGCGCGCCAATATGCATATGGAAACGCCGAATGTTCAAATGCTTCTGATTCCCGAAAAACTGAACGTTTCCGCACAGGAATCGGCTGTTTGCGAAGAATACCGATCGGAGTTGGAAGCCTGTGGATTTGAATTTAATCTTAGCGAAAAAGAAATTTTCGTTTCGGGTATTCCGTTCGGCTTTGAAAAGGCAGAAGCCAAAGCACTTTTTCTTGCCCTGCTTTCGGAAAGCGCGGAAAGCGGCGAAACTTTGGAAAGCGCAAAACAAGCCATTTTTGAAAAAGCACTGTATCAGAGTGCTTGCAAAGCTTCCATCAAAGCAGGAAAGCTCTATGACACCGCACATCTCCGTTGGATTTGCGACAATCTTTTCCGTTACGATTGCATTAAATACTGTCCTCACGGACGACCCGTTGCGTTCGAAATCGGGAAAAAAGAAATTGATACACGTTTCGGCAGAACCTGAGCCGAAGAAAGGATATAGGAATGTTTACGTTATTAAAGCAGGAGGGACGTGCGCGCCGAGGTACCTTTGAAACCGTACACGGCACCATTCAAACCCCCGTTTTCATGAATGTGGGAACAGCCGCCACCATTAAAGGCGGTATTTCCACACAGGACCTTTATGAAGTCGGCTGTCAGGTCGAACTTTCCAACACATACCATCTCCATGTCCGACCCGGAGACGATGTCATTTACGATATGGGCGGTATCCATAAATTTTTTAATTGGGACAGACCTGTTCTGACAGACAGCGGCGGTTTCCAGGTGTTTTCTCTTTCTCAACTCCGCAAAATTTCTGAGGACGGCGTACAATTTGCTTCCCATGTAGACGGCAGACGCATTTTTATGGGGCCTGAAGAAAGTATGCAGATTCAGTCGCATATCGCTTCCACCATTGCCATGGCGTTTGACGAATGTATTGAAAATCCCGCACCCAGAGATTATGTCAAGGCCTCTGTGGACAGAACCACCCGTTGGCTTGCGCGCTGCCAAAACGAAATGAACCGCTTGAATTCCCTGCCCGAAACCATCAATAAAAATCAGCTTCTTTTCGGTATTAACCAAGGCGGCACATACGATGATATCCGTATTGACCATATGAAACGCATTTCGGAATTTGATCTTCCCGGTTATGCGATTGGCGGTCTTGCCGTCGGAGAAGAAGCAGAGGTCATGTATCATATCATTGATACGGTAGAGCCCTTCATGCCCAAGGATAAACCCCGTTATCTGATGGGAGTAGGTACACCCATCAATATTCTGGAAGCCGTTTACAGAGGCATTGATTTCTTCGATTGTGTAATGCCCTCCAGAAACGTGCGCCACGGTTATATTTTCACATGGAAAGGGACCATGAATATCAATAATCGTAAATATCAGCGCGATCCGCTTCCGATCGACCCCGACTGTAACTGCCCCGCATGCAGATTCTATTCCAGAGGCTATATCCGTCATTTGCTCAAAGCGGATGAAATGCTCGGTATGCGTCTTGCGGTACTTCACAATCTTTATTTTTACAATGATTTGATGGCAAAAATCCGTGAAGCCATTGATGAAGGAAGATACGAGGAATTTTACCGTAAGTACCGAGAAATTCTTTCTCAAAGAATTTGATTTCATTTTTTGATCGAAAGGATGATGACTGCATTTCATGAACCAACATTCACGCACAACCGCGATTCTTGTTATTTCTGTTATTTTATGTTCGGCTTTGATCATCGGAAGCATCTGGGGCCTCTATTTTTTCGACCATGCAATCCCTAACGATACCTCTTCCACTGAACAGAGCGAATCGTCATCGTATACCGACAGCGAAGAACAAACGACAGCACCGCTTCCTCCGGAAAATACCAAACCCAAACCAAAAAAAATGATTGCCCTTACCTTTGATGACGGTCCGAGTGGCGCATATACGCATAAAATTCTGGACCTTTTGGAGCAATATCAAGCCAAAGCGACCTTTTTTGTTTGCGGTTATCAATTAAAAGAATCCAAAAAAGACGAACTGCAACGAGCAATCTCTCTCGGATGCGAAATCGGAAATCATTCGGAAACCCATGCTTATCTGACAAAAATTTCGGAAGAAGAACTTTTGAAGGAAATCCGCAATACCAACGAAAAAATTGCTCAGCTTTCCGGCACAGATTACCATTGTACGGTTTACCGTCCTCCTTACGGTTCGGTAAACCGTAAAGTTGCCGAAACTCTAATTCAAAACGAAATTTATATGTATCCCATTCTTTGGAATTCCGATTCTCGGGATTGGGAATACCGCAGAGATTACGATAACGGAAAAATCACACGGAATGAAGCGATCACGGGAACATTTGAAACCGTTGTCCGCGAAGCCTCCGAAGGCTCTGTGATTCTCATGCATGATATTCAATCCATTACGCCGGATGTTGTTGCCCTTATTCTTGAAAAGTATACGGCAGAAGGCTATACGTTTGTTACGGTCAGCGAATTGTTCGGTTTTGAAGAAATGCAGGATGAAGAAGCTTATTTCAAATATTACAATTCTGCAAACAGCATAAGTTCTCTGCGCTGAAACAAAAATATATACCGTTGTCAATGAAAAGGTTCCTTCTGATTGATCAATCAGAAGGAACCTTTTTGACGGTTACAAAAAATTTTCAAATAAATTTTTTCTTTGATTTTTGAAAACATCGATGACAGAGAGACAAAATTTCCTTTTATAACGCGAGTTCGATAAAAAAATGCTAATATAAACAGGAATTTACGGGTGTAATGCAAACAGACATACCCGTAAACAATCATTGATCGTTCCATCGAACTCACGTTTTTATAAAGGGAAAAATCGGTCTTTGAACTCGTTTTTTTCCTTAAAATCGGGATAAAAAGTACGATTTTTGCCCTTTTTATAAAAAAACAAAAAAAATTAAAAAAATTTCAAAAAAGGTATTGACAAATCGAAAGATATATGATATGATAGGTATCACGCAAGGGCAAGTGCCTAAGGCGCCGAAAAATGAATGTGGGAACATAGCTCAGCTGGGAGAGCATCTGCCTTACAAGCAGA
>JAFQEK010000162.1 GCA_017399025.1 Clostridia bacterium
GAGAGAGGATATGCTGAATGATCAGCTGACGCTCGAAGAAGCCAGCCCGTTTACGGGCCGCAAGTAAACTACCCCATGCAAGTGGTAGTCGTACCAACGCCTTTAGGCGTGGCTGGTATTTTGAGGGCTACGCCCGATGGGTGAAATACCCCCGGCTGAGCCGGGGGATATTTATTCCATAAGCAACTTTTTTTATGTGTGTTGCATTTCTGGCTTTGATGTGATATAATGTGAACGGTATATTACATCATTTGGACTGGGAGGATTTTTAAGATGGCAGAATCACAAGATCGTATGTTGATTGAAAAGCAAATTCAGTTTACCAATCCCGATTATCGTCTATACGTTCCGAAAAGTACGGAATACGATAATAACAACGTGCATCTGTATGTTGTTGAACACAAGCAGTATGGAGGGCTTTTGGCATTTTGGACGCAGTCTACGTGTGAAAATAACGGAGACAATCACGTAGTTATGGCGAAGAGCAAAGACGGCGGAAAAAACTGGACAGAACCGAAATTCGTGGTTGGCTGTTTGCATTTTGACAAAGAAACGGGCAAAAGAGATGCGCAGGGAAGCTGGGGATTTCCGATCGTTTCCAAATCGGGAAGAATTTATTTGTTCTATTATCGGGAAATCATGGGAATTACAGACATTGCTTTGCAGCTTACGGGTGCGTTTTCCTGTATGTATTCCGATGATTTCGGGGATACATGGAGTGAAAGCGGGGATATTCCGCAACGGAAAACCCCATACGATTTCAGAGAGAATATTCAGGATAATATCGTATTTGAATTACCTTTGAAGCTTCCGGACGGAACGTATCTTGCGGGATTCACAAAATTTGCGAGCCGTTATATCGAGCCTGCCTTGCGCGGAGGCGTACACGTATTCTTCTATCATTTCCGAAATATTGATGATGATCCCGAAATCAAAGATTTGAAAATTGAAATTTTGCCCGATGATAAAGGTATTCATGTTTACAGACCGAGCGGGCGAATCGGAAAAATTGAGGAACCGTCTCTCGTTATGCTGCCGGATGGAAGGATTTTCTGTTCCATGCGAACGAATCTTGGCTGCGTCTTTTTTTCCGTTTCTTCTGATATGGGTAAAACCTGGACGGAACCGCGCCCTTTGACTTTCTCAGATCATACGTTTTTCACGCATCCGCTCTCTCCCTGTCCCATCTATGATTTAAAGGACGGCAGATTTATGCAGTTGTATCACGGCGTCTGCGATCTCAATCGGCCATATTATCCGCGCCATATCTTGCGCCGTGCAATCGGTTATTTTGATCCGGATAATAAGCATCAGCCAATTCGTTTTGACAAAGAAAATGATTCTTTGTATATGCAATTGCGTCCGGAAGATGTGATTCTCGGAGATGATGTTCAGCTTGCTATGTACGGAACCATGACTTATATGAACGGAAAGAAAATTCTTTGGTACCCCGACCGCAAATTCTATTTGCTCGGAAAGGATGTTCAATAATGAAAAATACAGTCATTCAAGCAATTGAAAACGAAAAATTGATTATCATTCTTCGTAATTTGGAAGAAAAATATTTATTGCCCCTTTCGGAAGCGCTTTATCAGGGCGGAATCCGTCTGATGAAAATTATCCTGTTATCATGAAATTGGCGGAATCTTATGTGAATGCAGTAAGGAAATCATGTTTATGAATAAAATAGAAATCAAAAATTGTGTTCTTTTATCGGGATATAAAGCGAGAGCTTTTTTCATTGATAATTTACCTCTGGAAGAATATATCAATGAATGGCTTCTCGAAAAAACCGAATTATTGCAATCCATATCTCCTGTCTGCGAATTGGCGATTTGCTGGACTGATGATTATGATTACGAAGGTGATGCCAAATTTATGAGATTTTTACTGAATCAAAATAAGGTAATCACACCGATTTTAAGCTGTCCGGATGATTTTGATTTTTCCTGTATATTGATTGTGGCAGATATCGTCAGAGAAAATCATAAGGTTATCTGGAAACGCATAGGACAAGTGAATCATGCGGGAGAATCTTTTGAAGAAGAAAAACGGAGCGGGATTCTCTATGGCGGTCATGATGTGTTATGCGATCCAGGCAGCCCGGAATTTCAGAAATGGGTCAGTGA
Source organism: Clostridia bacterium (assembly GCA_017399025.1). Classification (GTDB taxonomy): domain Bacteria; phylum Bacillota; class Clostridia; order Oscillospirales; family CAG-272; genus QALR01. Next base: position 2,130 of record JAFQEK010000162.1, read on the forward strand.
GCATTGGACAGAGGAATTGTATCTCAGAAGGATAAATTATACTTTCCCTTATTATCAGAATGAGAACAATATCGAATGGTTTGCTACCTGTAATTTCGAGTTTGATGAAAAAGAATACGATGCGCTTATTGAAAGTTGTTATCATCATTAACAAATATAAATACAAATCCCCCGTCAGACATTAACATTGATCTGTCGGGGAATTTTTCATTCAGGTAAATTGAGAATTATAAAGCGTACTGTAAAAACCGCCTTTACGCATAAGCTCTTCATGATTACCCTGTTCGGTAATCTCACCGTTCTGAAGAACGAGAATGGTATCCGCATTCTGAATGGTCGAAAGACGATGCGCAATGATGAAGCAGGTACGGGAAGTCATAAGCTCGTTCAGCGCTTCCTGAATTTTGATTTCCGTGCGGGAGTCAACGTTCGAGGTAGCTTCATCCATGATCAGCATGGGCGAATCGGAAAGAATCGCGCGCGCAATGGTGATCAGCTGGCGCTGTCCTTTAGAAATATTTACACCTTCATCGGAAAGAACTGTGTTATAACCATCGGGCAGACGTTCGATATAAGAATCGATACGGGCGGCTTTGGCTGCAGCTTTGACTTCTTCAAAGGTCGCGTTTTCCTTGCCGTAAACGATATTATCGTAAATTGTTCCATGGAAGAGCCACGTATCTTGCAAAACCATGGTATATGCGCGGCGCAGGGAATCGCGCTTGATGTCACGGATCTCGTTGCCGTCTACATAAATTGAACCGTCATTCACGTCATAAAAACGCATGAGCAGATTGATGATCGTGGTTTTTCCCGCGCCCGTAGGACCGACAATGGCAATGGTTTTACCGGGTTTGGCATGAACGGAAACATCGTGCAGAATTGTTTTTTTCGACGTATAGCCAAAGGTTACGTTTTTGAAATCCACTTCTCCCGAAACATCGGAAAGCGCTTTTGCTTCGGGCTTATCTACGGGTTCAGGTTCTTCGTCAATCACACGGAAAACACGTTCCGCCGCAGAAAAAGCAGACTGAAATTCATGCAGGATATTGGCAAATTCATTGATCGGACCTGCAAATTTTCTGGAATACTGAACGAATTTCGCAATACCGCCGAGCGTGATGAAGAAGAGAGAAGCTTCTGATACGGTGCCGTTTTGCGAGAACATATAAAGAATACCGCCGAAGATCATAACCAAGGAAATGGAAAGATTGTTGATGAAGTTGACGGAAGGACCGAGCGTTGCGCCATAGAATTCCGCATTGTAATAGGCATCCATGGCATCTTCGTTTCTTTGGTCAAAACGCTTTCCGATTTCTTCTTCGCGGTGATAACCTTGAATGGTACGGCAACCGGAAATCATTTCTTCCGCATAACCGTTCAGTTCGCCGAGCTTGCGGGAGCGTTTCTGGAAAAGCGGACGGACCTTTTTGGAACGGTAACGGGTAAAAATGATGGAAACAGGAACGGTGATAACGAAAACAAGGATCATCGGCTTCGAAATCTGCCACATGAAGATCAAAGAACCAATGACGGTATATATACTTGTCATAACCTGAACCAGGTCGTGTGAAAGAGATGCATTGACGGTATCGATATCGTAAGAGATACGGCTGATGATATCACCCGTTGCGTGGGTATCAAAATAACTGACGGGCAGGGAAGAAAGCTTTTCAAAAAGCTGACGGCGCATTCTGTAAACGATTCTTTGGCTGAATCGGATCATCAGAACGGCAAGGATATACGCCATCAGCGCGGAAGAGGCATAGCAAAACAGCATACGAATGACGTTTTCCCAAACCACATCAAATTGAACGCCGCCTTCGGCGGCAATGGCATCGATTGCTTTGCCGGAATAACTTGGACCGAGCAGGGAAAGCTGGTTGGAAAGCAAGGTAAGAATGACGGCGCAAAGGAAAAGCGGCCATTCCTTCAGAACATACCCAAAAAGACGGCGAAGAATTCTGCCCGTTGTTTTGCGGTCAAGCTTTTGATTGTTTATTTTGTTGGGGTTATTTTCATATCGCGGGTCGCGTGTAAAGCCTCTATTCAACAATGGCACCTCCCATCTGAGATTCGCTGATTTCGCGGTAAGGCAAGCAAGATTCCAGCAATTCTTCGTGTTTTCCGGCGCCGATGATTTTACCGTCATCCAACACGAGAATAAGATCGGAATCCTTGACAGAGCTTACGCGCTGAGCAACAGTAACCACGGTCGTATCACACAAATTTTCTTTGAGCGCACGGCGCAAATTGGCATCCGTTTTATAGTCGAGCGCAGAAGAACTGTCGTCAAGAACAAGAATTTGGGGCGAAGCGGCAATCGCACGGGAAATCAGAAGTCGTTGCTTTTGACCGCCCGAAATATTGGTCGCTTTCTGAGAAAGCATGTGCGCATAGCCGTCCGGAAATGCTAAAATGAAATCCTCTGCCTGTGCAATGCGTGCTGCTTTGGAAATTTCCTCATGGGAAAGACCTCTGCCGAGATTGATGTTTTCTTCCACGGTATCGGCATAAAGGAAATCGTGTTGGAGAGCAATACCGAACATAGCATAAAGCTCATCCTTCGGAATCGTACGGACATCTCTTCCGTTGATGCGGACCGCACCGCTTCCGACATCATAAAAACGAAGCAAAAGACGGATGAGAGTTGTTTTTCCGCTTCCCGTTGAGCCGATAATGCCGAGAGAACCGCCGCGGGGCAGCGCAAAGCTGATGTCTTCCAAATTGGGATGTTTTCCTCTGTAAGAAAAAGTAACGTGATCAAATTCAATGAAAGCACCGTTTTGAACGGGCGGAAAATCCTTTTCGCTCTGAACGGTAATTTCTTCGGGTGCTTCAATGACTTCGGCAATACGCTTTGCAGAAGCTGCGCTCTTGGTATACATGACGAAAATTCGAGTAACGGACATCATTGCCATGGAAATCAGAGTAAAATACTGCATAAATGCAATAACGGTTTCGGGATCGGATTGATGATTCATGACGCGGGAGGCACTAAGCGCAACGACAGCTGTAATGGCGGCGTTCATCAAAAGTGTCATGATGGGATTGGCGGCGCTCATGATGGTACCTGCATGGCGTTCGTCTGCGGATAAGGTTTTGTTTACCTCATCATAACGACGGTGTTCATATTCTGTTTTGGAAAGCGCCTTGATGACACGGATTCCCTGTGTATCTTCACGGACAACGCGAATCATTCTATCGGCAGATTCCTGTACTCTTGCGTATAACGGAACACCTTTTCTGGAAATAAAATAAACGGTAACAAAAATAAAAGGAAGCACGGCAATCATAACGAGCGCAAGATATGCATCCATGAAAAGCGTGATGGCGAGACCGCCGATGAGCAGAATCGGTGCGCGCACACCCATTCTTTGCATCATGCCGACAAAGTTATGAAGATTATATGTATCCGTGGTAATACGGGATTCCAGAGAGGGAATGGTGAAACGGTCCGTTTGCGCCGCAGAAAGGCGGAGCGTGTGCGAAAAGAGGTCGTGGCGGACTTTTTCGGAAAAATTACGTGAAACCTTTGCCGCCATGCGGTTGGCAATGATATTCAGCACACAGGCAGTACCTGCACAAAGAATCATCAAGGACCCCCATTTGATGATTTCTTCTATGCTTTGCGTAACAACGACGGTTTTGAGAATATGGCTGAGGATATAAGGGAGTAAAAGCTCAACCACGGTTCCCGCAATTTTGATGACAAGACCGATCGACATTCTGCCGAAAAACGGCTTGAGATATCGGATCATGATTTTCATTTTTCGGAGCCCTCCTTTTCATAAATGTATTTTTTTGCGCGTTCCGCGATTTGATCGAGAATGCGGTTGAAGCAATCAAGTTCTTCCGGATTGATGTCTTTTGTCAGATAATCGTTCCAGTCTTTAACAATCTTTTTTACTTCGGGAAGAATATCCAGCATTTTTTGTGTGGGATAAACGCAGATTGCGCGTTTATCGTATTGATCCGAACGGCGTTCCACGTACCCCTTTTTTTCCAAATAGGAGAGATGGCGCGTAACACCGCTTTTGTCAATGCAAATATGCTTGGCAAGCTGATCCTGCGTCATACCGGGATGATGGGAAATCGCAAGGATATAACTGTGATGGCAGGAGCTGAGTCCGCTGTCTTTTAATTTATCCTGGCGGTAAATACCTTCACATCGGCTGATAATATTCGTTTTTCGCACGGAAAATCTCCTTTCTTTAATCATAGTTGCAAACGCAACTGTTGCACATGCAACTATTTTAGCATGATTTTGAAAAAAAGTCAAGAGTGTAATAAAAGATTATTGTAATTTTATTTATTTTTTAACAAGCCTTAGATCAATTTTTGTTTATCTCAATCAATTTGTTTATGAAATAAATATTGCGCTCCTTACAAAAAACCGTGCAACAGAAAAATCATGTTGACAAAACAAAAGATAAATTTTATAATAAATAATGAGAATTGTTTTAACAAAAAGGAAGAAAGGAATTTATTTATGACGGCATATGAAACTTATAAGGCTATCCGGAGCAATATCAAGAAAACGATCGCAGGCAAGGATGATGTGCTTGATCTCGTGATCATTTCTTTGTTTTGCGGAGGACATATTTTGATCGAAGACGTTCCCGGAACGGGAAAAACCATGATTGCACGCGCATTGGCGGCAAGCATTGACGGAGAATATAAGAGAATCCAGTTTACACCCGATCTTTTACCATCTGATATTACGGGTATTAACTACTTTAATGTGAAGGAATCGGAATTCCGTTTCATGAAAGGCCCTGTTTTTTCCAATATTCTGCTTGCGGATGAGATTAACCGCGCAACGCCGAAAACACAGGCGGGACTTTTGGAATGTATGGAAGAGCATACCGCTACTGTGGACGGAAATACCTATACTCTGAGAGATCCTTTTATGGTTATTGCAACACAAAACCCGTTGGAAAGTATGGGTACGTATCCTCTCCCCGAAGCACAGCTTGACAGATTTTTGATCAAAACCGCTGTCGGTTATCCTGATTTTGCAAGTGCTGTGGAAATTCTCAGACGTTTCGGCGAAAATCGCGCAGTCAAGAGCGAAACATCTGCGGTTACACTCTGTGATGTAACGGACGCCATGCGTGAAACCGCAAAAGTATTTTGCCACGATGATCTTCTGGAATATATCACATCTATCGTGGAAATGACAAGGAAAATGCAAGGGGTTGTGCTTGGTGCAAGTCCGCGCGCGGCGCTTTCTCTGCTGATGGTTTCCAAAGGCTTTGCCGTGATCAACGGAAGAAATTATGTTTTGCCTGATGACATCAAATCAGCGGCTGTGCCCGTATTGAATCACAGATTGATTTTGACAAGTTCGGAAATGTTGAAAAAGAATTCTGCAATCCGAATCATTTATGAAGTGCTTTCTCAAACACCTGTTCCTACGGAAACAGTGTTTGATGGAAGAGTCTGAGGAAGAACGCATGGATATTATCTTTTATCTGATCACAGAAGTGGTTCCTCTGCTTGTTCAGATCTTTTTTATCGCAGTCGGAATTTTTTTGTTCATTCTTCTGCTTCGTCTGATCCGAAGATTTTCTGTTGACCGTTTGCGTTATGAACGGTATTTTTCAGATACCTGCGTATATGAGGGAGACTCGACGGAGCTTGTGGAAACTGTCTGGAATCCAACTTTGTTTTTCGTGCCGTTTGCGGATATTGAAAGTTATTTTTACAGCGGTCTTTCCGTTGACAGAAATAATTCCAAACGAGAAATGTGTCTTTTCGTCAGCCGTTATCACTTGCTCCCGTTTGAAAAAAGAACCCGAAAAATCCGAATCGATTGTGTGAAACGGGGATATTATCAGTTGACATCCGTTTCTGTTCACCGTTGCGGAGAAGAAAATTATATCAAAGCGCCTGCGGAAATTTATGTGTATCCCAGGATTGAACCGCTTGCGGAAAATATTCCGAGCGCTTACGGGCTCGGAAATTCGATTTCAAGAAAAAAATTGATTTACGATCCATTTTCTGTCAATGGTATTCGAGAATACAGGGCGGGAGATTCCTTCCATACCATCAATTTCAAAGCCAGCGCACGCCTTTCTGCGGGAGGAAATCCCCGTTTCATGGTCAATCGCTATGATTATTGCTCCAATTTGAAATATTATATCTATCAGAATTTTCATATTCCGAAAGACGGAAATGTTTCGTTTGACAATTATGAAGAAATTATGGAAAACGGCTTGAAAATTGCTGCATCCTTGGTTGTTAAAGCCATCAGTGAAGGGGGATTATGCGCTTTCGGTGCCAATTGTTCCACCGTAGACGGCAGACTCAAATCGGAGTTTCCGATTCGGGGAGGAGAAACACAAAAAAATGATATTTTGCGTGAAATGGCAAAAATCCGCGCAAAGGATGGAGCTTCTTTTTCCAGTATCCTTTCGGATAATATCGTAAAGGGAATACGAAACAGCGAAATTTTTTTGATTACCTCTTATCTGGATGAGGGAATTGAAGAACAGATTTCTTTGTTGGAACGATTGGGAAACACCGTTCGCGTGATTATGCCGGAGGCGGAAATACAATGAAAAAATTAAATTTGAAAAAGATTCTGCGACATCCTTGGACAGAAAAAATTCTGGCTGTTATTTATTTGTTGCTTGGCGCATATTTCACAAATATGGCTTTGGATAAAGAGCTTTGGCGGCAATATACGGTGCATATCGCAATTACGGTGCTTGCCATTGTCTTTGATATCCTGTTTTGCAGACTCGCGCATAAAATTTTAAAAAGAAAAGCTCTTCCCGCTTTCAGACAAGGGGTTCGGAAAGTATTTTCATCCGTTTTTCGCCATATTTCCAAAATCAAAAAGCATTTTTCTGCCAAAGAACGGAATGGAAAAATCTTTGTGGAAGGAAAAGAGGAAAGAAGTTTTGTGATAGAATCAAGAAGCGCAAAAACGCACAAAAACAAAAAGAAAATGCCGAAAATTTCCAAAAATCCGAGCGAAAGAGAAAAGGCAAGGTATGCATATACGGCATTTGTTTTCAAAAAAGACAAGGATATATCTTCTGTGTTAACGCCGAACGAAGTTTCCGTTCGCCTGGATGAAAAAGGAGAAAACAGCGAGATTTTCAGTAATTATAATATTGCGCGGTATTCCGAAGAAACGGAAGACAAAGTATAAATAGGGGGCGAAATCTCGGAGAATTCTCCGGGATTTCGCTATTTGAAAGGATTTGAAAAATGAAACTGATTGTACCCGATTATTATAATGATTTTTGTTGTATTGCCGATCGATGCAAACATAGCTGTTGCATAGGCTGGGAAATTGATATTGATAATGAAACGCTTGAAAGATATCGTAATATAGGGGGAGATTTCGGTGTTCGTTTGCAGGACGGAATAGAAACGGACATCTGCGGCGCGCATTTCCGTTTGGGAGCGCAAGAACGCTGTCCGTTTTTGAACAGAGAAGGTTTGTGTGATATTATTCTGACTCTCGGAGAAGCTTATCTTTCTCAAATTTGTACGGACCATCCCAGATTTTGCTCCTTTTACAGCGATCGTACGGAGATTGGTCTGGGGCTTTGTTGTGAAGAAGCAACAAGAATCATTCTTTTCAAAGAGACCGAAACAAAATTTTCCGTTCTGGATGATGACGGAGAGGAAGAAATTCCGACAGAAGAAGAAAAAGCGTTTTTTGCTCAAAGAGAACGGCTTTTCACTTTGGCACAGGATAGAAGGAAAACGATTTCGGAGAGAATGAACGATCTGCAACGGGAGATCGGACTTGTATTTCCCAACCGATCCTTTGCCGAATGGGTGGATATATTCTTATCTCTCGAATGTATGGATGACGCATGGAAAACGCTTTTGCTTGAATCTCGAAAAAAATCTGTTTACGATGTTTCTTCGGACATTCCGGAGATTATCTGGGGGCAGCTTCTCGTCTATTTTCTTTACCGCCATGTGTCCGATCCTGAGCGTGACATTGGAGGTTCGGTTTTATTTGCAATTCTCGGCGTTTATATGATCCGAAATCTTTTTTCTTATCTTTGTTGCCGAGAGAAAGCAAATAAAAAAGAAGAATTGATTGAGATTTGCCGTCTTTATTCCTCGGAAATTGAATATTCCGAAGAAAATACGGAACAATTGATTTTGTTTTTGGAAAAATCCAGTCAAAAGAACGAAAGAAAGGATGATTTTCGTTATGAAAGAAACGATTGAAACCGTAATGGAAAAATATGAAGATTCCGAAAAATCTTTTGGCAAAAATCATCCTCAAACTTTGAATTTGTTAAAAGACCTTGCTTATGCTTACCATAGGAACGAAGATTACCGAAAGGAAACCGATGTATGGGAAAAACTTTTTGAACGTTACGGCGAACTTTTCGGAAAAGAAGATTTGAAAACATTGCATGCTTTACATAATCTTGCTTTTGCATATGGCAATTGTGGCGATTATGAAAAAGGATTGAAATTAAATCAAAATGTTTATGACATCCGACGTGCCGTGCAGGGAGAAGCTCATCCCGATACCTTGGCTACATTGAATAATTTAGCAATGATGTACGGTAAAAGTGGCAATCTTCAAAAAGAATTGGAATTGCAAGAGAAGGTTTGTTTACTTTTCCGTCAATCACTCGGAGAAGAGAACCCCAAAACTTTGACTGTGCTGAACAATCTTGCCTGTGCGTACAGCAAACGCGGAGATAATCAGAAAGCATTGGAATTGCAGGAAAAACTGTATGGACTTTTCTGTCAGGTCTTTGATGAGAAACATCCTCAAACGCTGATCGCATTGAATAATCTTGCTTCCTCGTACAGTAAAATCGGAAACAACAAAAAAGCGTTGGAATTTCAAGAAAAAATTTATGCGCTTCGCAAAGAACTTTTCGGAGAAGCGCATCCGTCAACGTTGATTGCGCTGAACAATCTGACGATGACTGCTTTTCAGATGGGAATTTACGAAAAAGCAGGCGAACGTATGGCTTGCGTATATGAAGGTTTTTGCCGTATATGGGGTAAAAAACATCCGAGGACACGGTCAGTGCTTCAGAATCTTGCCGTCATTTATCTGAAAACCGATCGGACGGAGGATTTGAAAAAATTGTATTCGGAATTCTGTTCCGATGAATCCTAAAAAGGTAGAATTGTATTGCAATCTATTTGGACATTTTGGTAAAAAGGAGAATCAGCATGGCAACATTTCTTTATAAAACGAGAGGAAACGCCTCTCCCGAGCATAAACCGCGTGTATATTTTACCTGCCATCCCGAAGATTTTTCAAAATATTTTGAAAAAATATGTGAAGATATCTTTCGCACAAATGATTGTGTAGTTTTTTATACGGAAAACATGAATGAAGAGATCGAAGAGAAATATAAAGAAAGCGATCTCGGTCAGATGAACCTGTTTGTCATTCCCGTTACATTCAAGCTGCTCAAAGAGATAAACCGTGCGATGGATTCCGATTTCCGCTATGCGAAAGAAAAAAATATTCCCGTGTTGCCCGTTATGATGGAAACGGGATTGGATGCACTCTATTCACTGCAAGATAAATTCGGAGAACTTCAATATCTGAGTCCTTATTCCAAGGATATCACTGCTATTTCTTATGCAGAAAAATTGAAAAAATATCTGGATTCCGTTTTGGTCAGCAATGAAACCGCACAGAGAATCCGAAAAGCGTTCGATGCCTATATTTTTTTGAGTTACCGTAAAAAAGACCGTCATTATGCCAACGAACTCATGAAACGGATTCATAATCATCCCGAATTTCGTGATATAGCGGTTTGGTACGATGAATTTCTGACACCCGGAGAAAGTTTCCGTGAAAATATCGAAAAAATGATGAAGGACAGCAAGCTGTTTACGCTTTTGGTTACCCCGAATCTCTTGGAATATGTGAATGGGAAACCTAATTACGTGATGGAGCACGAATACCCCGATGCCAAAGCAGCGGGTATGAATATTCTGCCGACTGAGATGGAAGAAACGGATAAGACGGAGCTTTGCTCAAAGTATAAAGATATCCCCGATTGTGTCAATCCTAACGAGGATGCGATTTTCAAAGAGCGGATTTTGGATTCTCTTTCCAAAATTGCTGTTTCTGCCAATAACAGCGATCCCGAACACAATTTTTTGATCGGACTTGCTTATCTGGATGGTATTGACGTGGAAATGAACAAAGAAAGAGGCGTTGAGCTGATCATTTCCTCTGCGGAAACCGGTCTTCCCGAAGCAATGAAAAAACTTTACGTTATGTATGGCGAAGGAATCGGCGTACAGGTAAATTACAAAAAGGCTGTGTTTTGGGCAGAGAAAATTGTGGAATATAATATAAACCGATATGGCGCAGAAAATTTTCATACATTGACATCGCTGAACAATCTTGCAGTTACTTACAGTAAACTCGGGGAAAATGTGAAAGCAGCGGAAATTTTAGAAAATGTTTATTTGATCGACTGTAAAATTTTCGGAGAGGAACATCAGGATACATTGACTGTGTTGAATAATCTTGCCGTTATTTACGGCAGACTTGGCGATCATCAAAAAGCATTGACATTTTTTGAAACGGTTTACGCGCGCAGTGCGGGGATCCCGTATGAAGAATACCTCGGAAGATTGACTATGATCAACAATCTTGCTCACGCATACGGCAAACTCGGAAATTACGAAAAAGCGGTGGAACTTTTTGAAAAGGTCTATGACTTCCAATGTAAATTTCTCGGAGAAGAACATGACGATACCCTGACAACACTTTCCAATCTTGCGGGAATGTACGGCGAACGCGGTGAATCGCAAAAAGCGATGGAAGTGTTTGAAAAAGTTTATGCCATCCGTAGACGGATTTTTGGAGAAGAACATCCCAATACATTGGCGGTGCTCGGTAATCTTGCGGGAATGTACGGCGATATCGGTAAGACTGAGAGAGCGTTGGAATTATATGAATATGTCTACGCGAAGCATTGTGAGATTCTCGGAGAAGAACATCCCGATACGCTGACAACGCTGAATAATCTTGCTTATCATTACGGAAATGTCGGCAATCACGAAAAGTCGTTGGAATTGTCGAAGAACGTTTATGCAATCCGCAAACGGATTCTCGGAGAAAACCATCCCGATACGCTGACTACATTTTCCAATCTTGCGGGTATTTATTACACGCTTGGCAATTGTCAGAAGGCGGTGGAAATATTCGAACAGGTTCTTTTGCTTCAGTGTCGTGTTTTGCCGAATGAAAGACATCCCGAAATTCTGCGGACACTGGGAAATCTGGCATATACTTACCGTGCACTCGGAAATTACCGAAAGGCATTGGAGTCGTTTGAAAAAATTTATACGGTCAAAAGTGAATACATGGGAGCGGAACATCCCGAGTCTCTGGTCGCGCTCAGCGATTTGGCTCAAACTTACGATGCAATGGGTGAATATCAAAAAGCATTGGCATTGAATGAAAAAATCTGCGAGATTCAATGCAGAAATTCAAACGGAGAAGATCCCGAAACGCTGAAAATCATGAACAATCTCGCAAGCAGTTATTACAGAATCGGAAATTGTATCAAAGCGACTGAGTTATTTGAAAAAATCTATATGATTCAATGCAAGGTGCTGGGAGAGGGTTATCGCGATACGATAATTACGATGAATAATCTTGCTCTTGCCTACGGCGAAATTGGCGAATATGTCAAAGCCATGGAATTGTTTGAAAAATTTGAGAAAATCATCGCAAATAGCCAATTGGATGCGGAGAAATAAATTTTTCGTTCAATACAGCCTGCTGTAAATCCGGAAGCAATCCGTAAAAATATTCTTTTTTTCCGATGTTTATAGTAAATATTTTGAAAAAACATCCCGAAAATCATTGATTTTTATGTGAAATGTGATATAATACAAGAAAAAACATTTCTGAAAGGAAAATGAATATGTTAGATGCTCATTTGATTGCCAAAACCAGACCGCAGGTTCGTCCCGAAAATGTCGTTTTGTTTGGAGATTTCCGTATCAGTGTGTTGGCGGACAGACTTTTCCGAATTGAAAAAGACGAAAAGAGAGAATTTTGCGATGAAGCAACCGAAGCCGTTTGGTTCCGTGATATGCTCCCCGTATTTTTCACAACAAAAGAAACGGAAGATGGCGTGGATATCAAAACGAAGCGCGTTACGCTTTCGATCAAAACGAATTTTGAAGAAAGTTTTATTTTACTCGACGGAAAAAAACGTCTGCTAAATAACGAAGGGAATCTTCTTGGAACCATCAGTACGCTTGACCGTTGCAACGGCGATGAATATATAGAATCGGACAATGTTACGTTCAAAAAAATCAAACTCGGCGAAGGCGTTCTTTCCAAAAACGGCGTGGCTGTTTTGGACTATACCAATTCTTCCGTACTGACAAAGGACGGCATGATCCGGAAAGAAAGAAACGACTCCCTGGATATTTATGTATTTGCTTACGGACATGATTACAGAGCTGCAATCCGCGCGTTTTATATGATCTGCGGAGAAACACCGAGAATCCCCCGTTATGCGTTTGGTAACTGGTGGAGCCGTTATTGCGCCTATACGGAAGAAGAGTATATCAATGTCATGGACCGTATGGAGGACAGAGATATTCCCCTGACCGTTGCCACAGTGGATATGGACTGGCATTGGTCCCGAACGCTGGATAAGGTCAAAAAGATTACGGAAAGCGGGAAAAACACCGAATTTTATGGCGGAAAAAGCGGTTGGACAGGTTATAGCTGGAACACGGATCTTTTCCCTGATTATAAACGCTTTCTGAAAAGATTGCATGACAAAGGACTTCGTGTAACGCTGAATCTCCATCCCGCTACGGGTGTTCGTTATTTTGAGGATATGTATGAGGAAATGGCAACGGCTATGGGTATTGATCCCAAAACTGAAGAATGTGTACGGATAGATTTCCTTTCCGACCGTTTTATCAATGCATATTTCAAGATTTTACATAAACCTTACGAGCATGACGGCGTAGATTTCTGGTGGATCGACTGGCAGCAAGGTCCTCGTGCAAAAGCCAAAGGTATCGATATTATGTGGGTATTGAACCACTATCATACGCTCGATAATGCCAAGGAACACACTCCTTTGATTCTTTCCCGCTATTCAGGAATTGGTGCACACAGATATCCTCTCGGTTTTTCGGGAGATACGATGGTTACATGGAAAACGCTGGCCTATCTCCCGTATTTTACGGCAAATGCCTCCAATATCGGTTTTACGTGGTGGAGCCACGATATCGGCGGACATTTTGATGGAGAAAAGAATGATGAGTTGTATGTGCGTTCCGTTCAGTTCGGTGTATTCAGCCCCATCAACCGTCTCCATTGTACCAATATGCCGTTTATGACCAAAGAACCCTCCTATTACATGAATGGTACGGGATATATCGCCGAAGAATTTTTGCGCTTGCGCCATAAGATGATTCCTTTCATTGATTCTGCTTCGGTAGATACTTCGGAAAAGGGAATCGCGCTCATTGAACCGATGTATTACGAATATCCCGAACAAAAAGAAGCGTATGATTTCGTATCTCAGTATATGTTCGGCGGACAGCTTTTGGTTGCTCCCGTAATCACACCCGGAGATGGACGTAAAATGGCAAAAACTGCTGTTTGGCTCCCCGAAGGTACCTGGACGGATATCTTTACGGGTAACACCTATAGCGGCGGAAGAACAGTGGATATGGTTCGCCATATGGATTCCATTCCTGTTCTTGCAAAGGAAGGCGGTTTCTTTGTTCTGGACGGCAGAAAGCATACGAATGACATTTCTTTCCCTGATGTTCTGGATGTTATGACTTTCAACGGAAACGGAGAATATACGCTTCACGAATACGGCGAACAGGGAAGAATGAATACACGTTTTGTTTCCGAACAAAAGGATGGAAAACAAAAGTTGACAATAATTGTCAGCGGAGATCCCTGTGTTGTAACGAGAAAAATGCGTTTGGAATTCCGTAATATTCAAAAAGGAACGGTAACTGTCTACGCGGATGGTATTTTGCAGGATGCTTCCGTAAAAACCGATGCTTATATAATCGTTGCTTTACCCGATGTCCGTCACGGTTCTGTGTATACGGTAGAAGTTGAACCCATGGAAGATGCCGGATATTTCCATAAACGCATTGTTGAGTCTTTGACACGTATCGAATGCGGAAACGTCAACAAGCAGGAATTTCTTCGCAGCATTTGGGAGAAGACCGAGGAAGAAGTGCTGGAATTGATTCGAAACAGCAATGAATTTTCCGAAAATGAGAAAATTTATCTGACGGAAGAATGGTAAGCAGAAAATGCCTGAACTATAAGCAACAAAAAAGCGGGCAACTCCCGCTCGAAGCTACTCGCCTATCGTAGAGTTTTTCTTGCATTCAAACAATACAAACGGCGAGGTCGATTTTGAGCAATTTCTTATGGAATAAAAAATCACTCGTAACAAACCGGTTCTGTTGCGAGTGATTTTAATTTTGGGTATTTTTCAAATAAAGACGATTCAATTTTGGTAAGCTTCCGGATCTTCTGAGGAATTATTATCCGCGTTTTCATTTTCATTGCTGTCTTTATCATTTTCAAAAAGAATTTCATAATTTCTCATGCCGTTGTTCCAACCTGAATACTTTTTGACAGCGGTCCATTCTTCTTGGGTTCCGGTGAAGTGAATGATTTTCAGTGAGGTATGTGAGAAAGCCCAACTGCCGATAGATGTTACGGAGTTTGGAATAATGATGCTTGTCAGATTACCGCAATTCTTGAATGTATTATCCTGAATTTCGGTTATTCCTTCCGGAATGGTAATATCTGTAAGCGAAGAACAATCACGGAAGGCACCGTAGTCCATAAATGTCAAGGAAGACGGCAATTTTATGGATTTCAAGGAAGAACATCCCAGAAATGCTTCCATCCCGATCGAAGCAACGGAATCTGGAATGATAAGATCTTTCAAAGCAGAGCAATTCTGAAAGGTGCTGTCCGCAATGGAAGTAATTCCGGAAGGGAGAGTAACATTGACAAGGGAAGAACAGAAACTGAAAGCTCCATAACCGATAGCTACTACGGAATCGGGTATAGTAATTTCAGTAATGGAAGAGCAAAGGAAAAATGCACCGCCGTCAATAGTTTTTACACTGTCTTCAATGATGATTTCGGTTAAATTATCGCATTTTTTGCAGATGAATTTGGGAACGGTTTCTCCGCCGAAAACAATCTTTTTAATGGAATCGGTATTCAGAAAATCATTTCCTGCGTCACTGTAAGAAGAATTATAATAAACAGTAGACAAATTGGAGGCTTTCAGAAAAATATTTTTTTCGATTTTTGTGACGGAAGCGGGGATGGTGATTTCTGTGATTCCCGAGCAGTCTTTGAATGTATTTGCACCGATCAATTCCAAGGATTCGGGTAAAGTAATTCCGGTGAGTGAAGGACAATTTTCAAAAGCGGATTTGCCGAGTGTTTTCAGGGCAGACGGGAGCAGAATATCTTTGAGCGCAGAACAGCCTTCGAATGCGCATTTTCCTATAGAAGTGACGGAATCGGGGAGAATGACAGAAACCAGAAAACCACAATTTTTGAATGCGTAATTGCCGATGGCAGTTACTTGATATCCATCGATGGATTCCGGAATGAAAATATGAGGATCTTTGCATTTTCCGATGCTTGTAATCGTGCAAGTTTTTCGATCCAAATTGACGGAATATTTGAGTCCTGTTGCTTCTATCGGTTCGGGACGGATTGCCTCATCGGAAGAATCAGACGTTTCTCCGGGTGCTTTCGTTTGGTCGGATGGTTGTTGATGATTGCAGGATGCAAAACTCAAAATAAAGATGGAAAGCAAAAGAAAGATAAAAAGAGGAAAAAACAGAATTTTTTTCATGTATGGCTCCTTATGTAAGTAAAATCATTTTTCGGATACTGGAATCATTTTGGGATTTTCGTCATATCTATATATTTTGTATTATATCGCAAAAAAACATATTTGTAAAGTAAGTTTTCGTAAATTCGACGATTTTAGCGATATCATTAGAAAATAAATTTTCCTTCTCTTGATTTTTCATCATTTTTATGGTACAATGTGATAAAAAAGCGGGCAACGCCCGCTGGATAACGGCTTGCTTTGCAAGCTGTGTGCTCGCCTATCCAAGTTTCACTTGTATCGAAACAATGCAAACGGCGAGGTCAATTTCGAGCAAATTTCCTATGGAATAAAAAAGTGGCTTGAAACATAGTTTTTTGAATAAAAGAAAAAATAGATCAGTGCAGAAAGGATTTTGAATTATGGGACTTATCAAAGCAGGTATCGGCGCGGTCGGCGGTGTTCTTGCCGATCAATGGAAAGAGTTTTTTTACTGTGAATCTTTGGATAACGAAGTATTGATGGTCAAAGGAAAGAAGCGTACAAGCAAGCGCTCTTCCAACAGAAAGGGCGAGGAGAATATCATTTCCAACGGCTCGGGAATTGCTGTTGCTGACGGTCAGTGCATGATCATTGTGGATCAGGGCAAAATCGTGGAATTTTGCGCTGAACCGGGTGAGTTTACTTATGATACCTCTTCGGAACCGAGTATTTTTTCAGGCAAGTTTGGAGAATCTGTGAAACAAACCTTCAAGCAGATCGGAAAGCGTTTTACATACGGCGGTGACACGGGAAAGGATCAGAGAATTTATTATTTCAATACGAAGGATATTCTGGATAACAAATTCGGCACTCCTGCTCCGATCATCTTTGAAGTGATTAACAAAAGACTCAATATGAGCAAAACGGTTAACATCCGTTGTAATGGTACCTACACTTACCGCATTACGGACCCTTTGCTTTTCTATACTACGCTTGCGGGCAACGTGACGAGCGAATACAGAAGAGAACAGATCGATGCGCAGCTGAAAGCGGATTTTATCGATGCGCTCCAGCCTGCTTTTGCGGAATTGACGGAGCTTGAACTGCGTCCCGCTCAGATTCCCGCTCACACGAAGGAATTGAAAACGGCAATCAATCATGTTATGCAGGAGGATTGGACGGACCGCAGAGGTATCACGATAGAATCCATTGCGCTCGGACCGATCACTCTCACACCTGAGGATATGAAAAAGATCGCCGAAATGGAGGATGCGGCTACTATGGGCTCCAATCCCTTCATGATGGCGGGACGTATGACCAATGCTACAGCCGAAGC
>JAFQEK010000163.1 GCA_017399025.1 Clostridia bacterium
ACAGAACGATTCCAGCGTTACGCCTTTTTCGTAAAACATTCTTCCGTATTTCCCGCTGTTACGGTCGATTTCACTCAGCATACAGAAGCGTTCCCCTGTGCCGTTTTCCTTGTCCTTTTCTTTCTCTTCTTCCTTTTCGGATTCGGAAGCCGGAGGAACATATGCAACGGCCTCTTTAGAAGAATCCTTTCCGGCAAACAGCAATACCAGAAAAAGCGCCAGAAGCAAAATCGGAAGCATAATAAGAAAGATGAGGATCATATACAAGTGATCTGTACGCAAAATGCCACCGAAAGAGATGCTACCGCCGTTTTGGGTATAGCTATATCCGGCATAAATCAGCACACCGCCGACCAATGCCATCAGAAGCAACAGCAGGATATATATTTTTCTGTTCTTTTTCACTTTTTTCATAATTCTTTTTCAGGCTGATCAACTGTGCCCGTTTCTCCCCTTGAGCGCTTGATAATTCAGCAATTTCTTGCGAATCTTCTTTTTTACCTTGTTCCATCTGTCATCATAGAAGTTCACGAAAGCTTCCAGTTCCTTTTCCAGCTCGTCAAAATCCTCCTTCTCGGTAAATTCGTTTTCTCCGAAGGGTTCGCCGCTCTGGCATTTTCTTCCTTTGAGTCTTGCCTCGCAAAAACGGTTTCTTTCCAGCAAAGCTTCATACTTTTTGTTCAGTTCATCGTATTTCTTTTCGCTTTCCTGAATCCGTTCCTTGGCATCCTCCATACTTTGATCGTATTGCTCTTCTTTACGGAGCATTTGTTCTTCCAGAGATTCCAAACGCCAATTGCATTGCTGCTCCATATCGTAAATTTCCTCTTCATGCTTATGAATATATTCGCGAACCAAGGCATCGCATTCCGATTTCATGGACTGCAACGCAAGCGCATGGCTGTTTTCCTGGGTTTCCATTTGCTCCTGCAATTCCTTGTTTTCGCCTTTCAGAGAAGAAATTTCGGCATCGTTCTTTTCCTTAATTTCAAACAGCTCGTCAATACGGCTGCGGAGCGGCGCAATCTGACGGTTATCATTCTGAAGCAAACGCATATGCTTCTCAACCTCCAGAATATATTCCTCTGGAGTACTCTCCGAATTTTCAACCTTTCTTCTCAGAATTGCCAGCTGATCTTCTCTTTGTTCGATCAAACGGGCTTGTCTTTGAAGCTCTTCCGCTTGGTAACGCTCTTTCAGTTTTTCATTCAGACCGAAACCGTACTCGTACATCAGAAATGTAAACATACCGCCCGCTTCAGAAAGATCTTCTGCGAGAACATCCGAAAAAGGCGCCAGATTCACCGTGGAACACTGTACGGTGTAACCGGGTTTATCGTAAGCAACGATATAGTCGTACAAAGCAACCGCGCCTTTGAAGTTATTATCCATTTTCAGGACGTTGGTTTTGGTAATCGGCGGTTTCAGCTTTGCTGCTTTCCCCGCAATTTCCATCAGAGGCGTAGAAAGAAACGACATGACAACCTTGAGAATCAGGTCAATTCTGTCAATGGCGTTTTTGGCAGGATTGCTTGCACGCAAATATTTGTCATCCTTGGATTCCTCATGCAAATCCACGGTATAGGACACTTTTCTGTTTTGCCATACAACGGTTTTTTTGAGTTTCAGAACGCCGTCATATTTATTGGAAATTTCCAGAATTTTCTCGTAGCGTATCGTGATAAAATCACGCAAATAGCAAAGGAGCATATAAAGAAAACGGTTTTCGTAAACGGCATAATCGTTCAGCTTTTCCACACTGTAAAGCTGGTCGGGAATCAGATCGGGACCCTCCTGCTCTTTGGTGATCAGATTGCTGTGCTTTGCCAAATGCTGAACCGAAGCCTTGGATACATGCTTGATTTTTTCAATCGGCATAACTTCACCGTTGGAATAGATGAACTGTCTTTCTTCCTTTATGGCTTTTTCCACAAAAATCAAACCTTTTTCAATGGCATCGATCCATTCTTCATCAACGGTGCATATATTTCTTGTAATGACGATTTCGTCATTTTCCGTATTCGCCTGCGCCATGGCTTTTCGGAAAGACGTACAGTCACGGTTTTCCGATGTCAAGCTCCGATAATTGCGCAGCGCGCGATAATAAACATCCAAACGATTCATAGTATTTCCTTTTCCAAAATCTTTTCAGATCGTCTTTGAATTTTCACGGAAACAACTCTGTGCAAAGGGAAAACTCAGAAAAAATGCCGCGGAGAAACAATGTTCTCCGCATATCGCATTTTCAAAGAAATCAAGCGTTTCTCTGCAATCTGTGAATGTAGTCCTTGCAAAGAGGCATTTTATCCGTGCCGAAAAGCTCATCGATAAAGGCGAGAAGCTCTTCTGCGGAATTGCGCAAATAAATGGGATTCTGGGTTTCCAGCTTACGGATTACCTTTTTCGATAAAATATCGTCAAGCGCAGTCAGCTCCGCGCCGCCACAGGCAACGTAAACGGGAATATACGTCCGAATCTGTTTCATGATTCGGTTACCGAACGTAATGTGGAAATGCTCAATCAGGTATCGGTCAAACGCTTCCAATCTCTGCGCGTTTCTCTTGCTGACGCCGTATTCCTTGATTGCCTTTTCCGCAAGCGTTACAAACTGTTCTGCGGAAATCGGTTTCTTTTCCGTTACGGGCGCGGAAAAACGCTCGCATTTCGTATCCAGGTTCAGAATCATCGCTCGGTCGTATACCTTATCGGAAATCGCAAACGTCGAGTCGTCGTTGTTCGCCGTTCCGATAAACCACATGTTTTCGGGCAATTTGATTCTGCCTCCCACAAACTGCTTCGGGTCGCTTTCCCATTTATCCGATACGACATCAAGATATCTCTCGTCCGGATTCGGAAGCTCCAGCAATGACAGAAATTCGGCAAAATAATATTCCACACGCGCGATATTCATTTCGTCCAATACCGTGATATACATGTCCTCGCTGTAATTCGCTTCGTACATCTTCTCCAGCAAAAGCGTTTCGTTGAATCGCTTGGTAAATTCGTTGTAATAACCGATCAGGTCCGTTCTTTCTTTCCACATCGGCTGTACGGGAATGACCGTCGAGCTGTTATCCGTAAACGCGCCGAATGCGTGCGCAAGCGAGGTTTTACCCGTACCCGACATACCCTGCAAAATCACGAGCTTCGATACCGCAAGTCCCGCAATAAAGCGGCGGATATCCTCTATATCGTAATATAGTTTCAATTTGTTTGCCGCGTAATTTCGAAAATCGTTACAGAACGATTCCAGCGTTACGCCTTTTTCGTAAAACATTCTTCCGTATTTCCCGCTGTTACGGTCGATTTCACTCAGCATACAGAAGCGTTCCCCTGTGCCGTTTTCCTTGTCCTTTTCTTTCTCTTCTTCCTTTTCGGA
>JAFQEK010000164.1 GCA_017399025.1 Clostridia bacterium
ATCATAGTTTTTGTAAAATGAGTCTTAAAAAGTAAATGCTGTTGCCCTGATTTTCTTCATTCGGAATCTTGACAAAAATCCGTGTAAATGATAAAATAAAGCACATAGTATATTTATCGAAAAAGGAGAAATGAGATATGAGTATTCGAGTAGGTATTTTCGGCTATGGCAACCTCGGCAGAGGTGTGGAATGTGCGCTCCGTCAGAATCCCGATATGGAACTGAAAGCCGTATTTACCCGCCGTAATCCCGAAAACGTAAAAATTTTAACGGAAAACGTACCTGTGTATCATGCAGATATGGCAGAGAAGATGAAGGATGATATTGACGTGATGATTCTTTGCGGAGGAAGCGCAACGGATCTTCCTGTGCAGACACCAGCTTTGACAAAGCTTTTTAACGTGATTGACAGCTTTGACAATCACGCAAATATTCCCGTTCATTTTGAAAATACAGACCGCGCGGCAAGAGAAGCGGGAACGGTTGCCATTATTTCCGTCGGTTGGGATCCGGGTCTTTTTTCTTTGAACCGTTTGTATGGAAACGCCATTCTGCCCGACGGAAGAGATTATACCTTCTGGGGTAAGGGCGTAAGCCAGGGACATTCCGATGCCATCCGCCGTGTGGAAGGCGTTGTGAACGGAAAACAGTATACCGTTCCTGTGGAAAGCGCATTGGAAGCTGTCCGCAGAGGAGAAAATCCCGAACTGACCGTCAGAGAAAAACATACTAGAGAATGTTTCGTGGTTGCGGGAGAAGGTGCAGACAAGCAAAAAATCGAGCATGATATCAAAACCATGCCCAATTATTTTGCGGACTACGATACGACCGTCAATTTCATTACGGAAGAAGAATTGAAAGAAAATCATAAAGGTATTCCTCACGGCGGTTTCGTGATCCGAAGCGGCAAAACGGGTGCGAACCTTGAAAACAGCCATATTATGGAATACAGTCTGAAATTGGATTCCAATCCCGAATTTACATCCTCCGTTCTCGTTGCTTATGCGCGTGCCGCTTACAGACTGAAAAAGGAAGGCGCTTGCGGCTGTAAAACCGTTCTGGATATCGCGCCTGCTTATCTGAGTCCGAAATCGGCGGAAGAACTGAGAAAAACTTTGCTTTGATCGGTCGGAAGGAAAATTTTATGAAAAAAGATTTTCTGTTTTTCGATCTGGACGGTACCCTGACGGATTCTGCGCCGGGGATCGTCCGTTCCGCAAAATATGCGCTTTCCCATTTCGGAATTGTATTGGAATCAGAGGTTATGCTGAAATTCATCGGTCCGCCGCTTCTGGAATCTTTCGGAAACCTTTGCGGATTGAATGAAGAACAAAGCAGGGAAGCCATCCGTCTTTACCGCGAATATTTTTCGGAAAAGGGAATGTTTGAAAACAGCGTTTACGAAGGCGTTCCCGAAATGCTGGAGTACTTGCGGGAGAGTGGAAAAATTCTTGCTGTGGCAACTTCAAAACCCGAACCTTACGCAAAAACAATTCTGGAACATTTCGGACTAAACGGATATTTTTCACATATTTGCGGCGCAGCGATGGATCACGTGCGCATGACCAAAGCCGATGTTCTGAGAAATGCGGTTTACAAGACAGGTCTGAGCGATCTTCGCGCAGGTCTGATGATCGGCGACCGTAGGCATGATGTCGAGGGTGCAAATACGATCGGAATGGAAACGCTCGGTGTGCTTTACGGTTACGGTTCGCGCGAAGAGCTTATAACGGCAGGCGCAGTTTCTCTTGCGGAAACACCGAATGATGTTGTGAGACAAATTTTGAGGTTTTTCTGAAAATAAAAACAACGGTATTTACAGAATTTTCCATGACCGATATAATAACATTTTTCTGATTTTCAAATAAGTCCTGATCTGATATATAAAAAAGTGGCAAAGTACCGCTTCAAACTGCTCGCCTATCTGAGTTTGATTTGTATCCGGATAATACAAAACGGCGAGATCAAATTTGAACAATTTCATAGAAAATAAAAAATTTAAATTTTATTGGAGGTACATATGAAAAAATTTTTGTCTGTGTTTCTTGTCGTCATTACGATGGCGCTGATTTTGACTTCTTGCATGAGTGCAGACCCCAAAGACTTTACCGTTGACGGTATGACCGTTACGTTGACCACGGCTTTTAAGGAAACAGAAATGGAAGGCTATACCGCATGTTATACTTCTAAGGATGTTTTGGCCGTTGTTTTGAAAGAAATCGGAATGGATAATTTGACGTTGGATGATTATGCGGGACTTGTTCGTAAAGCAAACGCTTCTAAAAATCCCTCGGAGATTTCCAAAGGCGATGTTTATCATTCCATGGAATATGATTTCTTGAATCAGGAAGAAAATCAGACGTATTCGTATTATTGCGCGATGTTCAAAAACGGTGATGAATTCTGGTTGGTTCAGTTTGCATGCAGAAAAGAAGATTATACTTCCCATAAAGAAACGTTTATAAACTGGGCGAATACCGTAAAATTTGCAAATTGATTTGAATGACTATCAGAAATAACGGCTTTATGGAAAGTAATATCTATATGATCCGCTTGTGAAAATAGCGAAAATCTTAATTTATTTTTCAAAAAATATAAAAAATATTTCAAAAAGGTATTGACAAAGGAATTTCTTTGTGTTATACTTTTTCTCGCGGTTAAGAAAAATAACCGCGATATGAAGGTGTAGCTCAGCTGGTTAGAGTATCTGCTTGACATGCAGGGGGTCGGTGGTTCGAGTCCACTCATCTTCACCACTTTTTCTTCCGCAAGTATGTCGTCTCGCTTTTTACTTCCAAAACATTCTTTGAGGGCGCTTGCGTTATTATATGAAGTCTTGACAGTTGTCAAGGCTTTTTTGTTTTCCTATCCGATAAATGATTCGCATTTGTGAAAATATTTTTATGTAACGGCAGATTTCCGAGCAAAAAATATTTACTTTTTGAAAAAAATCATGTATAATAATACTATATCCTTGACGATATATCATTTCTTTTGAATATGAAAGGGGCAGGTAAAAAATGTACCGGGTTTTGGAACTGAATCCTTATTTATATCCTTATGCCGATTATATTGAACGCCGCGTGGCATTTTATCATGAAACACGCAGAAAATTGGTTTCTGACAGAAAACCTTTGTCAACGATTGCAAATCTCCATCAGTATTACGGCTTCCACCGTGCGGACGGCGGTTGGTATTACCGTGAATGGGCGCCCTCAGCGGAGGAAATTTATCTGATCGGCGATTTTAATAAATGGAATAAAACAAGCCATCCTTTGACCCGTTTGCCCGATGGCTCTTGGGAAATCTTTCTGGAGGGAGAGGACAGTCTGTGGAACGGCTGTAAGGTCAAGGCTGTCGTGCAAACCTCTTATGACAGAAAAGAAAGACTTCCGATCTTTACCCGTTATGCAACCCAGGACCCGAAAAACTTGGTTTGGTGCGCGGAGATCTCGGAAGAGGGCGATTATCCCTGGACCGATGAAAATTTCAAAGCAGAAGAGCCTCTTCTGATCTATGAAGCGCATACGGGTATGGCGCAGGAAGAGGGAAAAGTCGGTTCTTACCGTGAATTTACCGAAAATATTTTGCCCCGTATCAAAAAAGCGGGTTATAATACCTTACAGCTGATGGCAGTTATGGAACATCCGTATTACGGGAGCTTCGGTTATCAGGTCTCCAATTTCTTTGCATCTTCTTCCCGCTTCGGTACGCCCAACGAGTTGAAAAATCTGATCAATACTGCGCATAATATGGGAATCCGCGTTTTGCTCGACCTCGTTCATTCCCATGCAGTTAAGAACCATGCGGAAGGCATCAATATGTTTGACGGCACCGTATGGCAGTTTTTCCATGACGGTATGAAAGGCGAACATCCGGCCTGGGATACCAAATGCTTCGATTACAGCAGAGAAGGCGTACTCCGTTTCCTGCTTTCCAATCTGAAATATTGGTTGGAAG
>JAFQEK010000165.1 GCA_017399025.1 Clostridia bacterium
ACAGAACGATTCCAGCGTTACGCCTTTTTCGTAAAACATTCTTCCGTATTTCCCGCTGTTACGGTCGATTTCACTCAGCATACAGAAGCGTTCCCCTGTGCCGTTTTCCTTGTCCTTTTCTTTCTCTTCTTCCTTTTCGGAGGAAGGCATAATGATCATTTTTTGTTCCGCATCCTCTTTTTTTCCGGATTCGTTTACCATGACGGTGATAACCAACGCCGTTACGATAACCAACAAAACCGCAACATAAATGATGATAGCGGGACCGGAGGTAACAGCTTCGATCAGAGAAGCCGCCATCCTTGTTCCTGCAAAAATCGAATTCAACATTTGTTATACTCCTTAGATGTTTTGTGCCCGACGGGTTTCACAAGTTCTGATCAACTTTTTGCAAGCTTCGGCATGATCTTCTCCGAACATGGTTTCAACCGTATCAGCAAAACTTTGGTCATCCGAAGAAAGTTTTCCGTTCAGCAGAATCATCAGAGGCGCAATCAGCTTGGCAGCCGTTGCTTCATCCAAAGCTTCCGTTTCGTTTCCGCCGCAAGCAAGATAAACGTAAGCAAATTTTTCAAGAGCAAGCCAAAGCTTGTTACCGATGGAGAACGATGCGTAACGCTGCGCATAATCTTCGAGACGGTCCACTCTTTTCCAAAGCTCTTCGTCCACGGAATAGCCGGAAACGGTTTTTTCCGTAAGGTAATCCATCTGATAATAGCTGAATTTACGGGTTTGCGTATGCTGTTCGGATTCTTCGCATTCACTGTGCGAAAGCATGATTACAGCCGCGCTTTCCGCAATGAAATCGGGAAGCGAATCCGGAGATTCTCCTTCGGCAAGATTCAGAACAAACCAAAGATTGGGAGAAATATAATATGTGGTTTCCGCATTCAGATCGTTCAGAACCTTAACGGGATATTCGCTCAAAGGATTTTTGATGTAACTCATGTAGGAAGAGAAATAACGAGGCAGATCCTTGCCGATAACGTCGGTCAGACCGGCAAGGCAAATATTCTGAGGATTGTTGCTTGCTTCATCCATAGCAAGATGGATATGTGTTTTCATAGCGGAAGCAAACAGCTGAAAGTCCGGTTTGAAAAGCACACGTTCCCCGTTCAGATACGATTCATCCACAGCTTCTATATGCAGAGAGGTTTCGAAATAATCGGAAAGCAAATGCAACAGAACCTGAAAATCGCGGTTATTCATGCCGTTCAGAACAACCAATCTGGAAGCTGCCAATGCGGAAAAGATTTTTTTAGTATCATCCGCACGGAATTTATGTCCTCTTTCTCTTGCATAAATCTCAAATTCGTGAGCCGCATTCGCAAATGTCTGCTCTTTATCGATGAAATCCAAATATTCCGCATCGGAAGCGCTTCCGTGTATTTCATCTTCGTGAGAATTCTGTTCTTCCACCGCATCAAATTCTTCCGCGAACATGGCTTCCGCTTCGTACTTCGAAATTTGTTCGGCATCGTCAAATATTTCTTCATTCTTTTCAAACATCTGACGCTTTTCTTCCCGTCTCAACGCATTTCTCTGAATGGCTTCCCTGATAAAGAGAGAAACGCCGAAAAATCCGAGAAATACTTCAAACCAGGTAAAGAAATCGGAGCCAACAGCCATGGAAAAGCAGTAAAGCCGTAAAAGCACCGCCATTGCGATCGCGGTCGTACCGGCGATCAAATTAAAGATTGATCTTTTCATCGTTTTGAATTTCGCCTCCAATTTATAATTGTCCGTAATGATATTTGATTTTGTATGGATATAGTCACTCATAATTTTTCCGTCGGAATCCATCTTCGCACCCGTTTCCGAAATACGACAGGAAAGTCGGATATCCGAAACGGAAGCGCCAACGTAAACCGTATAGCCGCCCGCTTCCTTCACGTATTCTCCCGTTTCCTCCGAATAAATTTCAGGCAATACCAAAGGAATCTGCAAATGCCGTTTTTCGCCGGGTTTCAATTTGACGCGGACAAAACCGCAAAGCTCCTTATGGGGACGTATCACAGCGGAATTTTCTTTTCCGATATAAACCTGAACGATTTCTTCGCCTAAGGTTTTACCCGTATTTTTAACGGAAACACGAATCTGACCTTTTTTCACAGACAGTCCGCTGTATGCAAAAGCAGAATAACCGAGTCCGTGTCCGAACGGAAATGTAACCGTCTCCTGCGCGGTATCATAATAACGGTAGCCGATCAGTGTACCCTGTTTCAGTCCGTCTCTTTTTCTGTGTGTTCTGTATTGGCGGTACAGGGCATCGGAATCCGAATACAAGGTGCAGGCAAGTTTGCCCGAAGGATTCAGCGTACCTTTGAGCGTTTCTGCCAGAACACGCGCACTGAATTTCGTACGGAACGGCACCATCAGGATTGCCGCGCAGTTTTCCGGAATACCAACGTCCGCAGGCGCTTCGGAAGGCAAAACCGCAATCACTTTATGCTTAAATTCACCGAGGCAGTCCAGAAGAGCCATCTGGTTTGCCGGCAGAGATATTTTTTTGGCAAGCGGCGCTTTTTCCACACGGTTATCGCCAAGTCCGAGAAATACCACAACCGCATCTGCTTGCGCAGCCAGATCATATGCCGCATCGAGCATTTCCTCGCTTCGGAATTTATCAAGATCATAGCCTCTTTCCGTGCCGATGATCTGATAGCCGAGATTCGTCAGCTCCTTGCTGCATTTGCCGACCAGACCGGTTTCTTCCGTATCTCCGTCAAACGCAATATCGCCGATCAACGCGACTTTCTTGATCTTTTTCAAAGGAAGCCGTTTATCTTTATTTTTCAGTAAAACAACGGATTTTTCAGATGCTTCGCGCATCAGATTTTCATCCGGTTTCACTTCCTCGATCTCTTTCTTATCGGCAATCGAGAAAATGAAATCGAGAAGACGGTCCATGGCTTCATCCAGCTTTTCGGAGGAAAGCACCTTATTTTTTTCCGTTTCCTGCGCAAGGTCTTCTTCGGTCTGAATGCCCTGACGGATATTTTTGGTCAATGTTTTATAACGAGAAAGCGACGATTCCGCAACCAGAGGTGCGCCGTGGAAAAACAACGCGCCTTTTTCGATATAGGAAACGGTATTCTCAGCACTTACCCGACGGCAAACGGGAAGCACGCCGATATCCTCGGATGCCGTTTTGGAAAGCTGTGCATTGGTTGCCGCGTAGGCGGTTTCGTTCATATTTTCAAGTGTCAGAAACGCTCTGCACTTTGTTCCTGCAGCGGTATGGCGGAATGGTTTTTCGATGCATTCGCGAATCAGACGGGGATCCGGCTCATCATCGAGAAATTCAAGTTCATCCGCATGCAAGCCGAATTCCCCCAGGCAGGAATCCATGCCTGCGCGGTCAGCTGCTTTCAGATACTCTCCGGAAAGCTTCGACGCCAACAAAGGGTCCTCGGAAAGCGCTCTCCGATAAGGGTTGAGCCTTATTTTCGGATCAGGCATACGGAGAAAATCCACACCCTCCGTCATTGATTTTTCAATCAAAGCATCGGCTGTTTTTCCGATCAGGGAAAGATCCCACGTATTCGCAAGCGCAACGGAAAGCGGATAGTCATTCTCGCAGAAATCATCCATGGAAGCAAACTTGATTTCGGGAATTCCAACTGCTCGGTAACGCGCCTCGGACAGATGATTGATATCACACAGCAGGTGAATTTTTTCGCTGTCCGACATTCGGTTTATAATTTCGTAATGTTTTAACATAACATTCTCCATAAAAAAGCTTATATTTCAAAACAAAATCGGCGCAGTCTCAGTCGCCGCATATGTAAATTCAATGTTTTTATACAGTTCCCTACGTTTATTTCACAGAATCTTTTTTTCGTTTCGGACTGCGTTTCTGTGCACCTGCAATTGCAAGTCCGAAGCCGATGATTCCGATCAACAAACACAAAAGAATCGGAAAGCCTCCCTCGGTAAGAAAATTCAAATATACCGAAAAGGAAGAAATCAGTTTATTGATATATTGCGGCCAATTTCCAAGATACGGCAAATCACTCAAAAAAGAGGGATTTCTTGCCGTCATATACATCAAATACATATTCAGGATATTCAAAGCGAGCAGCACCGCAGTAATAACCGCAGTAACAAATGCCGCAACACCTCTTTCCTGAAATTTTTTCTGCTCCACGCAATATTCGCCAACAGGGGTTTCCTTATATTTACGCTGCACTTTCTTTCTGTATTCCGACAAATCCACAATCGGTTCGGGAACCTTGATATAATGAACGGTGATCATATCGGTATGTACTTCATAACGGTAAAATCCCGATACCACTTCCGAAAATACAATTTTGAAATCAGAACAGTATTCATCCACGCGAATGGGATTCTCCGTTACATACATGGCACCCGGACGAAAATTCAGATTTTCATGCGTAACCTTTGTACGGGCAATAACCTTTCCCGTACCGTCCATCTGCACGATGACATACGTCATAAAATTGACAAGATAGTCGCATTCGTTCGTAAAACGAAGCATAAGATGTTTTTTTCCGTCTTTGCGGATAAAAATATAATTTTTTACCGAAACGAAATTACCAATCTGCCCATGTTGGTAAATACCTTTGGAAATTTGTTTACGTTCCAAAGCTAAGTCTCCTTTCCACCGCTGTCTTATTTGCGGATACTTTTATTTGATCGATTTTTCTGATTTTTCAAATCTTCTTTTTCTCTTTTGCCAAGTCCGTGCAGCAATTTTCCGAAATACGAAATACAAAATCCTGTAAGAATCGCAAAAATCAAAGTAAAGAAGTTTCCGGCATCATCCACACGCGATGTATAAGAAAAAAGCTCATCGGCAACTCCCAACAAAACAAATTTCATCACAAATGCTTCCACGATTGTCAAAAGCACCGTAAACAAGGTAAACTGCGCAATGCGGGAAGAAGGGATCGAGAGCATCGGATCTCTTTCGATTTTTACGTCATTCACGGATTTAACCGAAACTCTGACATAAGCCGTATCCGCCGGCAGCTGTGCGGGGGTTGTGATATAATTATTGTTTTCCAGAATCGGCTCTTCGATCTGAATAACATCGATCATGGAGCCGTCGCAGTTGAAAGCAAAGACTTCGTATTTAGAAGAAAAAACACGGAAGTCAAATTTGCACTGAATATATTTTCCGTCGCCCATGGCTGTCAGAATATATTGCTTGATATATCGCTTGACCTCAACGGTCGGCTCATAAACAATTGCGCGTCCGCCCTGGAAGCGGTATTTTTTTAATCCTCGGTCATCCTCAAGAGAATGATTGTACTTGGGTTTGAGAAACAGTGAGGGAAAAACAAAGGAAACGAAAAAAACGTATAGAATGCTGGCGAATATTAAAATAAACACCTGCACAACCAATGAAGATATCATTTCAAACGATGGCATTGCGGTCTCCTTCCGTCAACAGAAATTTATCTGTTTTTATATTTTTCAAACATAAATTTAACATCTTCTGCGGTAACACTGGATCCGGTCAGTGATGTCAGCAATTCCGAAGCGAGCATTTCCGTTACATTTGAGGGAACTTCTATACCGATCTCGGAAAAATATTGCTGCGCGTATTCGGAAAACTCGCGCACTTTTCTGCTGTGAGAAATTCCGCTGGAGGAAGCATTAACGGTACTGACTGCGGATGCAACACTCCTCATAAAAGAATTATATTGATCATCGCTGAGATTCCGGCTGCCGATATAAGAGGAAAAGGCGCTCATCATGATGGAAGATGCCTCAATACTTTCCATATTCGGATTTTTTTCAAGTGCCCGCTCCACCTTTTCGATCGTCTGATGCTCGGCAAGCAAGGAAAGAACCTTTGTGTAGTCGTTTGTATCCATACCGAAAACACCGCTGTCCAGTATGATACCGTAAACTTCAAGCAACGTATCGGCATTCATTTTTGCCGTATAAAGCGTGGTATTGGAGCAAGAATCCAGAATGGAAACAAATGCAGGTTCCACCATGACGTTCATCGCAGGTCTTTTCACACCGAAAAAGGATTTTCCGTCTTTCCATGAGGTCGAACACTGTCTGAGCACATCTCCGATCAATTGATCACACATGGTTAAATCCTGCAAATATCCGCGCATATGGTCCAATGCTTCTACATGTTCAAAAGTCGCGTTTTGCGGCTTCTGAAAAATGCTGTAAATTTTCAGCATATCACCGGACATTTTTTCGACCGTCTCCAGTTCGGAAAGCAAATAAACTCTCTTTCCCTGCATTTTCGTACTTGCGGCATTGGAATAGATCCATCTTCCGCCAGTGCGGTAAAAGACATTACCCGTAATATCTTTCGAAAAATCTTTGACAGTCTGTACGTTTTCAGCTCCAATGGAAGTAATGACTTTGTTGCTTGCATTTCCGACAATTGACAAAGTACGGTCTGCAAGCTCCAACGTACCCATAATCGGACAGGTTACAACCATGGTAATCAAAAATGCGGAAACTGCGCCGCAAATAGCTCCCCTTTTCTTGTTCAGACGGGAAGAACAGGAATTATCCTCTCTGCCGTATCCGGAGTCATCGTTCAAACGAACAGTACTCCATCTGTACGCAATGGACAGCGGCCAGGATAAGAGAATACGTGCAATCAGAAAAACACCAACAAAAAGCATTGAATTCAGCAACATTTCTGACAACGCAAGAACAAGCGAATCCAATGAATACAGTTTCTGTGCGACATTCTGATAAGCTGACAATCCTTTCACCCAACGCAAGAGAGTCGAAGCAAGCGCATCGGAGAAAAAAGGCGTTACCGCAAACGACAACAACAAAGAAACGAAAATATTTCCCAAGGTTACCAAAGACAGAATAAAACCTCTCTTGATTCCTCTGTAAATTTCTATACAGGCAACTGTTACAAATACAAGAACCATAACAAACGATAATAAAGTAAACGACATGTGCACCATCCTTTTTGAAAATCTTCAATGAATAACAAACTCTTTCATACGATATTACACAAATATCCAGTATAGCAATAAAAAGCATATTCAGTATAACACTATATACAAATTTTGTCAACAGTAAAAAATATTAATCCTATGGTTCACGCATGAAATTTTGTACAATTCTTTTGGATGTCCTGATTTCGCGTTTATCCGTTATCTGACAAAATGAATTGGAATTTTTTCAGGACAACAGCATTTTTTACCATGCTATTGACATTTTTCCACATATTCGATATAATAAAAAGCAGAGAGGCATACTCCCTGCAAATTCCGAGCATTCGATTACAAATCAAGCGGAAAAACCGCAAAAAAAACCGGAGGACAAGGCTATGTCAAAAAACGAACTTCTCTCAAATGCCATTGATGCAAGTTTCCGACGTTTTTCCCAAAGCGAACAATACCGGCTTCCCTATATTTTCAACAGCCGTACAGTTGACAGCTGGCCGGGTGATTGGGTGGGAAGAACCTTGCTTGCATTCAACCATTTGTATGAACTCACGGGAAAAGAAATCCCTGCCATGCACGAAATAGTAGAAAACATTGACGCGCATATCAATGAAAACGGGCATCTCGGCGCGCCCTTTGACGGAACACTTGCAAAAGAAACGCTGATCACAGGCCATCTTTGGTATGTACGCGGTTTTTTGCGTTACGCAAAAAATTTCAAAAGCGAAAAAGCTATGGAAATCGCAAGAAAAACCGTCGAAAATCTCTATTTACCCTTGCTTCCCATGTTTGAAGCTTATCCACTTGAACGTTATCAAAAAAATGACGGCGGTATCGCGGGAAAATCTTATGATACCGTAAACGGCTGGGAGCTTTCCACCGATGTCGGATGCGGCTTCATGTGTCTGGATGCACTCGTTGATTACTATGAAGCGACAGAAGATTTGCGGGTATTGCAACTGATCCGTCGCTTGATTGAAATTTTTGACGGTATTGATTTCGTGGCTTGCGGATTCCAGACACACTGTACGCTTTCCACGCTGCGCGCCATTCTGCGGTTTTACGAATTGACGGATGAAAAATATTATTTTGAAATGGCGAAAGCCAAGTTTGAAATCTATTTGCGTTGCGGCATGACCTTGACTTATGAAAATTTCAATTGGTTTGGAAAAGAAAAAAGCTGGACCGAACCATGTGCGGTTGTTGACAGTCTTATGCTTGCAAAAAACTTCTATCGTCATACGAAAGAAAATAAATATCGGATACTGGCAAGGAGAATCTGGTTCAACGGATTGCAATTCTGTCAAAGACCCGATGGCGGTTGCGGCTCCAACTCCTGCGTCACCAAAGAAAACCCCATCCTTTCCGTAAAAAGTTTGCAAAATTCTTTCTGCTGCAATATGCGTTATACGGAAGGACTTTTGGAAGTTTACAAGGATGAAGCTCTTTTTGCTTTGAATGAAAATGAGGAGGAAACCGTGGATGTATACGGACGGCATTTCATGGGCGACCGTATGCTCGTACTTTGGAACGGCAAAAAAGTTCCCCTTTTCTCCTGCCGTAATTTTGAAACTTACGATGAGATCAAGGACCTGCAATTGACTGTGCTTTATTAACAAAAATAAACCTCCCTGCAAATTTGCTCTGAAATTTGCAGGGAGGAATTTTTATTTCCGTTGAAATCTTTTCATATTGCGCAAATGCCTGCGGTTTAATTTCCGCTTATGCTTCTGCGTGGCGCGTATCGCGCGGTAAAGGGTTCGGATATCTTTTGGACTGAGCACTTTCCGATTGAAAGAATCCAGATAATACTCCAATTCATTCAGGCTGAAAACAACATCGGAATCAATTTTCTTCACAGTGCTTCCCACAAATACAATTACGGAATAATACGGATATTTTTTCCCGAACATTTCTTTCAGATGGCGGATATGCCCCTCATTTTGTTTGATCGGGTTGTAAAAGGTAAAAGA
This sequence comes from Clostridia bacterium, assembly GCA_017399025.1. Taxonomy (GTDB): domain Bacteria; phylum Bacillota; class Clostridia; order Oscillospirales; family CAG-272; genus QALR01. The sequence goes on from JAFQEK010000165.1 coordinate 8,882, forward strand.
TTTGTTTTTCAAATACTGCTTCCAATAACTTTTCCCTTCTGTTCCGTAAATAACACCTTTATAATTTTTCGTTTCCATTACAAAAACACCGTATTCATTGATCAGAATGTGATCGATCTGCGTGGTATTCCCGTATTCAAATTCCAGAATCACATCGTTCAGAATTTTCTTTTTGGAGGATTTGGTGTTCTTCAGCAGTTTTTTCACTTTGGCTTCGCCCTGTTTCCCGAGTCTTCTCGCAGTAACTTCATGAGAGTGGTAATGACAAAGCCAGATCACAATCAGACAAACGGAAGCGAAAACACTCAGCAAAAGAAGCGCTTTCCGCTCTCCGCCGAGTTTTTCGCAAAAAACGCTCCATATCCGCAAAATCTCCATATATAAAAAACACCTCCTCCATTCTGCGGACCGATCAAATCGGCTATCGAAAAGCATAAATGCTCTGTATATCTTCTTATAGACTTATATATTTTACCTGAAAATCCAAAAAAATACAATCCGATATGCAAAAGCATTTCATATTTTTTCACATTATTTTCCAAAAGAAAAACCCGCTGCTACAACAGCGGGGAATTTATAATCTTGATCGGGTTCATACGAGATAAACCGTTCTCAAATGTTTAATATCTTCATTGGTAAGACCGAGACCGTTACACAAAAAGCCATCCGTTCCGCCGTAAACACGGTCAATTTCCTCAAAAGCTGCTTCCAGGAAAAATTTACGGGAGGAAAGCAAATGATTCAGTGAATTTGCCGTATGAATACTGAACGTTACGATCGCAACACCAAGATAAATCAAAGAATTGATCAGCGCGCAGGAACGGTTGGTACGCATATAATCACGCATAATCTCCCCACGTTCCACACCGAGCGCCATCAATATAATGGCGGCGGCGATCCCCGTACGATCCTTTCCCTGTGTGCAATGCCACAAAACACCTTTGTTATCGGGGTCCGCAAGCAAACGGAGCCATTCACCGAATGCTTCCAGAGATTCCTTTTGCGTAACCATCAGACGGTAGATATCGGAAAGATGTTTTTTTGCGCCGCCTTCCTTCGCCATAATTTTTTGCAGAACAGCCACACGGTTATTTTTGTTGATCGAAGGATTTTGTTCGTCGTTCAGCGGAGGCAGATGACAATAGCGGACACCGTTTGCAACTATATCCTGTTTTTCGGCAAGTTCGGAAGGACTGCGCAGATCGACTACGGTTCCGATTCCTTTCCGATCACGCAGATATTCGGCTTTTTCCATCGAAATCGAACACAAATGTCCGCTTCTGTATAGCATTCCTTTTCGTATCTTTTTTCCGTCTGCGGCGGGAATACCGCCGAGATCTCGAAAATTCTTTACTCTTTTTGACATAGATTTTCTCCGTTTCTGTATGGCTTGTTTGAAAAATTTTTCCGTCTTTATTTATCGGGCTAAATATCTGTTTTCGAAATCATCAAACACTTTTATTGATATAACCGAGATCACAGTTTCCGTCAATCTCCCTGATCCAACAGTTTTTGGGATTTTTCTCCTCATGATACCATTCTGGCGAATAATGGAACCAACGGAGCAGGAATGTGCGTAAAGTCGTTCCGTGTGTAAAAATAAAAAGCGTATCCACTCCATGCTTTTCAAAATCTCTGTATATGGTTCCCATAAACTGATGAATACGGATTGCCACATCAAAAGGGCTTTCTCCCAGAGGCAATCTTGCGTAAAACTTACCGTAATTGGATAACTGTCGTTTGTATTCCGCATATTCATTGGGATATAAAATTCCCCACTCATCTTCGGGAACGGAATCAAAAAGTCCGAATTGCTGTTCCGTCAGCGTAATATCCTCACGAATGTCGCCGATCTGCAAATAGCGGTTAAATTCCTCGCTGGTCTGTCGCGTTCTGAGATAAGGACTTCTCCAGATTCTCGCCTTACTCAGATCAATATTTTTTTCCTTACAATATTCGGCTAACCACGCGCCGTTTTCTCTTGCCTGTTCCTTACCTTTTTCGGTCAGCGAAACCAAATGATCGGGAAGCCTTTTGATATAGTTTTCCCCTATGTTTGCAATGGATTCGCCGTGTCTGATCAAAAAAATATGCATAATTTTCTCCCGACTTCATGATATGAATTTGATACTATTATATCATAAGCACATGTTAAAATCAATAGTGTACGAGAAAAACGCCAGAGCAACGGCATTGATTGTTAATGGAAAATCAAAAGATAAATTTTTATAAATTTTATTGACAACGGTACGATTCGGGACTATAATGGAAATGTAAAGTACGAAATAGGACTCAAGGAGTATTCAAATGACCCTGAATTACAAAGAACACGCCGAAGCAATCAATCGGAAGATTAAGGAACTCGTGGGAATGTACCGCGACACCGTCAAGCATCTGAATATATCCGAAAGCGAATTTTGGATATGGTATACGCTCGTATCCATAGACGGAGAACATACGCAACAGGATATTTGCACTATGTGGTCCCTTCCGAAGCAAACCGTCAATACCGTCATCACGCAGATGAGAATCAAAAAATATGCATACCTCGAAGCGAAATCCGGAACGAGGAAACATAAAACCGTCCGTTTGACGGAAGAAGGAAAAAAATACGGAGAAGCTTTGGTTTTGCCCATTACGCTTGCCGAAAAAAAGGCTTTTGACAAAATTTCCACCGAAGAAATTTCTTTGGTAACAAAGGTTTTCGGTAAATATATTGAAATTCTCCGCAGAGAATTCAATGCAACCGCAACATAAATGAAACATGTTGTTTTATCACTCTGTTAAGAAAGGATTATGATATGAAGTTTATCGGTTTTTATAATTATACAGTGGTTCTCACCTATCTCAGTCTGATTTCCGGCGTTCTCGGAATGAAGTTCGCATATGAAGGCAGTCTCGGTACGGCAATCTGCTGTCTTGTTATTTCCGGCATCTGCGATATGTTTGACGGCGTTGTTGCCCGCACCAAAAAAAACCGCACATCAGACGAGAAGAATTTCGGTATTCAGCTGGACTCCTTGTGCGACGTCGTATGCTTTGGTGCCTTCCCTGCTGTCTTTCTCTACTTTGGCGGAGTCAATAC
>JAFQEK010000166.1 GCA_017399025.1 Clostridia bacterium
TCAACTGGCGGATGGCTTTTGCAATTTTACCGTGCTTACCGATAACCTTACCCATATCGGGCGCAGCAACGGAAAGCTTCAAGCTGATTGCATTTTCGCTTTCTTCAATCACGGTAACAACAACATCTTCAGGACTGTCAACAATCGCTCTCGCAATATTGGCGAGAGTGCCCTTGAGATCGGTCATGATGCTTTTCTCACCAAATTATTCGGTAATACCAGCTTTTTTAAGCAAGCTCTTGACGGTTTCAGTGGGCTGAGCGCCGTTAGAGATCCATTTCTGTGCTTTTTCGGAATCAATTTTGATTTCAACAGGGTTTGTAAGGGGATTGTAGTAACCGATTTCTTCAATGAAACGACCGTCACGGGGATAACGGGAGTCTGCTACAACAACACGGTAGAAGGGAGCTTTCTTTGCGCCGATTCTTTTAAGTCTGATTTTAACTGACATTTTGATTGTCCTCCAAAATAAAATAATATAAAAAATTTTTGATATAATTGTTCAAACGGCAAAAACCGTTGAATCATTAACGAATCTCAAAACGGCAGTTTATTACCGCCGCCGAGCTTAGCAAGCTTCTTTGCGCCCTTGGGGCTTGCAAATTGCTTCATAAGCTTATTGGTCTGCTCAAACTGCTTGAGCAAGCGGTTAACCTCTTCGATCGTAGAACCTGAACCCTTTGCGATACGCATTTTACGGGAATAGTTGATGATTTCCGGTTTTTCGCGTTCCGCAGGAGTCATGGAAAGAATGATCGCTTCGGTTTTTTTGATGATATTTTCATCAAAATTCGCATCCTTGAGCGCAGACGGAGAAACACCGGGCATCATGGCGAGCAAGGATTCCAGAGAACCCATATTTTTCAGCTGAGTCATCTGATCCAGGTAGTCGGTCAGAGTAAAGCGGGATTTGCGAAGTTTTTCTTCCAATTCCGCCGCTTTTTTCATATCGAAATTCTGTTCCGCTTTTTCGATCAAGGAAAGCACATCGCCCATGCCAAGAATTCTGGAAGCCATGCGGTCGGGATGGAACGGCTCAATGGCATCCATCTTTTCGCCCGTACCAATGAATTTGATCGGTTTACCGGTAACGTATTTTACAGACAGTGCCGCACCGCCTCTGGTATCGCCGTCCAGTTTGGTGACAATTACACCGGTAATATCCAATTTTTCGTTAAAGGTCGTTGCCACGTTTACGGCATCCTGACCTGCCATTGCGTCAATGGTAAGAAGAATTTCAATGGGATCGACTTCCGCTTTGATTTCAACAAGCTCTTCCATCATCGCTTCGTCAATCTGCAAACGGCCCGCTGTGTCAATAAACACCATATCATGACCGTTTTTCATTGCGTAAGCCAGACCGTTTTTCGCAATCTTGACGGGACTGTGCTTATCGCTTTCCGTATATACGGGAACACCGACTTTTTCGCCGACGATCTGAAGCTGTTTGATTGCGGCGGGACGGTAAACGTCACAGGCAATCAAAACGGGATTTTTACCCTGTTTCTTCATCATGGCGGCAAGCTTACCCGTATGCGTGGTTTTACCTGCGCCCTGCAAACCAACCATCATGATAACTGTGGGAGGCTTGGAATCAATTTGCAATTTGGCTTGTGTACCGCCCATGAGCGCAGTCAATTCTTCATTGACGATCTTTACAACCTGCTGCGCGGGCATAAGGCTTTCAAGCACATCCGTGCCGACAGCGCGTTCGGTTACTTTGCTGACAAATTCACGCACGACCTTGAAGTTTACATCGGCTTCCAAAAGAGCCAATTTTACCGCGCGCATACCTTCGCGCACGTCTTTTTCGGTCAGCGTACCTTTGTTTTTGAATTTTTTGAATGCGTTGGAAAGTTTTTCCTGTAAGTTTTCAAACATAGGATTCCTCCTTTTCTGCGGTCACTCCGCTTTGATGAGGGTTATAAGGAGATGGCCCCGAAAAGCTCCGCAACGTGATCCAGGTCCGTTGCCGCTTCGGGATATTTGCTTTTAAGCGAATGGAGAAGTGTTTCCGCTTCCTCGGATTTTTCTCCGATCCGATGAAATTTATCCGCAAGACCGAGTTTCTGTTCATACGTCTGCAAGATTTCCTCTGCGCGCTTTATGCTGTCACGCACGCCTTGTCTTGTAATTCCCGTATTTTCTGCGATCTCGGAAAGAGAAAGGTCATCGTTATAATAATAATCAAACATGGTTTTCTGCTTTTCGCTCAGCAATTCGCCGTAAAAATCGAAAAGCATAATCAGCCGAAGGTCTTTTACAAACATCTTTTACCTCCGTAACATCCATTCCTGTAAAGTTCACAGCTTTACAGAGTATACCATGAAAAACCGCTGTTGTCAATAGATTTTTTCTATTTTTCCTCAAATGTTAAAAAAATTTTAATATTTTTTCAATTTTTTTATTAATTCCTATTGACAAATCCATTTTTATATGTTATCATAGGCGAGTAAGCAACGGCCCGGTGGTCAAGCGGCTAAGACACCGCCCTTTCACGGCGGTAACACGGGTTCGATTCCCGTCCGGGTCACCAAACATAACAAATCCGAACTATTTCGTCAATCGAAATTGGTTCGGATTTGTTTTTTACTATAATTATTCGAATTGATACTGAAGAACACCGCCGAGAGCAACCAAACGGTTACTCTCGGCGGTGTTCTTGTTTAAGGTTTAAGGATTGATATAGTTTCCTTCAACGCTGAATACGCCATCGGTCAGAGGCTTATTACTGTCGGGCTTACGCAGGATACCGCGGCGAATCAGCTCATCTGTAACATATCCAATGATCTGATGCACATAACAGTTAACCCACTGATTGATCTGATCGTGCAGATGCTTCGGAACGAAGCTTTCAAAATGATTGCGCACGGTTATGATCCACTCAGCAAGAAGATCACCTATCTTTTCGTCATTCATATCAAATAGAGAAACAAATTTTTCAAACTGCTCTGCGGTAAAGTGCGGAAAGTTTAAAAGGAAAGCTTCCTCTGACTTGATAAGCAGATTGGTTTCGATCAGATGTGCAGCATCCTCTTCGGAAATAGCTTCTTTGGACACAACACCGTTTACACTGTTCTGCGGTATGCCGTTTGCACACATCCAACGTATTCCTCCGTTATGGTATACACCGTAATCAAAATATTTATTGATCCAATAGTAATAGATATGCGATGAGACTTTGTACGCACTGCCGCTATCGTCTCCCGCAACGTTACATCCGGAATTGTACTCAGCGCAGTTTTCCTATTCATCGACTGTTTCTTCCACGATAAACCAACCGTACCCACCGTCCTTTCTCGGAGGATAAGGGCCGTTTTCCAGCTTCAAACGATTGTTTTTCACATCACGGATTTTTTGTCTGAGCAGATACGGAACAATCATGTATCCGAGCCTATCCATGCCGAAATGGTTACCGTAAAAATCAATCGCGCTGATTTTTGTCGCCGCTTCTCTCAAAAGCAATTCCATTTTGTCTGAAAGCATATTGACCGCCGACAAAGAAACATCCTCGGTCTGCTTTCTGTCTTTCAAACGAAAGATAATAAAATTGGTTACGTATTTGTTACCCAGTTTACAGACGGCATCTCCATATTCAAGACGCGGAAGTTCATCTTCAATATACATCGTGGGAATACCCGTGCATATGCTGATTTCCTCAACAGTTAAAGGCTTTTCATACGCCGCAAGGCAGATTGCGCGTGCAAGCTGTGAGAAAAGATACTTATTTGTGTTCATGCTTCCATTGCACATTTCCGTATTCCAATTGATTCGCCCATATACTTTATCCATTTTATCTTCTCCTATCCTGTCTCTGATTTTTTGGCGGCCTACGTTCAGCCGCCATTTGATTGTGGTTTCGGGAAGAGAATACTTTTTTGCAAGATTTCTGATTGACAATTCGCCAATATAGTGATCCACAAAAATATTCCTATACTCGGATGATAACGTATGTAAATACCGAAAAACAGTTTCATATTGCCCCTGCGTGTTGTCCTCATCGAAATCGGAATAATCGGCAATGTCAAAAAGCTCATCATCACATGACAATATGATTAGATTTTTATTTTGATTATCAATAAAACGCGCATATCTGTTATGTGCGATGCGCCAAACCCAAGCATCAAGCGATTCGATTTGATATTTGTTCATTCCATCAAGAATATGACAAATAATCTCGCTTGCAAGATCTTCGGCATCGTAACGATTGGATAATCGCTTATAACAGAAACGAAATATCGGCTCAATATAAGGAATTATTTTATTCTTGTCCAAGTTTTTCTCCTCCTTTCTTTGACGTTGCAATCATGATTACACCCTTATAGTGCATCAAAATTGGTTTGGATAGGTAGATTTTTGAAATTTTGTCATAAATTTTTAAATTAGTCTATGATAGAATCGCCGAGAGCAACCAAACGGTTATTCTCGGCGGTGTTATAATATTATAAAAATTTTAATTATACAAGTATGCTAACCAATCTGCCTTTAAATCTTCATAACCTTTGCCAAAAGCGGCTTCAATTTCTTGAGAGTGATAAGCTTCAAGCACTTTTTCTATACCGTATGTATCTACAAGATAGAGGACAAGGGATGTTGCTTGCTCGTAGGAAAGCTCGTTTCCTACAGCGTTGCAATCAGTTTGTTCAACAATCTTATAGGCATCTCCCAGAGTTTTATATGTGTTTGTGTCCAATTCCATTCTTGCTTGCACATCGGTAAATAAACGAAAATCAAAGGTATCCACAGAATCCATTTTTCCGCCACGAGCGCTGTAATCCTCATATAGCCTCTTGTAAAGAATGTACTGTGCATTTCCGTCAAAATATCCTTGTTTTGCCATTGTTAAGATCTGTATACAGGACTCGGCAATCTGATCGTTGAATCCGAGAGATATACCAAAATAATTACAAATTCCCTCGCTTAGCCAAATGTTATTGTTCTTGGTGATACCCATTGCGTGGACGGCTTCGTGCAGCGTTGAAGACGAATTGTTTATATACATATTTCCGTTGGAATGAAGAGTTTTGCTGTACCCGCTTCCGTCAAAGGTCATATAGTAATTAAACTTTCTTTCGGTATCAAGTCCTTCGTTCAGATTGTTGGATTTCAAATACTCGATCATTTCAAATAATCCGGTTGTGCTGTAATAAAGGAGACTATGGTATTGCGAGGGACTACCGGCACTGAAATCTTCGAAATAGTATGTTACATTGTCAAAGGATATGATGTACTTATAGGTTGCGTCAGAAGAAAAATTCATCGAAGCAAGGAAGATTTCTACTTCCGGAGCATTGCTGTATTCGATCTCCAATCCGAGAGATTTGAGATATGCGGATTTGTATTCGCAACGCTTATTTAAATCCAACAGCGCTTCAACGCCATATTCGTTGTAGATAAAAGCAAACAGTGCTTCTGCTACGGGAACGGATTTTTCCTTATCATATGTAAAAAAGTGATCATACAACGTAAGATAGGTCATATTCTTACGATCGGAGAAAAATTCTTTCAAATTTTCAACTTGTTTTCCGCGCTCAAATGCTGCAAGACCGTAGGAAATCCATTCTTCACTGCTTGAACGAAGCGATTCAAAAGGATCGGCAGGCTTTTCGGGCGGTGTTTCGGTTGTACGATCTGAAATTGGAGGTTCTCTATTTTGCGGCAGGTCGGGAGTGCTTGTGCATGAACCAAGCAACATTGCCATCAGCAAGAGAATGGCTATGAAAGAAATTTTAGTTTTCATTGATTATACCTCGTTGAACGTATGTCTTTGCGATCTTTGCATAATCGGACATAAGAGGTGGATCATAAAATTCTGCATACTTACTGTCCAAATTTGTCTTTACTATATAATTTTTAAGCGCTTCCGTTCTTTCCATCGTTCTTCTTCCTTTCCAAACAGTCAAAAATAGTTATTCTTAAAAATCTTTCAAGCCATAATATTTCTCATATCTTTCAAGTGCTTCTTCGAAAAGACTCCTATACTTTTGGAAATATTCTTCTCTCTGAATAAGGCGATAAATAATTTTAAGATTTTCATCAATATTGGAAATAGATTTTTTATTGTGTTCCATTGTATAAAATCCGGATGAATTCTCTTTTTTATTCTCTTCAGCAGAATTATTTAAAACTTCCATGCAACGTTCTATATACGGACAAATTTCCTCATATCTTTTTTGATAATGAAGGAGGCGAATGATATGAACATACCCGTGCGCCAAATGCACATCGGAAAAACCGCCGTATTTTCTCTCATGGATCAGTTCAAACAGAGAAACTATTTTTTCCCAGTATACCAAAGCTTCCGATTCCGATGTTTCAGACACAATCAAATTTTCAATTTCTTGTGTCAAAAGCAGAGTCAGATCTTCTACGTTTTTCTTTGCTTGTACAAAAAACTTATCTTCGTCCAGCACAAATTTTGCCCAACGCTCTCGATGGTAACCAAGTTTAGGAAGCTTTGCATAAAAACATTTTGCAAGCTCCAAGCTATTCGGTCTTGAAACCCTTGAACAGAGCTCCACCATATTCGCATAAATCTTATTTAAAATATCCGGGGAACTGCAGTTTTTTTCGGCATAGTTCGCCAAAAGAATCATTCGGTTGAAATGATCTTCATCAAAAAGTTTATAACTCAAAACAACTCCAATGACTTGGGGATAATAATGATATGCATCCGGCTTCAGTTCAATCTCCTCTATCCATGCGCGGTAAAGACCTTCATGATCTCCGTTCTCCTCCAATTCCTTAATCCGTTGTGAAAATTCTTTTTTATGATTTTCATCCCAAACAGATTCCATAGAAAAAAGCGAATCGATTGAACAATGATATAAAACCGCAATTTTGGGTAAAAGCATAATATCAGGAGACAAAACTCCTCTTTCCCATTTGGAAACCGTTTGCGATGAAACACCCAGACACTCTGCAACGCATTCCTGTGTCATACCGGATTCCAAGCGTAAGTTCTTCAATTTTTCATTTAAATTCACTTTAAAACTCCATTATTTCTTTTTCAGCCAATAATTATAATAATGCCGCCTGTATATACAAAGAGCAATTAAATACGTAACAGCACAGCATGCAGGACTAACCAAATAAGCAATAACTTGAACAGGGATACAGGAACCCATAATTACAATCGGAGAATAAATAAACGTAATATGCCCGAGCGCCTTTGCTTCAAACAGATAACCGTCAAGTATATTCAATAAAAAACAAAGCGCAGAAATCACAAAAAGACAACAAATATAAGCTCGTTCTCTGCGAAAAACCAAGCCAAAATCTTTCACAATCGAACCATATGGGTGAGTTTCATGATCTTTTAATATTTGTTGCTCCTCTGAACGTCCTCTGATCTTGGCAAAATAAAATAGACTAACACCGAAAAACACAGTCATGAAAAGCGAAGATATGAAATATCTCCAAAAAATTTCTTCAGTACTTCCTATTATTGATTTCAACAGTATCATCGAAATTACATAAACAGCCAACGCTACAAGAGAAGCCAGTGTAATGTGCAAAAATACTCGTTTCATAATAACCTCCCGAATCTTTCTTGCCATCAGTATACCATATATACCCCAAAATATCCATACACAAAATGGCTATAAATACTAACTGAAATCAATCAGGCCGTTATTCTCTACTATGGCTCGTTAAAAAAATGACAACACGCCCAAAAAGCGGTTATTTTTCCGCATAACTGCGCTTATTTTCTTTGAAACACATATAGTATTTCTGTAAAAAATCAGCTTGTTCTACGAAAAAATTCCTCACTTTTGGTCATATCGCTATTTTTCAACAAGCTCTAAAGAACCACCAAACATTTGAGCAAATGTTCGGTGGTTTTCAGTTTATCTTTATTTCAAATTATGCGACAAAAAATTCGTTTGAACCAACTCACCATTCCATCATTCCAACGCCTTCAATCGTATCGGCATTCAAACGGTAAGGCTTTCTCAAAGAATAAACGAGCGTTTTTACGTTTTCATCGGTTTGAATATGCAAAATTCCATTCTCACCTTCGGCTTTACATCCGTAGCAAAGAAAAGTTCCATCCTCATTTTCGTGCAGGAAGGCTTTATTCATCACGGTTTCTTCCATACATTTGAAAATTTCGTGAACATCGTTATCACAGCAACCGCCTTGACGGTCTGCTTTTTCATCCTGATAACCGTCCATAATCAAAGGACAAAATTCATAACCGCCGACAACCTTTTGTTCTCCCACACGGTACCAACCGGAAATCATGGGAACATAACTCTCGCCAAATTCGCCCATCACATATTTGCCGCGATATGCAGGTTCATTGGCTTCCACGAATTGATATCCGTCTGTTACAGGCTTCTCCGTATCGGGTACGAATATTTGTCCCTTAACATACGGCTGACTGCAATAAGCCCAATGCAATTCCCCGTTTTCATCAATCAATTGAACACAGCTTCCCATCAGATTCATAAGATCGACAAGATATTCCTTTTTCCCTGTCAGCAGATAGAGATAATATTTTGCATAACCCGTCCAACCCGTCCAGCCGTGAGGACTGTTCAGCATATTGACACGGATCATCACGTCATATTGCGCTTCCCAATAACGGAGAGAAGCTCCGTTGCATCGGGAATCGGGAATCAATTGCTGTTCCAAACAGGAATGAAGCTTCATCATATATTCCGCCGCGCGGATATACGGTTCTCTTTCCTGCTCAGGCAAAGTCAGTGCAAACATACCAATCTGCAAGGCAGAACAGGAAATCATGCCGTCCTCCAGTGTCATTTCGCCCTCAGTCTGAATATTATCCAGATTTCTTACAAGCTCATCCACCGCCTTTTTTGCCGAAGCATAATGAATTTTCGCTTTTTCCCAAAGCGCGGGGATTCCGCTTTTTTCTTCTGCCGCAGAAAGCTCCAGCATGGATTTTGCAATATAAAGCACGCAGGTATAATGCTTTCTTCGATTGCGGTACGCGCCCGTTTCATCCTGCGCATCAATCAAAAACGCAGCAAAACGGGAAGCCTTTTCCAGATATATCTGCTTATGCTCGGGATCTGCCTCATACATATCCGCAAGCAAACTGATCAAACCCGCCGTATTCTGAATCCGCTTGGGAATGGTGATCGGAACACAATTTTCCATATCGAACATATATGGCATAAATTCATCAAATGCCGCGTATGCTTTTTCTCCGTAAACACGGTCTTTCGTATGCTTATAATATAAGAAAGAAGAAAACAGACCGTAAAAGCTTTCGGTATGTGTGGATGCCTTGGGCGGCTTTGCCATCGCGCATTTGGCAGCGCACGTCAAATAATGCTCCCACGGCTGACGGACGAAGAAAAGTGCCTCGCATTGTTTTCCGTTTTCCGATGTTATCGTAAGCGTATACCGTCCGGGCAAGGAAAGATGAGAATTCCGCTCTGTTTTGATCGTACCGTCGGGACAGGAAAGAACTGCCGTTGTTTTTTCATTGCAAAAAATTTCGGCTTGAAGAAGCTCTCCCGGCTCCTTGGTATATTTTTCAGAATCCACAAGAGGAATTTCGGCTATGGAAGAAAGCTTGCGTTTGATATCGCCTTTCTTTTCCACGGGAATGAAAAATATCGTATTCCGATAAGATTCTCCCTTACGCAAAATCTTTTGCTTCTGTGGATGACGTTCGGGAAGTACCGTATTCTGATAAAAAAGAATATCCGTACCCAAAATCCGATGCAATCCCTCTTTTTTCGTTTTCGTCAGAGAATCTTCGGAATAATTGTATACAATATCATAAGAAGCAACGGGGTCTGACGTGGCAATTGCCAGCGCGTTTTCTTCCGTATTCATATAATATCCCCAAAGATGCGTTTTTTCGCAACGCAGTAAGGTCGGGAAAAATTTTTCATGCCAAAAAGGATATTTCTCCATATAGGTATCCACACCAACGTGCATACCTATTTTACCGCAAAAATCTTCCCCTCGGTTTTCAATACCGATATGCAAGCAAATATGCGCCTCTGCTTTTTCATACCGAAGAAAAAAGAAAATCTCCCGATAATTTCCCAAAAATCCCGTTTTGCAAGGAATCAAAGAAATTTCCTCCGCACCCGTTTCGGTTTCAATAAAAAAGCCTTGTCTTTCCGAAAAAAACGGAACGGTAAAGCCGTCTTTTTGAATCGACTTTATTTTATCTGCACTGTAAAAATCCACATTCATAATATGTTCTCCTTTCAGAAAACAAACGGATTTTACCGTTCTCAAAGATTTTCGTAATTGTTTTTCTCAAAATAAGAATCCATATCCACAACCGTTCCCTTATGGCGGGATTCCTCTGCGGCGAAGCCGATCAGATGATTGGCAACAGAAACGCGGATATCCGCAACGGAATTTCCCGTATAATTTCCCGTCAGATAATCGTAAAGATCACTGACGATATTATAATCTCCGCCGCCGTGTCCGCCTGCAATGGATTCTTCCGTTTCCTGTACGGGAAATTCATGAGAACTCCAATCTTCATACGTAAACGTATGAATTCTCTTTGCGGAAGCAAAAGAAAAAAGTTCGCCCTTCGTACCGTAAATACGGATATGTCTTCCGCCCGAATTAAAAGCATTAACCGTAAGATGCGCCGTAACACCGCCGTCGTATTCCATGCTGACCACCTGATGGTCGACCATATCGTTGTTTGCATGATAAACGCAAAGACCGTAATCCGTGCGCTTCAACGCTTCGCGCAATTCTTCATCGGTAAAATCGGGATGCGTTGCAACCTGTTTCTTGAAAATATCCTTCCAAGGGAAATTCTTGACACCTTCGATATAAAGACGTTCACTGTTATACGGACAAGTTTCGGCATGAGGGCAGTTTCCGTCAATGCAACGATGCGGCGCGCCCTCGGGTGCGTTTTTTTCCGTAAAATGTGTCAGACTGCCGAAAGATGCCACTTTTTTACAAGGTTTATCAATGAGCCATTGAATCATATCCAGATCATGGCAAGTTTTTGCAAGAATCATCGGTGTAGCTTCTTTTTCGGAATGCCAATTGCCGCGTACGAAACTGTGCGAAAAATGTATGCTTCCAACCGCTTCCACCAGGTCCACAGAAACAATCTCACCGAGCGTCCCGTTTTCAATAATGGATTTTAACTTTTTGAAAAAGGGAGCGTAACGCAAAACGTGGCAAACAAGAACGGAAACACCCTTTTCGGTAGCCGCACCCGCAATATCGGTACATTCCTTTACCGTCTGCGCCACGGGTTTTTCCAAAAGGATATCGTAGCCAAGCGAAATGGCTTTCATAGCAGGCGCATAATGCAAATGATCCGAAGTGGCAAGCACGAGAATATCTGCCATTTTGGGAAGGCTCAGAATATCCTCCCAGCTTTCAAAGCACATCTCTTCGGAAAGATTCCACATTTCCTTGATGACACGCCGTTTTTCTGCGATGGGGTCTGCCACGCCGATGAGTTTATATTTTTCCGGCATGGATTTCATGTATCTGCTGTACGACGTGCCTCTGCCGCCCGCACCGATCAGAATTACAGTTAATTGTTTCATATTAAAAATCCTTTCTTTCATATTTCACGGTGGATTTATTTTGATTCACCGAAAAAACGCAGCCCAAGCCTTATTTTCATTTTATCGTATTTACAGCAGCGTGTCAATATCTTATTTCAAAAGAAAACTCCGCCGAAAGAAACCGTAATCGGCTTCTTTCGGCGGAGTTGGACGCAAACGGAATCTTTTTTGATAAGTAAAGATGCTTGCTGGACTTTATCCGCCGCATTCATTTGATTTCTGACATCTGCCCGCGTTCAAATAAAAAATCATATTTTTCTTTTCTGATATTTTTTCGGCAAATGAGCGCAACCGCTTGATATCCGATTACAAAGAATACAAAGGATAGCAGCCAATTGACAACAGAAGATCGTTCTATACCTATAGGCGCCAACAATATGAAAAATGTTTGCAAATAACCCTTATGAAATTGAAAAACAAACACTTGCAGTGTCATGCAAATGGTGTAATATACCATAATCGGTAAGCCCTCTTGCTTTAAGAATTGCAGATAATCTTCTTTCAACGTAATCCGATGGTCTCTGGGCAAGACATCCAAATATCTGCGCTGTTTTTCAGACGTACCGTAGACCCACCAATTCAGAACACACCAATAGAAAACAAATATGATGAATCTATATAACCACAATATATTCCAAACATACATAAAACCCAGCAATATATTAACGATAAAACCGAGCAACCCCCAAAAAACCACACTGAGCATCGTGCCGATGGCAAAATTTTTAAGACCGTTTATCCAATATTGTTTCATATATCATCTCACCTCGTCAATAACCAAAATCATGGGACAGGGATGCTGATTGACACGCTCGCTGTCATCGTCATAATTGCCGTCATACAGCTTTCCTCTGTTGATGGCTTCCCGTACACAGGCAAAAAGCATGGCGTCATACGAATGCATATACTGCTTGAACAGAGAAACACTTTGGATATGAGAAGGATATTCCTTCTTTTTATCCTTCAAAAATTCGCCCATCCGCGTTTTTAACAGCACATCGGAATATATTTTCTCCGTGGATTTGTCAAGGATTCTCCAGAATTTTTCGTATTCTTTCCCGTTCAGAATGGGAATATTGACCTCCGGTCTTCCGTTTTCTTCCCTCAGAATCTTACATTTTGTCAGCCACGGGACGGCTTTCAGATATGCTTCCGAAAATCCAAGATATTCAAAAGGAATTCCCGTGTGCAAAAGGAAAAGAAGCTTTGTGAGAATCTCATCCATATCATCGTTTCCTCTCAGAAAATCATAATCGGGCGAAGAGTAATAAGAATAATTCGGAAAACCCTCCGCACTGAAAACACGAAGTAATACCTTTTTGTCTGTCAGCTTTTCAAAAAAGGTAAATCTTTCCCCCGTATAAAAATGCATCATAATATCCGGATGTTCCATCGGATCAAATTTTTTGAAATACACGTTTCCGAATGCAATCCACCGTCCGCCGTCCTTTCTGTACGGGAACTTCTGTTTTCCTCCCAATACGTTGCTCAAAATACCGGAAAGTCCCGAATCCAGACAATGAAAAGCAAAATACATTTCCAAAGAATTCTTCTCATCAAGATTAAAACTCGGATAAAATTTTTCCGCCCTCAATTCCCGCAAGCCTTCCTCAATACCGTTCCAAAACAAATCGAAATGATTTTTCACAAATTCCTTTTGTGCGGGAATATGCTTTTCTCTATCCTCCACGGTATAAATGATAAAATCGGTATAATATTTGTTTCCAACCTGCTTCATCAGCTCACCGTTTACAAGCTTCTGAATCACAGGCTCCGCATAAGCGGTCGCCACACCGATGGCTTTGGCAATTTCTTCCGCGGAAACAGGTTTTTCATAAGCTGCCCATAAAATATTCTGCGCCAGCAGATCGCGGTTGACGAGAGAACCGGGTTCCTTGTTTCTTCCATTGTTTCCGCTGTTATAAACCTTCAGGGTAACGGGACTGTAGCTTTGTCTGGTATAGCTTTCCATTGTTTCCATTCCTTTCCTGACCTTTTCCCTGCCGTCAAACAGTCTTCTTTTGACTGTTCCTTCGGGAATACCGAGTTCCTCGGCAATATCCTCAATTTTTTCGCCGTTCATATAATGGCGGACAATAACCTCCCGGTAAATTTTTTCAAGATAGGCAACGGCTTTTCTGACCTGTTCGGCTTCCTCTGCCATTTCCACGTTCAAAATCTCTTCTCCGTCATCCATGATATCAAAACCGTCGCCGATACCGATCACGGGCTGACGGTATTTTCTGCGAAGCTGATCGTTCCATTTATGATTCAGAACGGTAAGGAGCCATGCGCGCATATTCTCAATATAATTACCCTTTGCCGTATAGGACAAGGCGCACAGCAAGGTTTCCTGCGTCAGGTCTTCGGCATCGTAAAGGTTTCCGCACTTTTTCAAAGCTGCAGAGAATAAAAAGTCAATTTGATTTTCAAGTTCTTTGTTTTGCATATCAGATACCTCTTTTGAAAGCTTTCACCTGCAAGGTCGCAGATTCTGGAAAAGGGTTCGCCCGATTCGAAAAAATTTATCGGAGTTTTGACAAAAATAATATTTTCTGCCAAACATGACGGATAAATCAACAAAAAGGGGAAGCAAAACGGCATTTTGCCATCTTGTTTCCCTCACTTTTTATCTTACAAAAATATAACCGCAGTACAAAGCATACATACCCAACATAAGAATCCCTTCAATACGGGAAAAACGTCTTTGTGTTCTTGCAAAATACAAGCTCAAAGCGCTTACGACCAAAAGAATAAGAATATCATAAACAGAAACAATATTTACCGTCAAGGGAGAGATCACCGCACTCGCACCGAGAACAAACGCAATATTAAAAATATTGGAACCGATAACGTTACCAAGCGCAATGTCGCTTTCGCCCTTTCTTGCCGCAACCACCGATGTTACAAGCTCGGGGAGCGATGTACCGATCGCAATGATCGTAAGACCGATAAAATGCTCCGACATACCAAAATTCTCCGCGATAATGCAAGCGTTATCCACAACATAGTTACCGCCCATCACAATAGCAAACAAACCGAGCACGATCATTTTCAAAGACATGGAAAGAGATTTTTTTTGTTCTTCCTCTTCCTCCTCAATTTCACCGTTTTTTATCGACTTGACTGCGCCTCTGATTTGTCGGTACACATAAAAAGCAATAAACAAAAGCAGAATCATACCGCCCACAAGACCAATCTTAAAATCTGCACTCAGAATGGCTTCGATTCCCGTCATATCTTCCGGCAGATTGATTCCGAACGCAACAATTGCACCAAAAATTGCCGTCAGGATAATGGAAAAGGGAATTTCATGTTTAACCGCTGTATCATTGGATTTCACGGGACAGATCAGCGCGCTTGCACCGAGAACCACGAGCAGGTTCAAAATGTTGGAACCGATGACGTTACTAACCGCAATATCATTCTGACCCCCAAGCGCCGCACTGATGCTGACGGATGCCTCAGGCATGCTTGTACCGAACGCAACTACAGTAAGACCGATGATGATCGTCGGAATTTTAAAACTCTTTGCCAAAGCAGAGCTGCCCTCAACAAAGATATCAGCGCCAATGATCAAAAGAATAAAACCGGCAATCAGCCATAAATACTCCATTTTTTACCTCCGAAAAGTCTGAATTTTTTGTCAATTACAGAGATCATTATACATTTTATTTTTCCGCCTGTCAATGGAAAAATATCTTTTTAATGCAATTCAGCAGTATTTATGAATAATATATAATCGTATAACTCAGCCTCATATATTTTGCACTAAAAATTTTTCGCGGAAACACCGTATATTTGGTTAAGTACAGCAACAAAGAAGAGCATTTTTCGGAAAATCATCATAAAATTACAAAGGACCGCATATATTGAAGCAAACCGAAAAACGTCTGTCTGCGGCGAAGGCAGACGAACTCCTTTTATCATTCGCCGAGAAAGAGGCAGATATGGCTATGCGTAACAGCGAAAACGGACGGGGAAACACTATCCTCGTCAAAACCTTTGAAGATACGTCTCACAATGAAATTTCCGCGGAATATAATCTTCCCGATTATCTTCCCGATATCAACCGATTGCTCAAGGTCAGCGCAAAAATCACGGATATTTCCAAATTTCTTTCCGGGGATACCTTGGAATATGACGGAAAACTGAAATGTACATTATTGTACGCCACGGGCGACGGCAACCTACGAAGCGCTGAATTTGAACGCGATTTTTCGGGAAACACGGGCGTTTCGGGAACCTCCGGAGATTGCGACATCCGATTTAAAAGCGAGATTGAAACGGTTTCCTGCCGTTTGCAAAATCCGCGTAAGCTGACAGCGAAAATTAAATTGGCTTTGAAAAGCGCCGTTTATTGTAACGTCATTACCACGCCGAATATTGTCGGCAAACTGACCGCAGAGGAAGAACGCGCACTGCAATACCGTACCCATTCCGCCATCGGTGTTGTTCTGAAAAAAGCGGAAGAGCTTGCCACCCCCATCAGCGAAGACCTCGAATTGGATGCAGCGCTTCCCTCCATTGATGAGATCATTGCCGCAGAACTGGAGCCTTATATCACAGAATTCCGTACCTCGGACGGCAAAACCGCTTATAAGGGAGAGATTGCAACGGAAATTCTTTACCGCGCAGTCAAAGAAGAAAATGAAACCGATACGGAAACCGCAATGAAATTTTCTTCTTTTTGCGCAAAAATTCCGATTTCCGGAGAAATTCCCACAGAAAATATCGGAGAACACCCCGTCATCAAAGCCGACGTCCAGATTGGTAATCTGGAATTTCGCCCTCAGCAAAACGCGTTTGGCGAAAACAGAACGGCAGAATTGGATTTTGATTACAGCGTATATCTGGAAATTTTCTGCAATGAAGAAACCGAAATCACAACCGATATGTATTCCACGGAATACGAAAGCTCCTGCGATGAAGAATCGCTTTCCTATGAAACCGCGCTCTGCGCAAAATCCTTCAATTTTTCAGCAGACGGCAATGCCGAAAGAGAAGATGCTGATTTTGACAGAATCGTGATGACCACCGCAACCGCAAACATTGAAAAAACAGAAAAACAAGGCAATAAGCTTCTGTTTTCGGGTAACGCCAATGTTTGCGTGATTCTGACAAACGGAGAAGGTATTTATCTTAGCCGCAATTTCACACTTCCTTTACGCGCGGAAACGGAAGCTCCCAGAACCGGTTGTAGCTGTACCGTCGAACCCGAAGCCAAGGTTCTTTCCGCAATGGCAAGACTGGACGGCGAACGCATCCAAACGAATCTTGAAGTTCTCGTTTCCTATACGATTCTGGAACAGCATACCGAACCGCGCATCCGTCAGATCAGCGTATATAAAGACCGACCCGCAAGAAGCGAAAAATCTCCGTCTCTGACACTTTGTTATCCCGCTTTTGAAGATACGCTCTGGGATATCGCAAAAAAATACAGCACCACCGTTCCCGAGCTGATGTCCGCAAATAGTATTTCTGCGGAAAATATGCCGAACGTGCTGGTCATTCCCCGTCGCAGGGAAACCGGCTCCAAGCAAAGAATTTTATAAAAGCTTAAAACAATATCGACAGCTCACCTATTTTCAAAACAGAAACCGAAGGCTTTTCATTCCTTCGGTTTCTTTATCTTAAAAATTATTTCAGCGTAGCAAGCATAACCGCTTTGATGGTGTGCATTCTGTTTTCCGCTTCATCAAAAACAACAGATTGCGCGCTTTCAAACACCTCGTCGGTTACTTCCATGCAATCTCTGCCGAATTTTTCACCCATTTCTTTACCGACAGTCGTTTTGAGATCATGGAATGCGGGAAGACAGTGCATAAAGATCGCCTGTTCTCCTGCGTTTTTCATAACCTTGGCATTCACCTGATAAGGAGAAAGCTCACGAATCCGTTCTTCCCAGATATTCACAGGTTCACCCATGGAAACCCAGACATCCGTATAGATAACATCCGCATTTTTCGTCGCGCTCTTCACATCCTCGCAAAATTCCAGAACAGCCCCTGTTTTCTTTGCAATCTCCTCACAGGCATGGATGAGTTCTTCGCAAGGAAAATATTTTTTCGGTGCGCAAGCAACGAAGTGCATGCCCATTTTTGCGCAGCCAACCATCAGAGAGTTACCCATGTTATATCTGGCATCGCCCATATACACAAGTTTCTTTCCTTTCAGGCTGCCGCAATGCTCGCGGATCGTCAGAAAATCCGCAAGAATCTGTGTCGGATGGAATTCATTGGTCAAACCGTTCCAAACGGGCACACCTGCATAAGCGCCGAGTTCTTCTACTATCTCCTGACCGTATCCGCGGTATTCAATGCCGTCAAACATTCTGCCAAGCACGCGCGCCGTATCGGCAATGCTTTCTTTCTTTCCGATCTGGGAACCGGAGGGATCAAGATACGTAACATGCATACCGAGATCATGCGCCGCAACCTCAAAGCTGCAACGAGTTCTCGTGCTCGTTTTTTCAAAAATCAAAGCAATATTTTTTCCTTTGCATTCTTCATGCACAACGCCGTTTTTCTTCTTTGCCTTCAATTCCGCTGCAAGGTCCATCAAACCTTCCATTTCCTCGGATGTAATATCCAGAAGCTTCAAAAAATTTTTACCCTTGAGATTCATCGGTTTATTTCCTTTCCTGTCCAATCAATCGGATACCGCGCAAGCCGCTTTGATAACGGCAATTGCTTTTTCCAAAACGTCCATGGGAATGTTGAGCGCAGGGAGCAGACGGACCTTTTGCTTTGCCTTGATGGCAAGCACACCGTTTTCACGGCAAACGGCAAGGATTTCCGAAGCATCCTTTACCGTTTCAATGCCGATCATAAATCCCATACCCGAAACGCTCTTCACACCGGAAGCGCCGTTCAATTCCTTAAAAATATACGCCGATTTTTCACGCACCTGCGTGAGCAAATCCTCATCCAGACGGGCAATGACATTTCTTGCACCCGCGCAGGCAACGGGATTTCCGCCAAAGGTCGAGCCGTGAGAGCCGGGAGTCAAAACGTCCTTGACCTTCTCACCCAGCAGACATGCGCCGATCGGCAAGCCACCGCCCAAGCCCTTTGCCGTGGAAACGATATCGGGCATAAAACCGTAATGCATATATGCGTAAAGTGCACCCGTACGTCCGTTTCCCGTTTGTACCTCATCGTCAATCAGAAGGATATCGTTTCCTCTTGCCAGAGAAACCAACCCGTCCACAAAATCCTGCTCCAACGGACAAACGCCGCCTTCGCCCTGCACAAGCTCAAACATGATTGCCGCCACCTTATGCTGCGCAACCAATGTTTTCACGGATTCAATATCATTTGCTTGCGCATACACAAAGCCTTCCGTCAAAGGTGTGAAATCCGTATGGAATACGTCTTGTCCCGTTGCAGCAAGCGTCGTGATCGTTCTTCCGTGGAAGCTGTTATTCAACGTAATAATCGTATAAGTATCTTTTCCCTTTTTCTCGGCCGCGTATTTTCTGGCAACCTTGATTGCCGCTTCGTTCGCTTCCGCGCCCGAATTTGAAAAAAAGATTTTTTTCATACCCGTACGCTCGCAAAGCTCCCTCGCAAGAAGCGCGCACGGCTCGGAATAATACAGATTGGAGGTGTGTTGGCATTGATAAAGCTGTTTTGTAACAGCCTGCGCCCATTCCTCGTCCGCAATACCAAAGGTATTTACGGCAATCCCCGTTCCGAGATCGATATATTCTTTTCCGGTTTCATCGTAAACAAGAGAGCCTTTACCCGAAACAATCGTCAAAGGAAATCTCGCATAAGTACCGGAAATATATTCCCTATCAATATCCTGAATATTCATCATTGGTTATGTCGCTCCGTTATCTGTTTTTCGGAATTTATTCAAAATCTTTTTTGTCGGAAACAACCATGGTTCCCGCGCCTTCATCGGTCAGCATTTCAATCAGAATTGCATGAGGCACTCTGCCATCCATAATAAATACTTTCTTTACGCCTCTGTTAATGGCATCGATACAGCATTCCACTTTCGGAATCATACCGCCCGAAATAATGCCCTCGTCAAAAAGAGAAACCGCATCGTTGATATCAATCATGGAAATCAGCGAAGAAGGATCATCTTTATCCCGCAGGATTCCTGCAATATCCGTCATGGAGATCAAGGATTCCGCCTTGATCGCTCCTGCAATTCTGGAAGCTGCGGTATCCGCATTGATATTATAAACGTTGCCTTTCATATCACAGCCGATGGTGGAAACGACGGGAATATATCCCTTTTCCAGGAGATCCATAATCGGCTCCACATTTACCTTGGTAATTCTGCCGACGTAGCCGAGACGTTCATCTTTCATTTCCGCTTCGATCAGATGACCGTCCATACCGGAAATACCCATCGCCTTACCGCCGTTGACCTCAAGCAGATTCACCAGCGTTTTATTCACTTTGCCTGCCAGAACCATCTGCACGATTTCCACGGTTTCCTTATCCGTTACGCGCAAGCCGTCGATAAATTCGGATTTTTTGCCGATTTTGTTGAGCGTATCCGTAATTTCCGGACCGCCGCCGTGGACAAGAACCACTTTTACGCCGATCAGAGAAAGCAAAACCACATCTTCCATAACCTGTTGCTTTCTTTCTTCATTGATCATTGCATTTCCGCCGTATTTGACAACGACGATCTTATTATAATAATCCTGTATGTAAGGCAACGCCTGTGTCAGAATTTCCGCGCGCTGCGCATTGGTAAGATTTTTTGGTATCACGTTCTTTTCCTTACCCTTCCTTTATATTATGTACGGTAATCGCCGTTGATCTTCACATAGTCATAAGTAAGATCACAGCCCCAGGCAACCGCCTCTTCCGTTCCCGTATTCAGAGAAATGGCAATACCGATTTCTTTTTCCAGCAAAATCTTTTTTGCAAGCTCTTCGGAAAATTCCACACCCGCTCCGTTTTTACAAACGAGAATCTCCCCCGCCTTGGATACAAACGAAACGTCAATGCGGTTCACATCCACGTCAGCGCCGCTGTAACCGATGGCACAAAGAACTCTTCCCCAATTGGCATCCGAACCGAACATTGCCGCTTTCACCAGAGAAGAACAGATTACACTCTTGGCAACCGTTTTGGCAATCTCCTTGGAAGAAGCACCCCTAACGGTACATTCAAGAAGCTTGGTTGCGCCCTCTCCGTCGCCTGCGATCATACGGCAAAGATAAACGGTTACCGTATTCAGCGCCTGCATAAAGCGTTCAAAGTCTTCGCCCTCGCAAACGATTTCCTCATTACCCGCCATACCGTTTGCCATAATGGCTACCATATCGTTGGTAGAAGTATCTCCATCCACGCTGACCATATTAAACGTATTACGGACATCCTCGGAAAGCGCCTTGGAAAGCATTTCGCAGGAGATTGCCGCATCTGTCGTCAAAAATACGAGCATGGTCGCCATATTCGGATGAATCATACCCGAACCCTTTGCAATACCGCCGATGATACAGGTTTTTCCGCCGATTTCAAAGGAAATCGCAATCTCTTTCTTTACGGTATCGGTCGTCATAATGCCTTCTGCCGCATCGTCGCTGCAATCGCCGAGTCCGGCAATGAGCGCCTCCATTCCGTTTTCGATCGGCGCAATATCCAAAGGTTGTCCGATCACACCCGTGGAAGCAACGATCACATCCTCTGCGGGGATGCCGAGCTTATGCGAAACCAGCGCACTCATTTTTTCTGCAATCTCAATGCCGTTTGCATTGCAGGTGTTGGCGTTGCCGCTGTTACAAATAACCGCCTGCGCCTTTCCGTTCTCCAGATGCTGCTTGGTAACGGTCAAAGGCGCGCCCTTGACCAGATTGGTCGTATATACAGCCGCCGCGCTCGCTTGCACCTCGCTGTAGATCAACGCAAGATCTTTTTTCGTTTTATTTTTACGGATTCCGCAATGAATACCGCTTGCGCTGAATCCTTTTGCGGCGCAAACGCCGCCTGCTGTTGTTTTCATGATCTCTATATATCCTTTCACACAAAACCGTCAATTCAAAAAACTGCTTTTTTCTTTATGAAAAGAATGCCACAGTACAATTTCTGTATTATATCACAACCATTTCAAAAATGGAATAGGATTTTTAAAATAATCTTTATTTTTTCAAGAAAGTGGGCAACGCCTGCCGGATAACAGATTGCTTTGCAATCCGTATACTCAACCTATCATAGTTTTTCTTGTGTCCAAACAACGCAAACGGAGAGGTCAATTAGAATAATTTCCTATAAGTTAAAAAAGAAAGGGAGGGTAATCGCCCTCCCAAACATATCCGATCAAAGCGCAAGCCCCAATGTCTTCTCCAAACCGAGAA
The DNA here is from genome assembly GCA_017399025.1 of Clostridia bacterium. Lineage (GTDB taxonomy): Bacteria > Bacillota > Clostridia > Oscillospirales > CAG-272 > QALR01. The sequence continues at coordinate 21,877 of JAFQEK010000166.1, forward strand.
CAATATTGAGATTTTCCACGGCAGCACCTGAAGCGCCTTTGCCGAGATTGTCATATCTTGCAACAAGAAGAATACGGTCCTCATTGCCGAGAACGGAAATCTGCATACTGTCCTTACCGCTGAGTCCTGCTCCGGAAATAAACCCGTTTTCGGTCATGTTTTCCGTGTAAGAAATAACGGGACCCTGATACCGCTTCCGATATACCGAGGCAAGCTCCTTTGCCGGAACGCCGATATCCTCTTTGAAAAGTGGAACGGTAACCACCATACCGCTGTAAAAATCGGAAACGATAGGACAAAAGATCGGCAAAGTTTCCAGTCCCGTTACCGCCTTCATTTCTTTCAGGTGTTTATGCTCCTGTGTCAGACCGTACTGACGGGGAGCACCGAGCAGAAAATCTCGTCCTTCATGTTCATATTCTTCGATCATTTTTTTACCGCCGCCGCTGTATCCCGTAACGGAATGACAGGTCAGATGTGCCGAGGGAGAAAGGATTCCTTCCTCGATCAAAGGATACACAAGCGCAATAAAACCGCTTGCATGGCATCCGGGAACAGCAATGCGTTTAGAATTTTTAATTTTTTCCTCGAACATGGGAGAAAGTTCGGGGAAACCATATACAAAGGAAGGATCCGTCCTGTGTGCGGTAGAGGTATCGATCACCACCGTATCCGGATTTTCCACCATGGAAACAGCTTCCTTTGCCGCTGCATCGGGGAGGCAGAGAAAAGCAACGTCCGCGCGGTTGAGCGCTTCTTTTCGGGCATTTTCATCCTTTCGGCATGCTTCCGGAAGCGTAATCATTTCAATGTCTGTTCTTCCGCCGAGTCTTTCATAAATGCGAAGCCCCGTTGTTCCGGCTTTTCCATCAATAAAAATCTTTTTCATTCTTCTTTTCTCCGTCAGTCGATTGATTCCGTCTTCAAATAATTTTCGATGAGTTTTAATTGGTAAGCTACGGATTCCGGTCCCGTACTGCCCTTGGAAATTCGTTTTTTCACACAGGAATCCAAGGAAATTTCTTCGTAAAGGTCATCTTCAAACAATTCGCTGAAGCTCTTATAGGTTTCCATGGGAAGCGTTTCAAGAATGTTGCCGCTTGCGATACAGGAAGCCACAATGCCGCCTACTATTTTATACGCGCTTCGGAAAGGCAACCCTTTTTTGGTAAGATAATCCGCAAGATCCGTAGCGTTGATAAAGCCTTTGCCCGCTGCGGCTCTCATATTTTCTTTTTTCACAGTCATAGTAGAAAGCATGGGCGTAAAAATATCCAGACATTTTTGTACGGTTTCCACACCGTCAAAAACGGATTCCTTATCTTCCTGCATATCCTTATTGTAAGCAAGAGGAAGTCCTTTGAGCATGGTAAGCGTACCGATCAGATCGCCGTAAACCCTGCCCGTTTTTCCGCGTACAAGCTCTGCCATATCGGAATTTTTCTTTTGCGGCATAATACTGGAACCCGTGGTATAAGCATCCGAAAGCTCCACAAAACCAAATTCCCAGGAGGACCACAAAATAATCTCTTCCGAAAAGCGTGAAAGATGCATCATGATGATGGAACAAACAGAAAGCAGTTCCACGCAAAAATCACGGTCGGAAACACCGTCCATACTGTTTTCCGTTACCCCATCGAATCCAAGTCTTTCCGCCACCATATCGCGGTCGGTCGGATACGTTGTACCCGCAAGCGCACAGGAGCCGAGCGGAGAAACATTCATTCTTTTCACCGTATCGGAAAGTCTGCCGACGTCGCGCATAAACATCATGGCGTAAGCCAAAAGGTGCTGAGCAAACGTAATCGGCTGGGCTCTTTGCAGATGGGTATAACCTGGCATGATGGCATCGGTATTTTCGGAAGCCTTTTTATATATGACGCCGATCAGCGAAAGCAATCCTTTCCTGATCTGTTCGGATACATCGCGCAGATACAGGCGCAGATCCACTGCCACCTGATCGTTACGGGAGCGCGCAGTATGCAAACGCTTACCCACGTCTCCGATTCTTTTCGTCAGTTCCGCTTCCACAAACATATGAATGTCTTCCGCATTCATGTCAATTTCCAATCTTCCCTCTCGGATATCCACCAGAATTTCTTCCAGACCTGCACTGATCTTTTCAAAATCAGCGGCACAAATGATGCCTTGCGCACAAAGCATGGATGCGTGCGCGAGAGAGCCTTTGATATCCTGTTCATACATTTTGGAATCGAAATGAATCGATGAATTGAAATCATCCGCCATGCGGTCAAGCGCACCGATGAATCTTCCTGCCCACATTTTTTCCATATCGGATCAACCTTTTTCTTTCTTAATCGTTATCATATCCTTACAAGACGATCGGGATGTAATATAACATCCCGCGTCCAAGAGAAATGCAATTATTTGTTATTTTTCTTTTCCACAGCAGCCTTTACCTGTGCCTGAACCTTGATCGGCAGACCAAAGAGGTTGATAAAGCCTTTCGCATCTGTCTGATCGTAAACGTGATCCTCGCCAAACGTTGCGATTTCTTCGGAATAAAGGGAGTAATCGCTCCATACGCCGGCTTTGATCATATTGCCTTTATAAAGTTTAATGCGTACCTTACCGGTAACGGTTTCCTGCGTTTTGTCCACAAAAGCGGAAAGCGCTTCTCTGAGAGGTGTGAACCACTGACCGTTATAAACGAGATCCGCAAACGTGATCGCAAGTTCCTGCTTCTTATGTGCAGTCATTTTGTCCAGGCAAACGGTTTCAAGATAATTATGCGCAAAATAGAGGATGGAACCGCCGGGAGTTTCGTATACGCCGCGGCATTTCATACCGACCAGACGGTTTTCAACAATATCAAGCAAACCAATACCGTTTTCGCCGCCAAGCTTGTTCAGCGCGAGAATAATATCCTTTGCGCTCATTTTTTCACCATTCAATGCAACGGGAACACCCTGTTCAAAATCAAGTGTGATATAAGTAGGCTTGTCGGGTGCCATCATGGGAGAAACACCCATTTCAAGAAAGCCTTCCTTTTCGTAAAGGGGTTCGTTACCCGCATCTTCGAGGTCAAGACCTTCGTGAGAAAGATGCCAAAGGTTTTTATCCTTGGAATAGTTTGTTTCGCGGTTGATCTTTAACGGAACATTGTGCGCTTCCGCGTATTCGATTTCTTCTTCACGGGATTTGATATCCCATTCGCGCCAGGGTGCAATGATATGCATATCGGGAGCAAACGCTTTGATGGTGAGTTCGAAACGAACCTGGTCATTACCCTTGCCCGTGCAGCCATGACAAATGGCATCCGCTCCTTCCGCCTTTGCAATTTCCACAATGCGTTTCGCAATGACGGGACGTGCAAAAGATGTACCAAGCATATATTCTTCGTAAAGCGCGCCGGCTTTCACGGTAGGAATGACGTATTCGTCCACGAATTCATCAGTCAAATCTTCCACATAGCATTTGGAAGCGCCTGTTTTAATGGCTTTTTCTTCCAAGCCTTCCAATTCGTCTGCCTGTCCCACGTTACCTGAAACTGCGATAACTTCGCAATTATTATAATTTTCTTTGAGCCACGGAATGATGATCGAGGTATCCAGACCGCCCGAATAAGCAAGAACAACTTTTTTAATATCTTTTTTATTCATAATATATAAACTCCTTTTATTCACAGCCGATTGACAGCAAGATTTCGTTTGCTGAATAATTATACATCACCATGAATAAAAATGCAATAGTTTTTTGAAAAATATTCTTTTTTCCACGTTTTATTCCAAAAAGCGCTCCGAAATTTGTGCATAAATAACAATTTCATATTTAAAAAAGTTGTTTTTTAATGAATATTCCTTCCTTAATATTTATTGCGAAAATGAATCTCCTTTCAAACGAAACACAATTTTATACAGCGATGTATAAAATAATCGCAGTTTTTTATAAAGTTTTTCCAAAGAAATTCTTCAAAAATATTGACATACGCCTGCAACTGTGTTATTATCAATAAATAGGAATTGAATCATGGTAGAGGTGCAATGCGTCATCAGTATTCGTTTCGGTCAAGGTTCCCGATAACCGTCGAAGCGCAAAAAGGGGCGCTTGCCGAAAGTATGCGCGGACGGGTGCGTATTGCTTGGTTTGGCAAATAAGATTTGTCCGACTGTCGTTTTTGCGGAGAGCTATCGGATTTGAAAGCGTAAGATATTTGATGCGTTTTTCGATAGCTGCGGTTTTTCGCTTTTATCGGAAGACGCTTTTTTCATCTCCCTGTATGTGCATCCTGCCATGGCATTGCATATTATATAAGAGATGCATCTTTACATCAAATCAGTTATGTCAGTTGCCGATCATTCGGCAGGAAAGGATATTATTTATGAAAACTCCGATTTTTACAGGTGTTGCCACAGCGCTTATCACACCTTTTCACAACCGCGCTATTGATTACGAAGCTTTCGGTTCCATCATTGACGATCAGCTCCGTGCAGGTGTCAATGCTCTTGTAATCTGCGGAACCACAGGCGAAGCTTCCACGCTGACCGATGATGAACAAATCTCTGCCATTGCTTTTGCGGTAAAGCGCGTTGCAGGCAGAATCCCCGTAATTGCAGGGGCGGGCAGCAATGACACCGAGCATGCAATCTCTCTTTGCAGACGCTCTTGCGAAGTCGGTGCCGCTGCGCTTCTCATTGTTACGCCTTATTATAACAAAACTTCTCAGAGAGGTCTTATCCATATGTATACGCGTATCGCGGACAGCGTGGACAAACCGATCATTCTTTACAATGTTCCCTCCCGTACAGGTGTCAATATTGAACCCGAAACCTATGCGGTTCTTGCCGAACATCCGAATATTTATGCCATCAAGGAAGCAAGCGGAGATTTTTCAAAGCTCGTAAAAACCGTATCTTTAGTCGGTGATAAGCTCGATGTCTACAGCGGAAATGACGATCAAGTCGTTCCCATGCTTGCGCTCGGCGCCAAAGGTGTGATCTCTGTTCTTTCCAACGTATTGCCTGAAAAAACCTGCGAAATGTGCAACCGTTTCTTTACGGGCGATGTTGCGGGAAGTGCTTCCATCCAGTGCCAATATCTCCCTCTGATCAATGCGCTGTTCTCCGATGTCAACCCCATCCCCGTAAAAGAAGCTATGGCAATGCTCGGCTATTGCACACCGGAAATGCGCGAACCTCTCTATCCCATGGAGGAAACAAAAAAGGAAAATCTCCGCCAAAAACTCATCGATGCGGGACTGAACGCAAATCTTTGATTATTTTTCCTCGTTTCCGTCCATCCTCTCACACAGAAATATCTCCGGAATATGATTAAAATAAAAAAACAGAATCGTTTACGATAGGAAAGGATTCCAATGAAAGTACTTATGAACGGCGCGCTCGGAAAAATGGGCTCGCAAATCTGGACGCTTCTTGAAAGCGGCAAAAACGGCGCGCAGATCGCCTGTGGCGTAGATATCAATGCAGACGGCTCTGATCCCCTCATTTTCAAAAATCTTTCCGATTTCGGGGGAAAAGCAGACGTGATCATTGACTTTTCTCATCATGCTTGCACACAAAATCTGATGGAATATGCTGTCAGAACCAAAACCCCCTGCGTGGTTGCCACTACGGGCCAAACTGCGGAAGAATTGGAAATCATTCAAAAAGCTTCCGAAGAAATCGCTATCTTCCGCAGCGCAAATATGTCCATCGGCATTGCAGTTCTTGCAGATTTTGCCCGCCGCGCGGCTGAACTCATGCCGGGCGCGGATATCGAAATCGTTGAAAAGCATCACAACCAGAAATTGGATGCACCCAGTGGAACTGCACTCATGCTCGCCGAAGAAATGAAACAAGCCAAAACGGATGCCACTTTCGTTTGCGGCAGATACGGCCATCAAAAACGTTCTCCAAAAGAAATCGGCATTCATGCACTCCGCATGGGCGGTGTGATTGGTGAACACGAAGTCATTCTTGCAACACCGACCGAAACCATCACGCTGAAACATGAAGCACACACAAGAGCACTCTTTGCGGACGGTGCGCTTGTTGCCGCAGAATTCCTCGTCGGAAAGCCCGCAGGATTTTATACTATGAAGGATATTGTCGGAAAATAAACCGTACACCTTCACAAGAAAGGATTTTCAAAAATGACGGATAGAAAAATCGTTCACTCCAATGTTACCGTCGGCGAAAATGGTCATTTGTACTTCGCCGGCGCGGACACCGTTTCGCTGGCTGAAAAATACGGCACCCCCGTATTTCTGCTTGACGATTCTCGCGTACGCGCGCGTGTGCGTGAATATAAGGAAGCCATGCGGGCAAACTTCGGAGAAGGCTCCATTCCGCTGTTTGCTTCCAAATCTCTCAGCTTCAAAGAAATTTACCGCATCATGGCAGAAGAAGGCATCGGCACGGATATCGTTTCTTCGGGAGAGCTTTTCACGGCAGTTTCCGCAGGCTTTCCGATGGAACGCGCATTTTTCCACGGCAATAACAAAACCGATTTTGACATCCGATACGCCATCGAAAACCGCATTGGTTATTTCATCGTGGACAGCATGGAAGAATTGCTTCTCATCGACAGCTATGCACAAAGCGCAGGCATCCGTCAGAAAATTCTGCTCCGTCTGACGCCCGGTATTGATCCACATACCCACAAGAAAATCAGCACGGGCGGCGTAGATTCCAAATTCGGCTCCGCCATTGAAACGGGACTTGCCGAAAAGATGACGAAAGCCGCGCTTTCACAAACCAACGTTGAGCTTTGCGGCTTTCACTGCCACATCGGCTCTCAGATCTTTGATATTGAGCCGTATATTACAGCGGCGGATATCATGCTTACCTTTATCGGCAAGATGAAGGAACAATTCGGATTCACGGCAAAAATTCTGAACCTTGGCGGCGGATTCGGCGTTCGTTATATCGAAAGCGATCCAAAAATCAGCATCACGGAAAACATCAATGCCATCGGTGCTTACATTCGTAAAAAATGCGCCGAGAACGATCTTCTCATGCCAATTATTTATATGGAACCCGGAAGAAGTATTGTTGCCGATGCGGGTATGACACTCTACACCGTCGGCAGTGTCAAGGAAATCGAAGGCTTCAAAAATTACGTATCTATTGACGGCGGCATGACAGATAATCCCCGTTATACGCTTTATCAATCTGCCTACACCATTCTCCTTGCCAACCGCGCTGACGAGGAAGCGGATTTTCCCTGCACCGTCGGCGGAAGATGCTGTGAAAGCGGTGATCTGATACAGGAAAACGTCATGCTTCCCAAGCCCCACAGAGGAGATATTCTTGCCGTTCTCGTTACAGGTGCCTACAATTATTCCATGGCTTCCAATTATAACCGCATTACAAAACCGCCTGTCGTTGTACTCAGAAACGGTGCGGAAAAGCTTGCCGTCAGACGCGAACGCTTCGAGGATCTCGTTGCGTGCGACCTCTGATCCGATATTTGAAAATTCAACTATATTCTTAAATAAAATAAAGGAACTTTTATCATCATGATCGTCACAAAATTCGGCGGAAGCTCCCTTGCGGATTCCGCGCAGTTCAAAAAAGTAAAAAGCATTATTCAATCCAATCCGGCACGCCGCGTTGTCGTCGTTTCCGCGCCCGGCAAACGTTCTTCCGATGACAATAAAATCACCGATCTGCTTTATACGCTCGGAAGCCATCTCAAATACGGGGTTCCGGATGACAAAATCTGGGTTTCCATCGTTGAACGCTATAAAGAAATCAAAGAAACCCTGAATCTTGATATCGATATTGAAGCGGAGCTGAACGAGTTCAGCAAAACCTTCGGAAAAGATATCAATCAGGACTGTCTGGTCAGCCGCGGTGAATATTTCTGCGCCCGTCTGATGAGCAGCTATCTCGGCTACGCCTTTGTGGATGCCGCTGATATCATCCGTTTTTCCTATGATGGCAAGCTCGACCTCATTGAAAGTGAAAAACGCGCGCGCGCGGCATTTGATCAGTATGGAAGCATTGTTATTCCCGGTTTTTACGGTGCATACCCCAACGGGGATATCAATCTTCTCTCCCGCGGCGGTTCTGACGTAACGGGCGCTTATCTTTCCAAGTTTCTGAACGCGGATATTTATGAAAACTGGACCGACGTTTCCGGCATTCGCGCCGCAGACCCCAAGCTTGCCAAAAATCCGAAAGCCATCCAACGCGTAACCTACGAAGAGCTCCGTGAGCTTTCCTATATGGGCGCAAGCGTTCTTCACGAGGACAGCATTCTTCCCGTACAGGAAGCCAGCATCGCCATCAATCTGCGTAATACCAACGAGCCCGCAAATCCCGGAACCATCATTTCCAAGGAAGCAGGTGCCGGCGCGCCGATTACAGGTCTTGCCGGTAAAAAGGGATATCTCTGCTGTGCAATCTATAAAAAACACATGTCCAGTGAAATCGGATTTTTCCGCAAGGTTCTCTCTATCTTTGAAAAATATAACATCAACATCGAACATACGCCCACCGGAATGGATATGTGCGGCGTCATCGTTTCCGAAGAACAAGCCTCCAAGCACATTCACACCATCATGTCAGAGATTGAAACCTCTCTCCAGGCCGAGGCTTCTCTTGAGCGTGATATTGCATTGATTGCCGCGGTAGGCAGAAATATGGCGGGACATCCCGGTATTTGCGCCGCCATCTTCAAAATTCTTGCCGAAAAGCAGATCAACGTCAAAATGATTGCGCAATCTCCCGATGAACATAATATTATCGTAGGCATCTCTGCCGATAAATACGCGGAAGCAATCTCCTGTCTTTACGATGGGCTTTGCACCGAAAATATTCTCTAATCCTCCGAAAGGACTTGACTCAAATGAAACAGTATAAAGTAGCCGTTCTCGGCGCAACCGGCGCAGTCGGCCGTGAAATGATCAAAATTCTTGAAGAAAGAAACTTCCCCATCAGCGAACTGATTCCTCTTGCCAGTGCAAGAAGCGCAGGCTCCACGCTCTCTTTCCGCGGAGAAAACGTAACCGTCCGCGAGGTAACACCCGATTCCTTTGCCGGTGTTGATATCGTGCTCGGTGCGGCGCCCAACAAGCTCGCGCAGGAATACGCCCCCCACATCGTGGCAGCAGGCGCGGTTTTTGTGGATAACTCCAGCGCATTCCGTATGAACAAAGACGTTCCTCTGGTTGTTCCCGAAATCAACCCCGAAGATGCGCTGAAGCACAACGGAATTATTTCCAATCCCAACTGTTCCACCATCATTTCTCTCGTTGCCGTTCACGCAATCAATAAGCTTTCTCCCATCAAAACCATGATTGCCTCCACTTATCAGGCTGTTTCCGGCGCAGGTGCAGGCGGTGTTACCGAATTGGAAGAAGAGGTCAACGCCATTACCGAAGGTAAATCCTTTGAGCCCTCCGTATTTCCCTATCAGATCGCATTCAATCTGATTCCGCAGATCGGAGGCTTTGATGAAAACGGCTACACCTCCGAGGAAATGAAAATGCAGAATGAAGGCAGAAAGATCCTGCATCTTCCCGAGCTTCTCGTCGGCTGTACCTGCGTACGTGTTCCTGTATACAGAAGCCACTCCATCTCCATTACACTCAATACGGAAGCTCCCATTTCCGTAGAAGAAGCAAAAGCAGCCATTGCTTCCGCCGCAGGCTGCCGTCTGGTTGACAATCCCGAAGCAAAGGAATATCCGATGCCCCTCGATACCTCCGACCAGGACCTCGTTTACGTCGGAAGAATCCGCAAAGACATCGTTTCCGAAAATGGCATCACCCTCTGGTGCTGCGGAGACCAGGTCCGCAAGGGCGCGGCAACCAACGCCATTCAGATTGCTGAGCTCCTCATAAAATAAAAAGAACGCCTTACTTTCTTCTTTACGAAAAGAAGAAAGTAAGCAAAGAAGAAACGGTCTGTGGCATTCCTATCTTCATTTTGCAAAACCGAAAGCAA
>JAFQEK010000167.1 GCA_017399025.1 Clostridia bacterium
ACGCCCTTTTCTTCCATTTTTTTACGGTAATAGGGGACGTTATCCCAGACGTGCTTGATTTGAGCGACCAAACGCTCATCCTGCCATGCGCGGATCTGCTCGTGCGAGGCAGTTTCGATTTCGGGTTGATAATAGCGTTTCATAAAATAAATCTCCTTAGAGTATGGATTTGAGCGAAAAGCAAAATATAAATTTGTAAGCCTTGCTTATTTGGAACCGGGATTGCCGGTAAAGGTGACGGTGTAGTTGCCGGTCATATAGTCCCAGGCGGAATCCAAAGAAATTGCTTTCCACTGCGCTTTCGTGCCGACGTAGGTGATGGATGTCAGATTTTTGCAGCCTTCAAATGCATAAGTAGAAATTTTCTTTACGGTGCTCGGAATGACAATGTGCGTCAGATTGCTGCAGCCGCGGAATGCGTACAGATCGATTTTCGTCACGCCGTAGGGAATGATAAAATTGATCAGATTGACACAATTTTCAAACATGGAAGAGGGTATGCCTGTCAGATTGCCGCGTCTGATGAGTGCTTCCGGCGTATTTTTCTTGATGTCAGCGGGAATGACCGTATTGGAAAGACAGCTCCCGGAAATGTGCACATTCATCAGACGGGTGCAACCCTTGAACATTGCATCCCCGAAGTGCGTTACGCTGTCGGGAATGGTAACGCTTTTCAGATTGACGCAATCCCGGAATGTATCATATCCGATTTCCTTGATACCGTCCGGAATGACAACATTTGTCAGACCGTTGCAGCTGCAGAATGTACTGTGTTCGATTTTGGTTACGCCTTTCGGAATGACGATATCCTTCAGACCCGTGCAACAAGCGAATACAGTTTCTTTCATACTTTCCACGTTTCCCGGAATATCAATGACCTTCAGGCTTTCACAACAGTGGAATGCGCCGGGACCGATGGGGTAGTCCCCGGTGATCCGAACCTTTTTCAAAGATTTCGGAACATATTTATTATTTTCAAAATAGTAACTTGTCCCGAAAATATGTCCCAGATGCGTCTCATAATGCGGATTCTGTACGTCGTAAGGCTTGCTTCCGATAAAGGGTAACGAAATACTCTTCAGGCTGTCACAACCTGAGAACGCATGAGCGCTAATGCTTGTCACGCTGTTGGGAACGGTAACGCTTGTCAGACTGCTGCAGTCGCTGAATGCGGCACAACCGATGCTGATTACGCTGTCCGGGATGGTAATGTCTGTCAGACTGCTGCATCCGTCGAATGTCCAGGCCTCAATATACTTCACGCCATCGGGAATGGTAACGCCTGTCAGACTGCTGCAACCCTTGAAAGCCTCCTCAGCAAAGCCTGTCACACTGTCGGGAATGGTAATGCTTGTCAGACTGAAGCAACCGCTGAATGCGGCACCGGCAATGAAATTCACACCGTTGGGAATGTCAATACTTGTCAGACTGAAGCAGTCCTTGAATGTCCGGGGCTCAATCTTCTTCACGCCGTCGGGGATGGTAACGCCTGTCAGACCGGTGCAGCCGTGGAATGCCTCCTTGCCGATGACCTCCACGCCGTCGGGAATGGTAATGCTTTTCAGACCGGTGCAACCGTGGAATGCCTCCTTGCCGATGACCTTCACACTGTCGGGAATGAGAACGTTCCGCAAGCTGACGCGATTGGAAAATGCACCTTCTCCAATTTCTGTTACAGGCTTTCCCTGATACGTATAAGGAATCACGACGGTATCGGCGTTGCGTGTTTCGATTCCGGTAACCCGATAAGTTCCGTCTTCGTTCATTTCAAATATTAAGGCATATTTCGATTTTTTTTGTTTTCTCATCTGCTCGTCATTCGGATCTGCCTCGTCCATGGTAAATCGGCGCGTTCCGTTTTCCGAAGCGCCGCCGTCAGAGCATAAGGCTTTAAGCTGCTTCGCTTGCGATTGGAGAAAGGCTTTCATTTCTTCGTCGGCGAAGAACATGGCTTTCCGATAATCCACATCCTCGGCAAGATTTGCGCCCGAGCGTGTCGGACAGCTCGGAACGGATTTTCCGTTACCGTTTTCCGTATAGAGAATGTGATACCTTGCGCAGAGTCTGCCCCAATAAGAAGAGGCGTTTTCGGAGTCTTTGAGGATGATGGCTTCAAATGCCGTTTTTGCCTTGTCAAATTGCAATTTGTGAAGAAGAGCGAATGCCGCGGCGAGATGCTTTTGTAATTTCGGTAAGGCAGATTGTGTCAAGGGAAAGCCGCAGGCATGACAGAGAGGAGCGCCGTCGGCAGAACTACGCGCGGAGCCGCAGTTAGAACACGTGGCTGTATTCATAGGAATATCCTTTCAAATTTGAAGTAGATAAAAGTAAAAATACAAATGATTCGGAATTTACGGTAACAGGACTGTTTTCTTAGCTCTGCGCGCCAAGGCGGAATGCTTTTTTGTTGAGCTCGAGGAATTTTGCGGGAACGCTTGTTTCAATGGCTTTCATCCATTCTTCCTCGGTGAAATCAAAATATCTGGAAAGTCTGCCGAGAAGCACGAGGTTTACGGCTTTGGCAGAGCCTGCTTCCTCGGCAAGAGAGAGTGCATCGATGGCATCGACGGCAAGACCTGCGTTTTCCATTTTTTGAACAAGATTTTCGGGATAGCTTGCGGCGCCCGTGATGACGGGCATGGGATTGATCTGCTGGGTATTGGTGATGATTCTGCCTTCGGGACGGAGGTATTCCGTATAACGAGCCGCTTCGAGAAGTTCAAAGGAAACGATGAAATCCGCTTCGCCGCGGTCGATGATGGGGGAATATACTTTATCGCCGAAACGAACGTAAGTAACAACGCTGCCGCCTCTCTGGCTCATGCCGTGTACCTCGGATACCTTAATGTCATAGCCGCCTGTGAGAAGAAGCTTACCGAGAAGCTTGGAGGCAAGAAGGCTGCCCTGACCGCCGACACCGACGATCATAATATTTTTGGTCTGCATCATTCATTTTCTCCTTTCCGGAAAGCGTCAAATTTACAAAGCTGTGCGCAAACGCCGCAGCCTGTGCAGAGTGTGTTATCGATCTTGGCTTTGCCGTTTACCATGCTGATGGCGGGACAACCGATCTTCATGCACATCTTACAGCTTCTGCATTGATCGGGATCCACGGAAAGCGGTTTTTTATGTTTTACGTATTTGAGGAGCGCGCAGGGACGGCGGGAAATGATGACGGAGGGCTCGTTTGCCGCAAGTTCTTCCTTGACAGCAAGATCGCAAGCCGCAAGATCATAAGGATCGACCACGCGTACACGGCGGATACCGACTGCACGGCAGAGGGTTTCCAGATCAATTTTTGCGGCAGGATCGCCTTTGAGGTTCATACCCGTGGTGGGGTTCTGCTGATGGCCCGTCATACCCGTGATGGAGTTATCCACGATGATGACGGTGGAGTTGGAATCGTTATACGCAATGTTAACGAGTCCCGTAATGCCCGAATGCATAAACGTGGAGTCGCCGATGACGGCAACGGTTTTTCTCTTTTCATCGGTAACGGAGCCTTCAAGCGCGCTTGCTTTATTGAAGCCGTGCAAGCCGGATACGGAAGCACCCATACAGATGGTGGTATCCAGAGCGCCGAGCGGAGGAACGGCACCGAGGGTATAACAGCCGATATCGCCCATAACGGTTACCTTATTGCGTACCAAAGTATAGAACAGACCTCTGTGGGGACAGCCTGCACACATAACGGGAGGACGGGCAGGGATTTCGGCATCGATCTTAGTGCCTGTGATGACGGTATTTTCAAACTGTTCGCGGATGGTATTCTGACTGAATTCGCCAATGCAGGAGAATTTGCTCTTTCCGATACAGGAAATGCCAAGGTCGCGCACGTGGGATTCGATGAAGCTGTCAAGCTCTTCGACAACGACGAGAGTACGGACGTTCTGCGCGAAAGAAACGATTTTCTTTTCGGGCATGGGCCAGATCATACCGAGCTTCATGATCGGATAGGTATCGCCGAATACTTCTTTCACATATTGATAAGAGGTGGAGGAGGTGATGATACCGATATCGTTGGACGAGCCGTTTTCAACGGTATTGAGAGGTGTGGTTTCCGCAAATGCGATCAAGGCTTCGGTACGCGCCTCCACGATGGGATGGCGGCGTTTGGCATTGCCGGGCATCATGATATATTTTGCGGCATCCTTTGCGTATGCTTTTGCAAATTCGGTGCGTTCGCCCGGTTCCACAACGCTCTGGGAGTGCGCTACGCGGGTACACATTTTCAGCAGGACGGGCGTATCGAATGTTTCGGAAATTTCATACGCTTCCTTTGTGAAAGCGATGGCTTCCGCAGAATCAGCAGGTTCGAGCATCGGGATTTTGGATGCGCGTGCATAATGGCGGGAGTCCTGTTCGTTCTGGGAGCTGTGCATACCGGGGTCGTCTGCAACGGCAATCACAAGACCTGCGTTTACGCCCGTATAGGCAATGGTAAAGAGCGGGTCTGCCGCTACATTCAGACCAACGTGCTTCATACCGCAGAAGCTGCGGCGTCCCGAGAGAGATGCGCCGAAGGCAGATTCCAGAGCAACCTTTTCATTGGGTGCCCATTCGGCGTAGATTTCTTGATATTTCGCGGCTGCTTCGGTGATCTCGGTACTCGGTGTGCCGGGATAGCTGGATACGAATGCGCATCCGGCTTCATAAAGACCGCGGGCAACGGCTTCGTTGCCAAGCATAAGTGTTTTCATAATGTAAGATTCCTTTTTCTGTAAGATTGATACTTTTTTGTTTTATAACGGTTTGCCGGAAAAATCAATGGTTGTTTACGCTTCTGAAATTGAATGATATGGAAAGCCTCTCACGCCCCGCATGGGAGGTTTTCCATTCGTTCGCTTTATTTCGCATAAATTCCCGATTATTTTAATCCATAACGGTGATACGGCGGCAGTTATCAGCTTCGATTCGCCGCTTCTTCGCCAATAGAGTCTGTAACCTTAACCTCGACGGTACGGTCATAGCAGGAGAAGACGTGCTCCAGATGTTCCTTTGCGGGTGCTTTGGTAAAGAGGCTGACCACAGGGACGATGACAAGTCCTGCAAGCATACAGAACGCGCCTGCATTGATGGAGGATTTGAGGATGGGAGGAAACAGGTCGTTGATCACGATATTGGCAATCATGAAAACGGAAGAGAAGGTGAAGTTCACCCAGACTGCCGTTTTGGTTACGCGTTTCCAATACAGACCGTAAAGGAACGGCGCGAGGAATGCGCCTGCAAGCGCACCCCACGAAATACCCATGAGCTGTGCAATAAAGGTTACGTTGGATTGATACTGAACGATGGCGATCACAACCGAAATGGCAATGAAAACCACGATCAGGATACGCATGGTGAGAAGCTGTGTTTTCTCTTTCATGTTTTTGACCAGTTTTCCTTTGATGAAGTCGAGCGTCAGCGTGGAAGCAGAAGTCAGGACAAGGGAAGAAAGCGTGGACATGGAAGCCGAAAGCACGAGGATAACGACGATGGCGATCAGGATGGTCGGCAGATCGGCAAGCATGGCAGGGATGATGGCATCGTATCCGTCTGCGGAAATATTGACCTTATCGGCAAAGAGTCTGCCAAAGCCGCCGAGGAAATAACAGCCGCCTGCAACGATGGCTGCAAACACGGTGGAGATGATCATACCTTTATTGATGGCTTGTTCGCTCTTGATGGCATAGAATTTCTGTACCATCTGCGGAAGTCCCCACGTACCGAGAGAGGTCAGAAGAACCACGCCGAGCAAACCTAAGGGATCGGGACCGAAGAAGGAAGCGAACACACCCGGGGTTCCGGAAACGGCAGGATCGGAAACCTGTCCGAGCTTATCCAGTGCTTCCATAAAGCCGCCCTGACCGTTCAATACGGCGGCAATGACGGCAATGATACCGCCGATCATAATCAGACCTTGAATAAAATCGTTGATTGCCGTTGCCATATAACCGCCTGCGATAACGTAAACGCCCGTCAGAATTGCCATAGCAATGACACAGACCGAATAGTCGATGTTGAACGCCATGCCGAACAAACGGGAAAGTCCGTTATACAAAGAAGCGGTATAAGGAATCAGGAAAATAAAGACGATGGCGGAAGCGGCAAGTTTCAGAGCACCGCTTTTGAAA
>JAFQEK010000168.1 GCA_017399025.1 Clostridia bacterium
GTCATCGGTATAGAAAATTTTCGGGAGGGGATGGTTAACAGAACCGAAAGAGAGTTGCTTTTGCCGGGAGGAAAAGGAATTAATGTTTCATTTATGCTTCACAATCTGGGAGTATCTTCAACGGTACTTGGATTTCTTGCCGGTTTTACGGGAGAAGAAATTCGGCGCGTGATTCGGGAGCAAGGAATCGCAGAAGCGTTTATTTCCGTCAAAAACGGACTTTCCCGTATCAATGTGAAGCTGAAAAGCGAAGCAGAAACGGAGATTAACGGTATGGGCCCCGTAATTGAACGGGAAGATACGAAAAAACTTCTTTTACAAACTGAGCAATTGCTCTGCAAGGACGATATTCTCGTGCTTTCGGGCAGTTTATGTCGTGGACTTGAACATTCCGTTTATACGGAGCTCATTTGTTTGGCAAAAAGAAAAAATGCAATTGTGATCGCAGATGTTGCTAACAGGATGTTGGAGACGGTTTTGCCGTACCATCCGTTTCTTGTCAAACCCAACCATCATGAACTTGGTGATTTTTTCGGTTGTAAGATCCATTCTGCCGAGGAGGCTGTTTTTTATGCGGAAAAGCTTCGTGAGCGGGGTGCTGAAAACGTGATGGTTTCCTTGGCGGAAAAGGGAGCCGTTTTGCTGACGGCAAACAGGACTTATTTTGCCGCAGCACCCAGGGGAAACGTTCTAAACTCCGTTGGCGCAGGCGATTCTTCCGTAGCAGGTTTTCTTTACGGATTATTGCAGACAGGAAAGTTTGAAAATGCGCTCGCTTTTGCCGTAGCTTGCGGAAGTGCAACGGCTTTTTCCGAAGGCATCGGTACAAGAGAACAGGTGCTAGCGCTTTTTGAGGATATTCATGTAATTAATTCGGGAGAATGCAGATAAATGAAAGTAAATGATGTTGTTCTGATGTTTTTACAAAAAACTCTTGACAAACGTATCGCACGAGTATAAAATAAAAAGGTATGTATTTTTGCAAAAATCAAAACCGATATGGAAAAATCCGTATTGGTTTTCTTTTTGGTTTTTGGAAAGGGGGAAAGAAATTTGAGATATGTATTTTTTGACATTGAATGCGCGGACGGCGGAAAGGGAAGTGTTTGTTCGTTTGGTTATGTGGTTACGGATGAGCATTTCCACGAATTGGAAAGCGACGATATCGTGATCAATCCGGAATCGGGATTTCATTTATCGGGGCGATTCAAGCGTCCGAGTATTCTGTTTGCCTATACGGAATCGGAATTTCGGAAAGCTCCCCCGTTTACCGCATTTTACGAAAGAATCAAAATGCTTTTGGAAGCAAAAGATCAGATTGTGGTGGGACATTCCGTACAGGATGACGTGAATTTTCTTTGCAAAGATTGCGCGAGATATGCGCTCCCGCCTTTGAAATTTACGTTTGCAGATAGTCAGAGTTTATATGCGCAGGTGTATGAAAGCGCAGGACAGATCGGACTTGACCGTGCGTGCGAGGAATTTTCCATTGAAAAGCCCGTAGACGTTCATAAAAGCGAAGAGGATGCGCGCGCAACCATGCATCTTGTTCGTGCCATTTGCGAAAGCAAGGGAACGAGTCTTTCGGATTACGTGAAGGATCTCCGTATTACGGGTGAAACGGAGAATTTCAAAATATTCTGTTCCTACATTCATCCGAACAGAACAATGTTTCAGACTTTTTTGGAAAACGTCCATCCGAAAAATCCGGCAAAACAGGTATTTGCGGGGAAATGCGTTTCTGCCTCCATGGCAATTGAACAGCCCAAGCAGGCGCAGATTTACCACCTGGTCCAGATGATCGTGGATGCGGGAGGCTCGTATACGCGCGTATCATCCCAATGCGATATCTTTGTAACGCTCGGCAATGCAAACGAAGGAAGAATCTGTAAAAGAACGAAAACTGCCCACGATGCCAAGCGGGGCGGCAGACATATTGAATTTATCACGCTTGACGAATTGCTAAAACGTCTGAATCTGTCAAAGGAAAGCTATCAGTCACTGCCTCTGCCCGATATTCATTGGATGTAATTTATAGAGAAAAAATGAGCACCGTCCTCGGATTTGAGGGCGGTGCTTTTTGCAGTGTAAAATATTACATAAAGTAAAACACTTTATGTAATGATCGTGTGTATGTATTTAATTATATTAAAAATTATTGGAAAAATCAATAGAATTCGTATCATATTTTTAATATTTTTCCTGAATATTCTTTTTCTTTGCTTATAATGGAGATATCTGCAAAATTTTTGCGGCAAAAACAAAGAATGAAGGGGAAAATACAGATGTTTGAAGAACAAATTGAAACAATAGGCAGAAATAAATCAGAATATTTTGAAAATACCGTTTCTGTACAAAATCTTATGCAGCAATGGCTGGAATACAAAAAGCTATTTGTAAAAAAGTCAACATTTTGCTGTTATCAGCGAATCGTAACAAAAATACTCATGCCGTATTTGAAAGATATACGGATGAATGATATCAACGACGAGCTTTTGAACGAATTATTATTTCAATTAATCCATTCTTATCATTCAAAAACCGTAACGGATATTATTGTTATTGTCAATCAGATTTTACAGTTTGCGTATGAACGCGGCTATATACGCAATCAGTTGAAACTCCATTGTAAAATAACAAAGAAAAAGCCATTACCCGAAGTATTATCGCATGAAGAACAGCAAAAACTTACAAATTTTCTTATAAGTGATAGCGATTCATCAAAATTAGGTGTTTTGATTTGTCTTTATACAGGGATTCGATTGGGTGAAATTTGCGGACTGCAATGGAAAGATATCAATATCCAATCGGGAATAATAAAAATTAAACGAACCATTCAGCGCATTAGTAACAGCAAGGGCAAAACGGAAATTCTGATTGATACTCCGAAAACGGCGAGCTCTGCTCGTGAAATACCAATCCCTGAAATTTTAATACCGTATTTGGAAAAGCACATGTCGGCAACTGATGCCTATGTAACAACGGGTACAGAAAAATATACACAACCAAGAACCTATCAACTGCGTTTGAAAGCCTATTTACGCTGCTGTGAGCTTCCAGATTATCACTTTCATACATTAAGACACACTTTTGCCACTCGTGCCATAGAACTCGGTTTTGATCCCAAATCGTTAAGTGAAATTTTAGGACATTTTGATGTAAAAACCACATTGGCGCTTTATGTTCATCCTTCCATGGAGCTTAAACAAAAAGAGATGAATAAATTTTCTTTTTTATAAAATTCATTTTACGTAAAGTGTTTTACTTTATGTAATAATTTCAAAAAACGGAGGACAAGATGGCAGTATTAACCTGTAAAATCTGCGGAGGTTCGCTTGAAATAGTAGAAAATACAAGCGTAGCGGTTTGTGAACATTGCGGCAGGACGCAGACTTTACCAAAACTTGATGATGAAACGCGTATGCGAAGATATGACCGCGCAAACCATCATCGCCGAAACAACGATTACGACAAGGCAATGAATATTTATGAATCGATTCTTGATGAGGACACAAC
>JAFQEK010000169.1 GCA_017399025.1 Clostridia bacterium
CATACCTGCGTCTCGATTTTTACAAGTTCATCTCCGCTGAAAGCAAAAAATCTGCACAGGCGGTCGAGCTGCCCAAGCTCGCCAACTTCTTTTTTGTAACTTTTTTCTTTTTGGCAAAGAAAAAAGTTTTAGTAACAGAAATTCGATGGAATCATAGTTTTTATAAAATGAGTCTTAAAAAGTAAATGCTGTTGCCCTGAAAGAAATATTCAAAAATATTGACATTTGCTCTTGTTTATGGTATAATTACTTTATTCAATTTTGTTCAATTTCACAACTCATCAACAATGAAGAAAGGAAAAAATCATGTTTATGAAAAGACTGATTGCAGGTTTGCTTGCCGTATTGCTTTGCTTTGCGCTCGTTGCCTGCGATGATCCCGACAAAGAAAACGAAACGACGGAATCCACCTCGGACTCCACATCCGCATCCGAATCCACCTCGGACTCCACATCCGCATCCGAATCCACCTCAGACTCTACCTCCGAATCCACCTCGGATTCCGAAAAACCGGGAAATCCCGAACAACCCGGAAATCCGGGAACTCCCGTCCTGCCTGCCGGAGACCTGGAAACCGTAAAAGTCGGTCAGTACGTAACGCTTCGTTACAACGCTGTTGCTGCAGACGTTTCCTATGAAGCAAAAAAAGGCATCGGCTCCAGAGAAAATATCACGTTGACCGTAACGCCCAAAAACGGTTACATCTTCAACGGTTGGTCCGTCGGCGATGCCATGGTCAATGGAAAAACGGCTGTTTCCAATGAAACAACCTATACCTTTACAGCCACATCCGAAACCGTAGTATTCCTGAACAGCTCCGTCACGCTCAATTATCATGCGAACGGCGGTTCGTTCAGCGGCGGGTTCAAGGGAACGGAAGTGTTCTCCGTTGTATTCTTCCAGAATCCCAATACCAAAATCGAAGGCAATCAGATCAAGAGAGAGGGTTATACCCTCGTCGGCTATAACACCAAGGAAGACGGTACGGGCGAATACGTTTCTCTCGGCGCAAAAGTAACCTCGACCGGAAACGGTGTGATTGACCTCTGGTGCGTATGGGAAGAAAATACCCCTGCGGATCAGTTTACTTACAAAGAAATGGGCGGCGAGATCCTCATTCAGAAATATAAAGGCAACGCCGAAACCGTAACCATTCCCGAAGAGATTGATGGCAAACCCGTTACGACCATCGGTTCGGGTGCGTTCTATGACAAAGAAACACTCAAAAAGGTTGTCATTGCGAAAACAATCAAAACTGTTGTTTCGAGCGCGTTCGCCAAATGTCCTGCGCTTTCCGAAGTTGTTATTTTCGATAAATCCATGAGAGATTTCTCCGACAACGCATTCAGCCAATGCCCTGCGCTTGCAGGTGTTCATATCAATACCTCCTATAAGCAGTCCAATCAGTGGTTTTCTTGCGGCGCCGGCAAATTCGACCGTTTGATGTGGGCGAAAGACAAGAAAAAAATCATCATCATCGGCGGTTCCGGTTCGATGTACGGCTATAACAGTGCCGTGCTTGACGAAGCGCTCGGCGGCGAATATGAAATCATCAACCTTGGCGAAAACGCAAACATTCCTTCCCTTATGTATTTTGACGTTGTGGAAGACTTCATCGGCGAGGGCGATATCGTTCTCTGGTGTCCCGAACCCGGTTCCTACACCATGGGTTCCGCTGCGGGTAAAATCAGCAGCCGTCTGTGGGATTTCCGTAAAGCCGATTACGGTTTTGCGCAGTATATGAATCTCAGCTATTACACCGGCTTCTTCTCTACGTTCTCTTCGAACTGCAAAAATCTGGCAAGCGCCGGTTTCAAGAATTTTGACAGACTTTCCAGCGCAATGTCCAAATACGGCGACGATCTTTCCGTACGCGCTTCCAATCTGGCTACGTATGATTATACGTTCTCTTATCCGATGACGGAATCGACAGCGTACTCCGAAATCTTTACCAATATCCAGAACAAGGGCGGACAGGTATTCTTCTCCTTTGCCGCAATGTGCAAGCAGACCGGTGAGAATTACGTTGCAGATGCAGCTGCTTATGAGCAGGTGATTCTCAGTTTGCCCGGTGTCGTTTCCATTACCGCTTTTGAAGACTGTCTGTATGATTATACATATTTCTCCGACTCCGCATGGCATATGACCGATGTCGGCGCAACCCTCCGTTCCGAGCGCGTGGCGCAGGATCTTCTCAAGGCTCTCGGTAAAACGGCAAATTAAACGCTTATCAAAAGAGGGAGGCAAACTGCCTCCCTCCATATTTCAATTGACAGAAAATAATTTGAATTTGACCTCGCCGGTTTGCGTTGTCTGAAGACAAGCAAAACTTGGATAGGCGAGCAGTTATCAGATGGGTATTACCCACTTTGAGAAAGGATTGATTTTTATGTACGGAACGGAAAATCTGATCATATCCTCTCCCGTTATGTGGATTTTTTTTGCCGTATCGGCAATTCTGGGGTTCCTGGAATATAAATTTCCGCGCAAATGGCTTTGGGTGATTTTCAATGTTCTTACGCAGACTGCGGCGGCGGTTGCGCTTCTTTTTGCGGGCGCGGCGCTTTCCGAATTTCTGCTTTATATTTTAGCCGTTTTGTTCATTCGGCTTTGTTACATCATGCTTGAAAGGAGAAAAGCCGTATGATTTTCAATTCCATTGAATTTTTGATGTTTTATCCGCTCGTTCTCCTTTTATATTTTGTGCTGCCCAAACGCTTCAAATGGGCCCTGCTTCTCGCGGCGAGCTATTTCTTTTACATGATCTGGAATCCGCCGCTGATCTTTCTGATTTTGTTCACGACTGCGGTTTCCTACGTCAGTGCGATCATCATTGAAAAATCGGAAAACAAACGGCGCAAGAAATTCTGGCTTGCCATGACGCTGATCACTTCGCTGGGCGTTTTGTTTTTCTTCAAGTATTTCAACTTCCTTGCGGATTCTGCCGTTTCTCTCTGGAATCTCTTCGGAGGCGAGGCGGATTTCATTGCCTTGCGGCTGATTCTTCCCGTGGGTATTTCTTTCTATACGTTCCAGACGCTTTCTTACGTCATTGACGTTTATCGCGGAGAGATTCGCGCAGAACGCCATTTCGGTTGGTACGCGCTTTTCGTTTCCTTCTTCCCACAGCTTGTTGCGGGTCCCATCGAACGCCCCGACAATCTGCTTCCTCAGCTCAAGGAAACACATAAATTGGAAGCTGACAATGCTTTCGTCGGCTTGCAGAAAATGGCAATCGGCTTTTTCAAAAAAATCGTTGTTGCCGATCTGATTGCGGAATTTGTCAATGCGGTTTACAACAGTCCCGAAACGGCAACCGGCCTTGGCATCGTGATTGCATCCGTCCTTTTCTCCGTTCAGATCTATTGCGATTTCTCCGGTTACACGGATATTGCTATCGGTTGCGCGAGAATTATGGGCATTCGTCTTATGCAGAACTTCAACCGCCCCTATCAGGCAAGAAGCATCAAGGAATTCTGGGCAAGATGGCACATCAGCCTTTCCACATGGTTCCGTGATTATCTCTATATCCCGCTCGGCGGCAACCGCTGCTCCAAGGCAAGACATTATTTCAATCTCTTCGTTGTATTCTTTGTCAGCGGTCTCTGGCACGGCGCAAGCTGGACATTCGTGATCTGGGGTTGTCTGCACGGTATTTATCAGATTATCGGCATGATGATGAAAAAGCCGCGCGAAGCGCTGCATAAAAAACTCGGCATCAAGGAAGATTCGCTTTTCCTTGCGCTCTGGCAGAGATTCTGGACTTTTGTGCTTGTTTGCTTCTCCTGGATTTTCTTCCGCGCAAACAGTACCTCCGATCTGCTTGTGCTTCTGAAAAATCTCTTTACGGGATGGAATTCTGAAGCGATGTCCGAAACGGTTTCTTCCATGGGTATCACGCTGACAGCCGTTCTCGTTACGGTGCTTTCCATCGTCATTCTTTCCATGCTCGACAGACTTTGCAGCGATAACGAGCTTTATGAAAAGGGAACGCTTTCCCGTCAGTATACGGTAACCTGGATTGCGCTTGCTGTTGCGGCGGCATGGTGTTTGCTCCTTTCCGTAGGCGGCGCTTCTGCGTTTATTTATTTCCAATTCTGAGGGGGTGCAGACCTGTATGAAAAATATGAAAAAATCAAATATGAGAAAATCCTGGATTCGATTCATCGCTTTTTTGCTGGCGTTTGCGCTTCCCGTTCTTGCTGTTTCTTCCATTGTTTTTATCGCGCCTTCCCGTTTTGATGAAACTTTTCTCGGTGAATTTGAAAAGAAAGTGGACAGACTTTACGAAACCGAAGGCGAAAAGATCGTGATCATCGGAGGCAGCTCCCTTGCCTTCGGTCTGGATGCCAAGCTTCTTTCCGAAACGCTCGGAAAGCCTGTCATCAACTTTGGTCTTTATGCTACGCTCGGCACAAAGGTTATGATGGATTATTCGAGAGATGCCATCGGAGAAGGGGATATTATCGTCATTGCGCCCGAAATGAACGCGCAGACCTGGTCAACGTATTTCAATGCGGAAGCCATGTGGCAGGCGCTTGACGGCAATTTCTCGGATTTTCGTTACCTCTCTTCCGACGATTATCCCGCCATGCTCGGAAGCTTCTGGAAATTTGCCGCTTCCAAAGCAAAATATTTCAAGCAGGAAATGAATATTTCCGGTCTCGGTATTTATAAGGCTTCTTCCTTTGACGAGTACGGCTTTATTGCCAATAACCGCGTGAAGGATTATAACACCATGCCCGGCGGCTTTGACGAGGGTAAGCCCGTTGAATTCAAAACAGATATGATTTCTCCCGAATTTGTTGATTACGTCAACGAATATGTCAAATACGCCGACAGCAAGGGCGCAAAGGTTTATCTTGCTTCCTGTCCGATCAACGAATCTGCGATTCCGCTCGATCTTGAGATGGAAGATATCGATGCGTATTGTGCCGCATTGGAAGAAATGTTTGATTGTCCCGTTCTCGGCAGATCGGAGGACGGTACGCTGGCAGAGGGAAGTCCCGCTTACATGATCTACCCCTCCGGTTATTTCTTTGACAGTAATTTCCATCTGAACAGCGCGGGCGCGGTTCTCCATACAAAGCAGTTTGCGCTCGGTCTTGCACCTCTCGTTGGAATGAATACGGAGGATATCAAGATTGAAGAACCCGAAGCACCCGAAATCCCCGTGGATGATACCGTTTACGAATACGATGAAAACGAAATATATTTTACATTTGACGTTTCTTCCGACGGCGTGGTTTCCATTACGGGACTGACCGAACAGGGCAAAGCGCAGACCTCTTTGCGTACTCCCATGGCTTACGACGGCAAAAAAGTTACGCGCATTTCGTCCAATGCCTTTGACGGCGGTTCTGCCCTGAATGAGCTTTTCGTTACCGATAATATTCTGAAAATTGAAAACGGTGCGTTCCGAGGCGCGGATTCTCTCATGAAGATTCATATTCTTTCGGAAGAATGTACAACCGAACCCGTGGATA
>JAFQEK010000170.1 GCA_017399025.1 Clostridia bacterium
TCTGCGTGGCATGCAGGTGCATGGCTTTAATGGCAAGCGTAGAACCTTCCGCAGAAAAGAAACTATGCGCGGTATGAAAAAGCGAAGATGTAAGATCTTCGCTTTCCTGGATGATACCGTTTGCGGAATACAAAACATCCGCGCCGTCAATTTCCGTAATATCCCAAGGCTCTGCGCCGAGCATGGCTTTGCCTTTATGCCCCGGCATGTGGAAACGCGAGACATTAGAGGTCTGATAGGCGGAAACGAAATCCGCAATCGGTGTTTTCATGCTTCTTCGGATTCCGCAACCTGCATCATAACGGCGCATTCAATTCTTTTCTTGAAAAGCTCACAACCGTATTCGTAAATACCGCCGATATTACCCGTAGCATGATAAGCATTTGCCGCACAGCCACCCGAGCAATAAAGTTTTGCCCAACAATCCTTGCATGCAGGTCTTGCATAAGCGTTGCAGGAACGGAATTCATCCTGTACGGCAGTATTGGTTATACCGTCCCAGATGTTGCCGAGACTGTATTTCGGATCACCGACGAACTGATGACAGGGGAAAAGCTCGCCCCAGGGGGTTACTGCCATATATTCCGTACCGGAACCGCAGCCCGTAATGCGTTTATAAATGCAGGGACCGTTTTTGAGATCCAACATATAGTGATAGAATGTAAATCCTCTGCCTTCCTTTTTGCGGCGGAGCATTTCTTTTGCAAGAATTTCATACTGTTCGAAAAGTTTCGGCATGTCTTCCTTGGTCAGCGCATAAGGATCGTCGGGAGGACATACGACGGGTTCCATACTGAGTTCTGTGAAGCCGAGATCTGCCATATGGAAAAGGTCGTTGGTAAAATCGATGTTATTATGTGTGAAAGTACCTCTGACATAGTAATCTTTTCCGCCGCGTTTTTCAACAAGACGCTGGAATTTCGGAACAATTGTGTCATAACTGCCGTCGCCCGCATAATTTTTACGGAAATGGTCGTTGACTTCTTTTCGTCCGTCCAGACTGAGAACCACATTTGTCATTTCTTTGTTGAGAAAATCGATTACCTCATCATCAATGAGCATACCATTGGTTGTGAAAGTGAAGCGGAAATTTTTGTTATGCTGTTTTTCAATGCTTCTGGCGTAAGCGACAAGTTGTTTGACAACCTCCCAGTTCATCAGAGGTTCGCCGCCGAAAAAGTCCACTTCAAGATTTTTTCTGGTTCCGGAATTGGCAATCAGAAAATCAAAAGCCTGTTTTCCGACTTCAAAGCTCATCAATGCACGTTCACCCTGATATTTGCCCTGGCTTGCAAAGCAATACGAGCAATTGAGATTGCAAGTGTGCGCTACGTGCAGACAAAGAGCTTTGACTACCTTGCTGTTGTTTTTATAATCGTAAGCAAGATCTTCAAACTGATCCTTGGAGAAAAGCTTACCGCTCTCTTCCAAAGCGGCAATATCTTCCATACAAAGAAGAATTTCCTCTTCCGTTACGTCAGGAAGATGGCTGTATTTTTTCAGGATTTCGGCAACGATCTCTTCTTTTGAGGACTGCTTGTACATCGCAATGATGTCGTAAGCAACTTCATCCACAGTGTGTACCGAACCGCTGCAAGTGTCCAGAACGATGTTATAACCGTTCAGTTTATATTGATGTACCATAAAAAACTCCTAATCAATACGAAACGCTGTCTTTTTCAGACAGCGTTTCGAGCATTTACAGAAAATTATTTCTTGTTCTGATTTTCGCACTTCTGGTTAGCAACGCCGCAGGATGTTTTGCAAGCGGACTGACAAGAAGTCTGGCATTCGCCGCAGCCACCGTTGTTTACGGTTTTAACGATATCTTTGGTTTCGATGGTTTTGATTCTGTTCATAATAAATACCTCCGTAATATAATAATCTCATACAGCTGTCGCTGTTCTTTACGTTAATATTTTATCATAAGGGGATACAAATGTCAAGAGTCTTGACACAATTCCTTTTATGAAGAAAGCGAAAGAAAAAGAATTATTTTCTTGCGGAAACGATCTTTTCGGTTTCTCTTGCGATCATCAATTCTTCGTTGGTGGGGATGACGTAAACCTTGGTTTTGGAACCGGGTTTGGAAATTTCCATGGGGCCTGCGGGTTTATAAGTATTGATATTTGCTTCTTCGTCAAATTCAATACCGTAGAATTCCATATCACGGCAAACACGCGCACGCATATCCGCATTGTTTTCACCGATACCTGCTGTGAATACGATCGCATCTACGCCGTTCATGGCAGCAGTGTAAGAACCGATGTATTTTTTGATGCCGTAAGCCATAATGTTTGCAGCAAGGATTGCTCTGGGATTGCCTGCTTTTGCGGCAGCTTCCAATTCACGGCTGTCGGAGGATACACCGGAAACGCCAAGCAGACCGCATTTTTTGTTCATGAAGTTGCTCATTTCATCAGGTGTGTAACCTTCTTTTTTCATGATATAGGTAACAACAGCGGGGTCCATATCACCGCAACGTGTACCCATTTCAAGACCTGCAAGGGGAGTAAAGCCCATGGAAGTGTCAATGCATTTGCCGCCCTTGACAGCAGTAACGGAAGAACCGTTGCCGATGTGGCAGGTAATGATCTTGGTTTCTTCGATCGGTCTGCCAAGCACTTTTGCCATTTCGTTTGCTACATAGCAGTGAGAAGTGCCGTGGAAGCCGTAACGGCGGATGCTGTATTTTTCATACATATCGTAAGGGATTGCGTACATATAAGCGTAATCGGGCATGGTTTTGTGGAAAACGGTATCGAATACGATAACCTGGGGAACGTTCGGCATAACGGAAGTGCAGCCGTGAATACCCATGATGTGGGGACCTGTGTGAAGGGGAGCGATTTCACGGCAAAGTTCAAATCTGTCCATAACATCGCCTTCGATATAAACGTTATCAGAGAAATAGTTACCGCCGTGAGCAGCTCTGTGTCCGACAGCTTCAATTTCGCTCATATCCTTGATGCAACCCATTTCGGGATCGGTCAGAGTATCAACAACGATCTGGATTGCAACGGAGTGATTGGGCATGGGAATGTCGCGTTCAAATTTTTCTCCCGCTTCATTTTTGTGTTCGATGTGTCCATCGATACCGATGCGTTCGCAAACACCTTTTGCAAGAACTTTTTCTGCGGTGGTGTCCATAAGCTGGTATTTGAGAGAAGAACTACCGGCATTTACAACAAGTACATACATTTGAATAATCCTCCATAAATTTATATATTGATTTTATCGGAAATTTGCAGTATATTATTATTATACAGGATTTTTCTTTCGATTTCAATAGGTATTTTCCCACATAATCAAAGAATTTTTATGAATATTTATATATATTTTGGAGAATTTTATGAAAATTTGTGCTGTTATCTGTGAATATAACCCTTTTCACCTCGGACATGCATATCAGCTTTCAGTGATGAAACAAGCGGGCGCTGTGATTGCTGTAATGAGCGGAAGCTTTACGCAACGGGGTGATGCCGCCGTTCTTTCAAAATACGACCGTGCCGAAATTGCCGTTCGCTCGGGGGCGGATCTCGTTCTGGAAATCCCCTTTCCGTATTCCTCGGCATCTGCGGAAATTTTCGGCAGAGCGGGCGTTCGGATTGCCGATGCGCTCGGTTGCGTGAATACGCTTTGTTTCGGAAGCGAAACGGGAGATACCAAAGCGTTGATTTCTCTATCAGATAGGCTCCGCGCAGATGTTTTTCAAAATACGCTTTCCGAATATCTTCTGAAAAATAAAAATTGCTCCTATCGAACTTCAACAAGGGAGGTTTACCGCCTTTGTTACGGAGAAGCGTTTCCGCAAAGCGGTTCCAACGATATTCTTTCTCTTTCTTATCTTGCCGCATTGAAAGATCTGAATTCCAATATCCTGCCACTTGCACTTATGAGAAAGGGAGAAAACTATAACGGCGGAGGCGAAGGTTTTGCATCTGCCTCGACGATCCGTTCGCATATCACCGCTCAGGATTGGGATTGGGTTTTTCGCAATACACCGGAAGCAACGGCGGAAATACTCATGAAGGCAGAAAAAGACGGAAAGCTTGCCGATTCCGAAAAACTGTTTTCTCTTTTTGCTTCTCTTGTTCGTACACGGGGAGAATTTGTTTTTGAGGATATTTACGATATTTCCGATGAGCTTGCAACCCGGCTCCGCCAAGCGGGAACGAAAGCAAAAAATGCGGATGAATTTTCGGCGCTTGCCGTTTCCAAAAACGATTCGCCGTCCCGTGTACGGCGCGCGGTTCTGAGTACTCTGATGAACGTGAAAAACGCCGACGTCGGAGAAGTGCCGTACACCTTGGTTCTGGCGGCGAATGAAACGGGACGAAAAATTTTGTCGGCGGTCCGTAAAAAAGCAACGATTCCGATTATCACAAAGCCTGCCGATGCCAAGCAACACGGTGATTCCGTTGCCTGTGCCGCAAAGCTCTGCGCCGCCGCGGACAGCGTTTGGGAATTGCTTTGCAAGATTCCCCGGGAAGGAAACGCCATGATGAAGGAAAAGCCGAGAATGCTCTGAAACGGCAAAAACGCATACAGTATCACGAACCCCCCTTTTGCGGAAGAAGTTTGCAAAAGGGGGGCGGTTTTCTGATTATTTTTAAGCCAAGAAAGCTCAAAATTATCAGCAGAAAACAGAAAGTCTTTGTTCGCACATTTTCGCGGAAATACGCGACAGCTTAAAAATAT
Source organism: Clostridia bacterium (assembly GCA_017399025.1). Taxonomy (GTDB): domain Bacteria; phylum Bacillota; class Clostridia; order Oscillospirales; family CAG-272; genus QALR01. The sequence continues at coordinate 4,702 of JAFQEK010000170.1, forward strand.
GATCAACACCGCAAACAACGATATGAACGAAGCATTTTGAACCTTGATATTCAAATTGAACATGGTCAATCTGAGCCGCGGCATATGTTATCACTTGAAATCGGAAAATCCGCACGATGCCATTGCTGTATACGGCAACACCACGATAGCCGAAGACATAAATAATGAGCAATAGAATCAATACACCTAAGAATGACAGCGCGGCGATCAAAATCGTGCTTTCGATTGTCAAAGAGATAATCAACAAAAATACAAAAAAGGCTAAAAATGAAAATGAAAATACTATGGAAAACAAAAGCACATTACAGCAAAAATAAAAAGTCCTCCGGTTGATTACACTGAAATACAGAAAAATACCCTCGATCACAAAAGCGCAAACAAATGATATGATCCAATGCCACGGATCACTATAAGACGAAATACCGCCGGGACCGCTGTCATAAACCGGGCCGAGAAGTCCAAGCACCAAAAAGAAAGCAAGAAAATATAAAAAAGATTTTATCCACTTATTCATAATGATTCTCAAAGCAAAATGATTTGCAGTTCTCCTTCATACATATTCAGCTCAATCTCATTCTCTGAAATAACGGTATATGAACCCTCAATTTTTGCATTTGCGATATTTTCATATCGAATACGGCATTTACCTCCGATACGGGCGGTGATACGCATTTGTGTGATTTTATGGTTTGCCCAATCGCATCCGCAGACGAAATTTCCTCTTGCCACGAGTCCGTCAAAGGAGCCGTTTTCCCATACGTCGGGTTTTGCCGCAAGAAAATCAATAAATCCCGCCTGGCTTTGCAAAAGCATTTCGGAAACACCGGCAACCGCGCCGAAATTTCCGTCGATCTGGAAGGGCGGATGCGTATCCCAGAGATTGGGAAGCGTATTATTTTTCAGTATGGATTGATAAAGATCAAACGCGCGGTTTCCGATGCCCGTTCTTGCCCATGCGCAAAGTCTGTGCGCCGCCGCCCAGCCGGTGGATTTGTCCGAACGTCGGGTCAGAGAAATTTCCGCACCGTTCAGCCATTCAGGGGAGTCTTTATTGATCAGCGTTCCCGGATACAGACCGACGAGATGGGAAATATGGCGATGCTCGTATTCACCGATCTCACCGTAATGCTCTTCCTCGCGGAATTCCTTGATCTGACCGTCCAGTCCGATCTGCACGGGGTCCAGCTTATCAATTTGACGGCGAACGATATCCAGTACGGGATCATCCTTGATTCCCAGTGCCTGCGCCGCAAGAAGGACACATTTGTGATTTTCGTAGATCATTTGCTGGTCAAATGCGCATCCGACCGTTTGATAGTACACACCGTTGTGAATCTGTTCGGGTGAGGCGGATTTCTTCACGAGAAGCTTACCGTCCGATTCAATCAGGACCTTGGACAAAAACAAGGACATTTCACGCAGAAACGGATATCCAATTTTTCTCAGGTATTCTTTGTCGCCCGTAAAAGCATAATAATCCCAGAAAAGAAGCGAGGTAAAGCCTCCCGTGCCGGGACCGGAATGCCAATCGGCTTTTCCGATATAATAAAGGAATGCCGCTGTTCCCATAAACCAGCCGTTTTCGCCGGTTGGTGAAAGATGCTCGGGATAATTCGTTTTGATATAATCATCCGCAAGCATGTGGGCAGAATCCAAATATGCCCGTGCATAGTCGATATATGGAAGAAAGCATTCTGAAAGATTGGCAATACCGGACGGCCAATAATTCATTTGTACATTAATGTTGTGGTGATAATCGCATCCCCAAGGAGAACTGTCGTAGCAATTCCACGTTCCTTGAAGATTGGCAGGATAACCGCCTTTACGGGAAGAAGCAATCAGAAGATATCTTCCATACTGATAGTATAAGGTTTCCAGATAAGCGCTGCGTTTTCCTTCCTGATAATTGCGCAGCAGACGGTCGGTTGTCAGCAAAAGATCCTTGGGATCATAACCGATATCAAGGGTAACGGCTCGATACAGCCCTCTATAATCCGAAAGATGGGTAGCGTACAGCGCAGTATATCCTTTTGCATAAGCCGCATCGAGAATTTCCGTTACCTTTTCATGCGGTGCTGGATAGGGCGCAAGCTTTTGTTTCGGATCCGATTCTGTAAACACACGGGACTCCATCCGATAATTGGTTCCGCAGGTAAAGAAAAGTACAGCTTCATCGGCATTTCTGATTTCGATGGCGCGGTCCGTCACACGTACACTTCCTCCCTGTGCCTTGACTTTGGCTTGTCCTTCGGTCAGAATGGCATAATAAAGGGATTCTCCCCGCATAATAAGACGGTCATTTTCAGCAAAAACCTCTCCCGTTCTGCCGCAGCCGTCGCCTTCTTTTGCGCAGTAATCCCTGACAAAAGGAATATCAAGGCGGATATCCATCGAAATTTTATGAGAAGCGGGAATACCCTCTTGTTCAGCAAAAAAACGAACAGCAAGAACACGATCTGGATAACTTGTAAAATATTCTCTGCGATAAGTAACGCCGTCAATTTCATAGGAAACGTAAGCGGTTGCCGAATCCACAGAGAGTCCGCGTTCGTAGTTTTCCACATTTTTGTGGAAAGTGTCTATATAAATATCACCAAAAGTCCGTGTGCCGTAGTTACCGGCTTTCCAATGTAAGCCGAAAATACCCGGATTGGAAACGCTGTTTTCCGTGATTTGCAAGCGTTCTGTCTCGATTCTTCCGAAAACGCTGACACCGAAATAGGAATTTCCGAGCGGCAGAGACCATTTTTCCCATCCCGCAAGAGGACTGTTATTCCGTCGGGCAAAATCACCATCGTTGACCGTCGGCGCGGGGATGGTATACCAAAGCTTCATTTGCGTTTGATTTGCCATAGATAAAAATCCTTTCTTTTGATTTTTTGGGTTTATTATATCATGTATTTTACAATTTGTAAAGAAAAAAATTTTTCGGAAAAATGATTTTCATCGGAGGAAAGAAATTCTCTTGATATTGACAAGAAATGAAAAAACGATTATAATAAAATATAGTTAGAAATGAATATTTCAAAGAAAATTCGTTTGAAGAAAGGAACATAAACTATGAAGTACAGCATTGGCGTTGATCTTGGCGGAACGAATATCGCGGTCGGTATTGTGGACGAGTCGTATCGTATCGTCAAAAAAGGCTCCGTTCCCACACTTGCGCAGAGAGGACCGGAACCGATTATTCATGATATGGCAGAGCTTTGCAAAAAACTGCTTGCTGAGTGCGAAATTGACGTAGCCGACGTTGCGGGCGCGGGAATTGCTTCTCCCGGAACCGTCAACCCGGACAGCGGTGTTGTTGAATACGCAAATAATATCAAATTCTCTGATTTCCCTCTTGTTGAGCTTTTCTCCAAAGAAATGGATATGCCTGCCGAAAAAATCAAAATCGGAAACGATGCAAATCTTGCAGCTCTCGGAGAAGCGGTCGCAGGCGCGGCAAAAGGCTCAAAATCCTCCGTTATGATTACACTCGGTACAGGTGTCGGCGGCGGTGTCATTCTTGACGGCACAGTTCTGACCGGATGCGCATACGGCGGTGCCGAACTCGGCCATATGGTGATCGAAAAAGGTGGCAGACAGTGCTCCTGCGGCAGAAAAGGCTGTCTGGAAGCATATTGCTCCGCAACGGCTCTCGTAAAACTCACCAAAGAAAAATTTGAAGTATCTCCCGATTCTCTCATGCGTGAGATGTGTGAAAACGACATCAACCGCGTTGGAGGAAAAACTGCGTTTGCCGCAATGAAAAAAGGTGACAAGGCAGGAGCTGAGGTTGTAGAAGAATATCTTTCCTACCTTGCTTGTGGCGTTGCTAACTTGATCAACATCTTCCAGCCTGAAATCTTTACCATAGGCGGCGGTGTTTCCGGAGAGGGAGACAACCTGATTATCCCGCTGAAAGAAAAGGTTTGCATTGAAACTTATTCCAAAGACAATACCCTGAAAACAGACCTTCGTATTGCAAGACTCGGCAATGATGCCGGCATCATCGGCGCAGCCGCTTTTGCAACAAAATAATCACGCAATCTCATAATGTTTTAAGAAAGGACGGCGCAGATAAACATTGAAGCCCACTACGAAAAAAACAACCGTAAAGCTCGGTGCCTCCGCCGTGCTTGCGACGGGAATCACGCTTGCTTCCCGTTTTGATCTTGCGATTTCATCCGCGCTTGCGGGACTTGCAAAAACGGAAAATGTTTTTACACTTTCCGTTCCGAAATTTGCCGCACTGTTAGAAATCATCGGTGAATGGGCGCCCTCCGTTTTGGCGGCAACCTCTGTTTTGATCGTCGGTCAAGAAAGCGCCGATCTCTGCCCCGAACATGATATGACAGCAAAGCTTTCTTCTTTCGTTCCTGCAACGGCACTGATGGCGTATGCCACAACCAAAACCATGGAATATCTGAAATATCCCGTTTCGGGAGCAATTTCTGCGGCTTTAATCGCATCGGTCGCTTTTGCCGTTTCCGCAATGCTCTATCTCCTCATCGGTAAAATTCCCGATAATATCCGAAAAAAGATTTTTTTACCTGCGGCGTATACTTTGGCAGCCTCTTGCGCGGTTTTAATGACCGTTTCCATTATTAAAACCCTGTGGGGACGGGTACGTCTGCGGGAACTCGTAAACATGAATTCTCTGGAGGATTATACCCCTTGGTATTATCCCAACTTTTTCTCAGGTTCGCATTCCTTCCCCTCCGGTCATACGGCGCACGCAACTTTGCTTTTGATGCTGCCGAAATGGCTTTCGGGAAAGGGAGAAAAATACCGTCCCGCGCTGAATGCCTTTTGTTTTGGCTTCATTGCACTGATGGCTTTTTCCCGTTTGGCGGCAGGAGCGCATTTTCTCTCCGATATTCTTTTTGGTTTTCTGATTGCGTTCGGCATTACGGAAACCGTCAAGAAATTATATGCGCATCACGGTGAAACACTCGAAAAGCTTTCCGATATATGGGATGTTTTTCAGAAAAAAACATCTGCCCAACTGTCGAAAATCCGAGAACAAATATCAATTAAAACCGTAATATCTTAAAATACCGTTATAAATGCCCCGCGCAATCAAAGTCGGGTTTTCAGCCATCAGCCGCGCATCGCCGCTATTGGTAATGAATCCGATTTCCAGGAGAAGCGCGGGCATTTCCGTTCTACGCAAAACATAAAGCGTCGGACGGGCGAAAACACCCCTGTCAGTCAATCCCGTAGCTTCGGAAAGTCCCGTTAAAATATCCTGTGCAAGAGGAAATGCGGGAGAAGATGTACTGAACACGAAAGCTTCACTCCCCGAAGCACTGAGAATATTGGATGCATTTGCATGCAAGCTGATAAAAGCATCCGCCCTCCATTCGTTCGCCGCATTGACACGGGAAGAAAGGCTGGTCGCAGTGCTTGTTCCAAGAATTTCATCGGGGTCATTTCGGGAAGTACGCGCTTCAAAATTCGGATTCTGATTCAAAAGATCCGCAAGAATGCGTCCAATGGGATAGACAAGATCTTGTTCGCGGTAGCCGTTTCCTTCTGCGCCCGCATTGGGATTCATGGGATTGTGTCCTTGGTCGATAAAAATTTTAATTGCCATAGTCGATTCTCCGTTCATGTATTGATATTCTTTCCCATTGTATGCAACAGATGTGCGATTGTGTCAGAAAAACAATATCCTCCGTCCTGTTTGGACATTGTATATCGTTTTTACTTCTCCGTCTTGCTTTTTCAAAGATTTATGGTATAATGAAACGTACTTAAAATAGAAAAATGATCGGAAATTTTTTCATTTTCAATCAATACTGAATTTTCCGCTTATATTTTCCATAAAGAAATGGATTGAGGATTTGCTATGAAAGAAATTTGGGAACTTGTGGACGGACAAAAAAATAAGACGGGTATTTTGCATGAAAGAGCGTATTCGGAACAAATTCCGAATGGACTTTACCACATAGTTGTGGAAATCTGGACGAAAACAAAGGATGGAAAGATTTTGCTGACACAGCGCCATCCGCAAAAACCGATGGGCTTGCTCTGGGAATGCACGATGGGTTCCGTGCTTGCGGGAGAAGAAAGCGCAGAGGGCGCTGTCCGTGAGCTTGCCGAAGAAACGGGAATTTGCACCGTGCCCGAAGATTTGGTTTATCTTGGAGATACCTTCCATACCAATTGGATCGTGGATTCTTATTTGTATCTCCCGAAAGAGAAACCGAAACTCTGCTTGCAAAAAGAGGAGGTTGTTGATGCCGTATTTGTGCCGATAGAAGAGATGGATACGCATCAAGCGGAAATCGTTGACGGTGTCTGGAAGCGTTTTTGTAAATTCAGAACAACAATAGAATCATATCGGTAAAAAAGCGGCGAATCGCCGCTGATGGTTGCTTGCCTATCTGAGTATTGTTTGTATTCCGACAATGCAAAACGGCAAGGCTCATTTTGCGCAATTTCCTATGCAATCATAACCACCCGTCCAACGGGTGGTTTGCACTAAGGCTAAAAGCCTAAAGATACCGACCAGCGCCTAAAGACGCTGGTCTTCTCTTCGTTCAGACCTAATGTCCTTGACACTTCACAGCCCCTTAAAGGGCGTTCGTATTACTTGCTACCCTTAAAAGGGTCTTCATATTCCTTGACACTCAGCTTATCCAACGCAATATCGTGCTTCTCTTGATCTTCGATATACTTCCGGATAGTAGCCTCGTTTAATCCGACTGTAGACACATAATAGCCCTCTGCCCAAAAATGTCTATTGCCGTATTTGTATTTCAAATTTGCGTGTTTGTCAAATATCATTAGTGCACTTTTTCCTTTTAAATATCCCATAAAACTTGACACGCTCATTTTTGGTGGTATACTTAAGAGTAGATGTACATGGTCGGGCATCATATGTCCTTCCAAGATTTCTACACCTTTATACTTGCACAATGTTTTGATGATTTCTTGCAAATCTGCTCGGTATTCGTAGTATATCGCTTTTCGCCTATACTTCGGTGTAAATACAATGTGGTATTTACACATCCATTTGGTATGTGCTAAACTGTTTGTTTGGTTTGCCATATATTAACCGCCTTTCTTTTTACAATAAGCCTGAACAACTTTATTGTATCATAGTTTGGCGGTTTTTTCTATTGGTCTAACCCTCTCTTGCTCGCACCCGCATAGCGGGTGGTTTTTTGTTCCTTCCCTTCTTACGAAGGCAAGGAACTGTCTAAAGACATTAATAAAA
>JAFQEK010000004.1 GCA_017399025.1 Clostridia bacterium
ATTTTTGCCGATAAAACCAAGGCCTGCCAGAACAGCTGCAGTTTTATGCGGAAAAACACCGCGATAAGCCTCTTTGTCCGTATTTGTACTTTGAGAAGCGGCAATCGGCAGGGCAGAATAACCCCGCGATTCAATAAAGTCAACTGCATCGAGTGCCAGAAGATCCAATTTTGTATTGGTCGTACGGTAATGATGGAAATACATGATGGTTGGCTTTCCATCAATGGTTTCCACGATGGTATCCGAAAGTCTGCGGACAATCGTAACCGCATATCGGAGATTCGGAAAGTCCGAGGGGGCACGATCTCCAATTTCGGAAAATCCAACGGCAGAAGCGCCGTTGGATTCCAAAAGAGTTTTTAATTCTTTCTCAAACATAACATTCTCCAAATCGATTAAGTAGAAGAAACGGAAGCGCTTTCCTCTTCCTCTTCGGTTTTGATTTGTTTCAAAATAACATATGCACTTTCGATCTTATGTTCTTTGATTTCGCGGATATCAATATCAAAAAGATCTGTGGATAATTCAAATGTAGAACCGTCTTCGGGAATGGAACCGTAGAGACCGAGAACATAACCACTGAAGGTTTCTGCATCGCAATCTTCAAGTTTAATTTCGAGTTTTTCCTCCACATCGGCAATCAATGCGCTACCGAAAATCGTCCATGCATTTTCAACATCCGGAACCTTTTCAATCAAACATACGGTTTCTTCTTCGGCTTCTTCTTCGGTTTCGATTTCACCGATCAGACATTCAATTAAGTCCGTCATTGTAACAATACCGCAAACACCGCCGTATTCATCCAAAACGATGGCAATGGCCTCTTTGTTCTTTCTCATGTTCTGGAACAAAATGTCTGCTTTTACTGTTTCGGGAACAAAGTATGCGGGAATAACGGCAGATTTCATTACGTTATCCTTCGTTTTATCTTCCAGTCGGAGATATGCTCTTGCATCCAAAACGCCGATGATATCGTCAATATTTTCTCCGCAGATCGGATAACGGGAAAAACGGCTGTTTACAATGATTTTATCCCATTCTTCAACAGGATCTTCTGAGAAAAGAACTGTGAGATCTGTTCGGTGCGTTGCGATTTCGCCTGCGGAAATATCGTCAAAATCAAAAATGTTTTCAATGATTTCTTTTCCGTATTCATCAATGCTTCCGTCTTCGTGCGCTTCGTCAACAAGTGTCAAAACTTCGCCTTCGGTAACGGTATCAATGTTTTTCGCTTTGAATATCAATGAGAGCAGTTTTTTCCAAAGGGAAAACAACCAGTTTACAGGAGTTAAGATTACCATCAGAAACTTAATAAACGGTGCAACAGCCATAGCATAGCCTTCCGCATGTTCTTTTGCAAGAGTTTTTGGTGAAATTTCACCAAAAATCAAAACAACAATTGTAATAACAGCAGTTGCAATCGTTGTGTAATACTCTGCGGCCCAACCTTCTCTTAAGAGCTCCATAAAAAATACAGTTGCCATAGAGGAAAGCAAGATATTGACAATGTTATTTCCAACAAGTAAGGTTGTCAGCATTTTATCATAATTTTCGGCAAGCTCGATAGAAAGGGCGGCTTTACGGTTTCCTTCGGCTGCAATATTTTTCATTTTCGTCCGGTTAAATGATGTAAACGCGGTTTCCGTACCGGAAAAGAATGCTGAAAAAGCAAGGCAGATCAGCATAATAATAAGTTCAGTAGACATTTTTGACTCCTTAATAAAATGTATAGAAAAATAATGATTGACAAAACACAAAGTTCGGGGAAATGTAGTTTGCTATTCCATGCGTGCGATTACTCCAACGCAAAAAAGCACACCTTGCCTCTTCTCAAAAAAGGCGCAGTATGCCCATATTCATCGCTACATTCTCAAATTTCTAAAAACGATATATGTACTTCGACAATTATCGTCGTCTTCTCCGTTATCCACGATATTTCTCCTATGTTACTCCTGTGAAACAGTGTGTTTTGTTTGTACTTATGGTTTCATTATACCATAAAAAATCTCTTTGTCAATAGAAAAAGTAAAAATAAACAGTTTTTCTGTTTTACTTTTGTGCAAATTTTAATTTTTTCAATCAAAAAGGAATAAAATATCTTCTTTTCAAATGAAATTGGCATATATCTTGACACTGAACATAAAAATTGATATAATAAAAGAAAACATTTTTATATTCGGTGTGGAACACGATGTAAGAAAGGAAATATACGCCATGAAACACATCTTCGTTGTCAATCCTGCTGCTGGAAAAGGAAAAAATCTCCCCGCTATGCTTTCTGCCATCACTTACGCTTGTGAAGAACTTGAAGTGAAATACGAAATTTATCACACAAAAACCATTGGAGACGGAACGAAATTCGTGTCCGAAAAATGCAAAGCGTTTCCAAACACAAAAATGCGTTTTTATGCATGCGGCGGTGACGGAACTTTGTTTGAGGTTCTGAATGGAGCGGTGGGTTACGATAATGCCGAAATTACGGTAATTCCCGCAGGCACGGGAAATGATTTCATCAAAACATTTCAGAATCCAGAATATTTTTCCGATGTGAAAAGACAAATTCTCGGAATTGCTGAACAGATGGATCTTTTGAAATATAATAATAAATATAGCCTCAACATCGTTAATATCGGATTTGACTGCGATGTCGTACAAAAGGTTTCGGAAATCAAACGCAAATCTCTCGTTCCTTCAAAACTTGCGTATATTATGGGGATTGCCGATACCTTTACAAAGCCACTTGGAAAAAATTTCAAGGTTTTGATTGACGACAACGAACTGATCGAAAAGGATTTTATGCTCTGTGCCATGGCAAATGCACTTTATTACGGAAACGGTTTCAAAGCCGCCCCTCTTGCAAAAGTGAATGACGGCTATATGGATCTTTGCCTTGTTGACCGCGTTTCCAGATCGAAATTTATCAAAATCATTTCAAAATATAAAGCAGGATTACATGTTGATGAAAACAGAAACAGCAAATATCCTTTCCTTCGTTATCAAAAATGTAAAAAGGTTGTGATTGAATCCAAAGAAATCATCGGTGTTTGCGGAGACGGCGAAATTTCGCCGATTAGAAAGGTTGTGATTGAAATTGTGCCGAAAGCAATATCTTTCTCCATTCCCAAAGGCTCTGTTTGCAATGCGCTGCAAGATAAAAATTCATAAAACTTTCACAAAAAAACTTGCAATTTTTTTATAATTGTGATATACTGCTTTTATTAAAATTTTTCTGAAACAATAAAGGATGATTGAATATGAAAAAAGAACTCGAAAAATCCTATAATCCGAGTGAAATCGAAAAACCGCTCTATCAAAAGTGGTGCGATGCAGGTTATTTCACTCCCGAAATTGATAAGAACAAAAAACCTTTCACCATTGTAATTCCTCCTCCGAATGTAACGGGACAACTTCATATGGGACATGCCCTGGACGAAACCCTGCAGGATACCATCATTCGTTTCAAACGCATGAGCGGTTATTGTACGCTTTGGGTTCCCGGAACCGACCATGCTGGAATTGCAACACAGATCAAAGTAGAAGAAAATCTCCGTAAGGAACAGGGAATTTCCCGCCATGATCTTGGACGTGAAAAATTCACCGAGCTCGTATGGGACTGGAAGTACAAATACGGACATCGCATTATAGAACAGCTCAAAGCTCTCGGTTCTTCCTGCGATTGGTCCAGAGAACATTTCACAATGGACGAAACACTTTCCAAAGCCGTCCGCAAAAACTTCGTTGAACTTTATAATAAAGGGCTCATTTATCGCGGATTCCGAATTAGTAACTTCTGTCCGAAATGTGCAACCGCACTTTCTGATGCCGAGGTGGAATACAAAGAAAAAGACGGTTCCTTTTGGCATCTCCGTTATCCTGTAAAAGACAGCGATGAATATGTCATTGTTGCCACCACACGTCCCGAAACCATGTTGGGGGATACCGCCGTTGCCGTCCACCCCGAAGACGAGCGTTATGCGCATCTCGTTGGAAAAACATTGATTCTTCCTCTCGTTGGCAGAGAAATCCCTGTCGTTGCAGATGAATACGTAGAAAAAGATTTCGGAACCGGTTGCGTTAAGATCACCCCTTGTCACGACCCGAATGACTTCGAAGTCGGAAAACGCCATGATCTTAAAATGATCTCCGTTATCAATGAAAAAGCAAAAATTTGCGGTGGTTATAAATATGACGGTATGGATCGCTATGAAGCCAGAAAAGCAATCGTTGACGATCTGGCAGAACAGGGATACCTTGTTAAAGTTGAAACCTGCAAGCATAACGTTGGTCATTGCCACCGTTGCGGAACCGCGCTTGAACCGATTGCTTCCCGCCAATGGTATGTTAAGATGGAACCCCTTGCAAAAGAAGCTATCCGTGTTGTAGAAGAAGGAGAAATTCGTTTCATTCCCGATCGCTTCTCCAAGACGTATCTTAACTGGATGTATGGTATCCGCGACTGGTGTATCTCCCGTCAGCTTTGGTGGGGACATCGTATTCCCGCATTCTACTGCGATGATTGCGGTGAGATCAGTGTTTCCGAAACCGATATTACCGTTTGTCCGAAATGCGGCAGCACACATATCCGTCAGGAAGAGGATGTTCTTGATACCTGGTTTTCGTCTGCACTTTGGCCGTTTTCCACTCTCGGATGGCCCGAAAAAACCGATGATCTCGATTTCTTCTATCCAACAGCTACTCTTGTTACAGGTTACGATATCATTTCTTTCTGGGTTTCCCGTATGATTACAATGGGTATGGAAAACATGAAAGAAAAACCATTCTCCAATGTTTTCATTCACGGACTTGTACGCGATGCGGAAGGCAGAAAAATGTCTAAATCCTTGGGCAACGGTATCGATCCGTTGGAAATCATTGATACCTGCGGTGCCGATGCGCTTCGTTTTGCACTCCTGACAGGTAACTCCCCCGGTAATGATATGCGTTTCTCTCCCGAAAAAATCGAAGCGGCGCGTAATTTCACAAACAAAATCTGGAATGCATCCCGTTTCGCGCTGATGAATCTTCCCGACAGTCTGGAAGATACCGCACTTCCCGCAACCGATAAACTCCATATTGAAGATAAATGGATTCTTTCCAAATTCAATACACTCGCAGCAGATGTATCCGAAAATCTCGATAAATATGAACTTGGTATTGCTCTTGCCAAAATCTACGATTTCCTTTGGAACATTCTTTGCGACTGGTATATCGAAGTAATCAAACCCCGACTTTTCGCAAAAGGAACGGAAGATTGCGAAAATGCATGCCGCGTTCTTGCATATGTTCTCAGAAGCGCTATGGAACTTTTGCATCCATTTATGCCTTTCATTACAGAAACTATCTGGCAGGCATTGCCTCATGATGGAGAGAGTATCGTGATTGCTCCATATCCTGTTTATAACGAAGCATTGGTTTTTGAAAAAGAAGAAGCTTCGATGGAGCTTTTGATTACAGCAATCCGTCAAATCCGCAATCGCCGTGCAGAAATGAACGTTCCGCCTTCCAAAAAAGCAAAAGTTATTATTGTTTCTCCGGATAAAGAAACATTCAGTCCCGCTGTTTCTGCTTTCTTTGAAAAGCTTGCCGGCGCCGCTTCCGTTGAATATCCTGAAACATTCCATGATGACAGTTGCATTCAAATCATTTCTGATAAAGCGATTATATATATTCCTTTGGCTGAAATTGTTGACTTTGAAAAAGAAATTGCACGTTTGGAAGCAGAAAAGAAAAAACTCATTTCCGAAATTGAGCGCATCGATAAAAAACTTGCCAATAAAGGTTTTGTTGCAAAAGCTCCCGCAGCTGTTATCGAAGGTGAGAAAAATAAAAAGATCGGTTATGCCGACAAACTCGCTTCAGTAGAAGCTTCTCTTACAAAATACAAAAAATAAATTGGTTTTTCAAAACCTTTTCACATGAAATCCGACTTATACTATATAAAGATAAATTTTATTTTAGAAAGGATGGTGTTTCATATGAAAAAAATTGTCTCAATTCTTTTGATTCTGTGTTTGTCGCTCTTACTCTTTACCTCCTGTTCCAATAGTGATAAAGGTTATGCGGAAAACACTCCCTCAAACAACAATTCCTCATCAAACAATGCCGAAAATAATTTGAATGAGGGTACTGCCAAAGACGAATCGGAAATTGAAGATGCTCGAAAAATCATTAAGACCTATAATCTGAAATTGGAAACAAAACATTTCCGTGAAGATTGTACGTTTATTGCTTACGAAGCAGAAAAACTTGGCGGCTATATTGCCAATTCTTCTGTTTCGGGTAACAGTATCGCAAATAACCAAACTTCGTCTCAATCTGCCCGTTACACGGTCCGTGTTCCGTCACAATCCGCAGACAGTTATGTTGCATTGATTTCGGATCGTTGTAATGTCATCACCTCTGATTTGACAACGGAAGATATTACGGAAAGCTATTACGGAATTCATGCGCAGATTGAAAGTCTTGTGATTCAGGAACAGAACTTGCTCGAAATGCTAGAAAAAGCGGACAATTTATATG
>JAFQEK010000005.1 GCA_017399025.1 Clostridia bacterium
GGAGATAAAGACATTTATGATTTTGCATATCAATTTACTTATAATCCGTTCGAACTTTCGGAAGAAGTAGAACAATATCTGGATATCGAAAGCATATTGGGTTAAGATTTCCGCGGTTTATCTGAAAACAGCAAACATAAATAAAGGACAGAGAATGTAATTTTCTCCGTCCTTTTTTCTTTCAAATAAAGAAAAAGTATGAATATGAAGCTTTCGATTCGGCTTATCCTCCCAATAAAACGTCCGTGATCAGCATCACGCAAAAGCCAACGAGCAAGGCGTACGTTGCGCCGCGTTCATGACCGTGGGCATGGGTTTCGGGAATCATTTCATCGCTGATGACATAGAGCATAGTGCCGCCCGCAAATGCAAGGGCAAATGGCAGAATGACGGAAGCCATACCGAAAAAATATCCGATCAGCGTACCGATAACCTCAACAACGCCCGTCATCATGGCAAGCACAAAGGTTCTTCCCGGCTTTACGCCTGCGGCAAGCATGGGACCGATGATGACCATACCCTCGGGAATATTTTGCAGAGCAATACCGCCCGCAATCAGCAACGCTTGCGAAGTATCGCCCGAACCGAAGCCGACACCTGCGGCAATTCCCTCGGGCAGATTATGAATGGCTATCGCGCTGACGAACAAAAGCACTTTGCTGAGATTGCTTTTTGCATGCTTTTCCGTATCCGCGCCTGCCAATTTATGCAAATGCGGAACCAGACGGTCAACAAAATTCAAAAAGACCGCGCCTGCAAAAATTCCTGCTACGGTAACGAGTATCCCATACTTCCCTCCGTATTCCAAAGACGGCAGAATGAGTCCCACCACAGCCGCGGACAGCATAACACCTGCCGCGAACGATAAAACGATATCCGAAAAGGTATGGGAAATTTTTCGGAATAAAAATCCGATCAGCGCGCCGAATACCGTTGCGCCTCCCACACCCAATGCGGCCAGCAAAACAAGTTCCATGACAGTTCCTTTCTTTATGTAAGTATTTTATAAATTTTCTTTACGGGAACGGATGAAGATTTGTCCATTTGAAAAATTTTGATAGGATCGTATGGCGGATATCAACACGCTGAATTCCCGTTTACGGATACGTAAGACAAGCGAATTGCAACCTTACGGTTGCAATTCAAAAAAATCATTTAAGCAATGGGTTCAAAATCGGAAGCGGGATGTTTGCAGAGCGGACAGATGAAATCATCGGGAAGCGGATCGCCCTCATAGACATAGCCGCAGATTTTGCAGACGTAGCCTTTTTTGCCTGCGGTTTCGGGTTTGGGTTTGACGTGATTCTGATAATAGGTATACGTCATGGTTTCACGGTCCGAAAGCACTCTTGCTTCGGTAACGGAGCAAATGAACATACCGTGTGTATCGAGATCCACGTACTGTTCCACTTTGAGAGACATAAACGCATTGATATAACGGGGGAGGAACACCAGACCGTTATCGGAACGCAGCGGTTTGCAATCCTTGAATTTATCGGTATTTCTTCCGCTGACGAAACCAAACGCTTCAAATACCTTGAAAGGCGCTTCCGTTGTCAGGCAGTTGACATTCATCATCCCCGTCTGTTTGATAACGTGATGGGAATAATTGCTCTTATTGATGGCAACGGCAATGCGGTTGGGAGTACTGGTAACCTGAGAAACCGTATTGACGATCAGACCGTTATCTTTTTTGCCGTCATTGGACGTTACCACATACAGACCGTAGCCGATATTGAAAAGCGCTTTCAGATCGTTTTTATTTGCGGTTTCATCGCGGCTTTCCAGGTATTCCTTGCAAAGCTCGGCAACGAGGTCTTCGATCTGCTGTTTGGAAGCCTCGCTCAGAGCGGAATAAATTTTCACTTCGTTTTCCGCAAAGGTGATATTTTTGCATTTTTCAAGCATGGATTTCATCACCTTGGAAGCAAGAGGCGCCCAGCTTCCGTTTCCGATCAGGGCGACGGTACGGTTCTGGAAATTATGTTCGATCAGGTGATCGATAAATTCACGCATGAACGGGAAAATACCTGCGTTATACGTGGTGGTTGCGAGAACGAGCTTACGGTAACGGAAGGCATCGGCAACGGCTTCGGACATATCGCAGCGCGCAAGGTCATAAACCGTTACGTTGGGACAGCCGGAAGCTTTGCATTTTTCGGCAAAGGAAAGAACGGCTTTCTTGGTATTTCCGTAAACGGAGGTATATGCGATCACAATACCGTCTTCTTCGGGTTGATATGTGGCCCAAGTCTGATACAAACCGAGATAATAACCGAGATTTTCTTCGAGAACGGGTCCGTGGAGCGGACAGATTTTTGCAATATCAAGCGTTGCTGCTTTTTTCAGGAGTGCCTGTACCTGTACGCCGTATTTACCTACGATTCCGATATAATAACGTCTTGCTTCGGGTGCCCAGGGTTCATCGGCATCAAGCGCACCGAATTTACCGAAGCCGTCCGCAGAGAAAAGAACTTTATCCTTGCTGTCATACGTTACGATAACCTCGGGCCAGTGCACCATCGGCGCGGTTACGAATGTCAGCGTATGTGTACCGAGAGAAAGCGTGCTTCCCTCCTTGACAACCAGACGATTTTCGGAGAAATCCGTTCCGAAAAAGTTTTTCATCATAACGAACGCTTTATCGGAAGCAACCACGGTTGCGTTCGGATATGCTTTCATGAAATTGAAAATGTTTGCGGAATGGTCGGGCTCCATATGCTGAACGATCAGATAATCGGGTGCTTTGCCGCCAAGCACGTTCTGAATATTATCGAGCCATTCATGCGTGAAATTCGCGTCCACGGTATCCATAACGGCGATTTTTTCATCCGCAATGATATAAGAGTTATAGGACATGCCGTTCGGTACACGGTATTGACCTTCAAAAAGGTCGATTTGTCTGTCATTGACACCGACGTAATAAATATCGTTTGTGATTTTCATGTGATTCCTCCAAAAAATTTAATATTAATATGGTCGTTTTTCTTTTACGTTATGTGATATAGATATCGATTTTTCCGTTTACGGAAACCCGGTTTGCCGTGCTTTGTTCAATCCCCCGATGAAATCGGTCATCTTACTTGATTTTATATTCTTATTATAGTATAATAAAGATAAAATATCTGTTGAAATTTCAACAAAAGGAGAAAATTTTGAAAAAATATTTACATGTCTTAAAAAAATGTCCTCTGTTTTCGGATATCGAGGAGGAAGATTTGCTCCGCATGCTTGTTTGTCTGGGTGCAAAGACGGAATATTTTGATAAAAAATATACGGTTTTTCAGGAAGGTTCGCCTGCAAAATATATCGGTATCGTGCTTTCGGGGTCTGTACAGATCATACAGGTGGATTTTGACGGAAACAGAAGCATTCTCGGAGAAGTTACGGCTTCCGAGGTTTTTGCGGAAGCCTTTGCCTGTGCAGAGGTTTCCGCTTTGCCTGTCAGTGTGATTGTGAACGAACCGGGAGAGATTATGCTCATCAACTGCTCACATATTCTGCATACATGCAGCAATAATTGCGGATTTCATCAGCAATTGATTTTTAATCTGATGAAAGATCTTGCCCTGAAAACAATCTTTTTCCATCAGCGTATCGAAATCACTTCCAAACGTACCACAAGAGAAAAATTGATGGCGTATCTGCATTTGCAAGCAAAAAAAGCCAATTCCCTGTCGTTTGAAATTCCTTTTGACCGCCAGGAGCTTGCCGATTTTCTGGAAGTGGAACGCAGCGGTCTTTCTTCCGAAATCGGTAAATTGAAAAAAGAAGGGGTCATTCAAGCCGAAAAAAAACGGTTTACTTTGCTTTGCGGGGATTAAAGATCGTTTGATTTCCCCTGTGCGTGTCATCCTGAGCGTAGTCTGCCTCGTTCCTCGACACTCTCCCGAAGTGCAATACCTCATCCGTCTTGCCTGCGGCAATCCACCTTCCCCATCGCAGAACCTTAAAACAGACTTTTCATGTACAGCAGGGGAAGGGCTGAAGGCTCAAAGTTAGTTAAGATTAAAATCTCTAATCTTTGGAATCTACGCGCCGCGAGCCCTTCCCCTCAATTTTTCGTAAAAAGTCTGTATATCATTGGCGCATGGGTAGCGAAGCAACACAAAAAATCAGATGTACAATTTTGTAGAAGTTCACACATTCCTCAACATGATTTTGCGTAATTTCCTATGGAACAAAAAAGCAGGGACAAAAAGGAAAAATCTTTCTGTTCCTGCTTTTGATTCCATTTCAGGAATGACGGCATGAGCCGTAAAGTATTATGCTTCGGTATTATATTCCGCTATGTAAGGCAAATTACGGAAATATTCGGCGCAGTCCAGACCGTAACCGATAACAAAATGATCGGGAATGGTGAAAAGTGAAACGTCTGCTTTGAAATCCACCAGTCTGCGGTCGGGTTTATCGAGAAGCGTTACGACCTGCAAAGAAAGAGGATTGCGTTTTTTCAGCAATGCGACCACGTCTTTGAGCGTTCTGCCCGTATCCACGATGTCTTCCGCAATTACGACATGATAGCGGCTGATATCCTGTTCGAGATCCATCGTAATTTTCACTTCACCCGAAGATACCGTTCCGTTATAATAGCTTTTTGCGCACATAAAACCGATTTCGCAAGGCGCGGTAACGGCACGGCAAAGATCAGAGAGAAAAACGAAAGAACCTTTCAGGATACCGACGAGCAAAATCGGATTGCCATCGTACAAACGGCTGATATCTTCGCCCGCTTTACGGATAGCTTCCCGAATTTCTTCGGGTGTGATGAGAATACGTTTGATTTTCTTTTCGAAATCTTCCATGGATGGTATGCGGTTCATAAAAAGGTCTCCTTTTGGATTATGCAATGATGGTATAAGTCAGCCATTCGTAATGCAGACGTGTTCCCACGTCCACACCGCTCGGCAATAAAAACAGCGCGATAAAAATTTCTTCTTCGCTTCCGTTTTCTTCACGGAGATAGGCATATTCGCCTTCGATTTTTGTAACGATATAATCTTTCGGTTCCATAAAAAACGCTCCTTTGGTTCAAAAAATCAGTCTCTTCTGCCGAACAGGGTAAGAACGTAAAAAAGGAAACGCAGGAAATAAACAAGCGAAGTCAGAAGAGAAGCAAGATAGGTCATGGCAGCCGCAGAAAGAACCTCTGTCGCTGCGGGAAGCTCATCTTCTTTGAGAATACGGGAAGCAACGAGCATTTGTTTTGCGCGTCTGCTGGCATCCAATTCCACAGGAAGCGTAACGAGCGCAAACACAAACGAAGCACCGTACAGGGCAACGCCGATCATGGCAAGATAAAAACCAATGCCGGAATCTGCTGTCGCGGCAACCAAATAATCAAGAAGAAGTCCGATCAGAACGAGAGGCATGGCAAGGAAAGAACCGAAATTGGCAACGGGTACCACTGCCGTACGCAGATTATACAGCCAATAACCGTCTTTTTTCTGCATAACATGTCCGATTTCGTGAGCGGCTACGGCAACGGCGGCAACGGAATTGCTTGCATACGTGCTGTCAGAAAGATTTACGATTTTTTTCGTGGGATGGTAATGATCGGTCAAGGTACCGCCTGTTTTACCGATACCGATATCGTAAACACCGTTTGCTCTCATCAAACGCTGCGCCGTATCATAACCCGTCATACCGGAAACGCAGGTTTTTTTGTCATACTTACCGAATGCGGATTTTACCTTTGCACTTGCAACCAAGGAAAAAATCATGCAGGCAAGTAAAGCAATCAGAAAAATAAAATAATCACCCAAGAACATGATATATACTCCTTTTTATCATAAATTTTTTCGGACAGACGAAAAAATTCATTTTCCGTTTGTGTCCGAAATTCTGATTTATTATATATTATACCACATTTTTCGGAAATATGCAATTCTTTTTCTTGT
The DNA here is from genome assembly GCA_017399025.1 of Clostridia bacterium. Lineage (GTDB taxonomy): Bacteria > Bacillota > Clostridia > Oscillospirales > CAG-272 > QALR01. Next base: position 5,901 of record JAFQEK010000005.1, read on the forward strand.
AGTTTTTTCCTGTTTCATGGCTTTTCCGTAAAATTTTTGTTTCCGATTTGTGAATACGCAAGGAATTTGAGCAATTTCCGAGCATTTGAAAAAGCGGGCAACGCCCGCTGGATAACGGCTTGCTTTGCAAGCTGTGTGCTCAGCCTATCGCAGGTTTTCTTGTAGCTCAGCAATGCAAACGGCGAGGTCGATTTTGCGCAATTTCCTATGGCATGAAAAATCCGGATGGCTTTGCAAGCGCACCCGGAAAGCTTCAGAAAAGCGTACAGCCGATTTTTTTGAAATAAGCAATTCTTGCGTCAATGACCTCCGTGGGAACACCGAGAAAACGTGCAAGACATTCTTTACACAGAAATTCTTCGGCTTCTCTGTGAATCAGACGGCGGTAAATTGCTATTTCATCGCTTTTCAACGGTTTATGACATTGTTTACAGGTTTCGATAAAAATCAGTCCTTTTTCCGAGGGATATTTCCCACATTATTTTAACGCGGGTTCGATGAAGAATAGAATGGTAAACTGAATTTACAGCAGAAAGGCGAACGAGGCTCCCACTTTACATTTTGCACACGAAATGCTTTTCGTGTCAGCATTCATGCGGGGAGAACAGGCAGCGTGAGCTGAACTGAGTAACAAAGCCCTCTCCGTCAACCTGCGGTTGCCGCCTCTAACGTTTTGCCGCGAAGTGGCATAATGTGCGGGGGTGAGAGGCTTTCCGTATCATTCGATTTCAGAAGCCGCAAACAATCATGGATCGTTCCATCGAACTCACATTATCTTACTTTGACAATCGTTCCCGTAAAGATTCTGCAATCGCCTGCGGGAACACGCGCTTCCAGATATTCTTTTTTCACGCCGAGATGTTCGCCTGTCAAGGTATCGGTTATATCAAAGCCGTAACCGCACAGAGGATCAAGACCGATTTCGTAATACGGAATCATAAATGTTTTATCGGTTTCATAGGGATTGAAGAAGCCGAACGCAAAACGATTTTCGGAAAGATGGCGGAATGTCAGAAGTGCTTCTTTATGTCCCGTATTTTCACTGATAAAGAGAGGAGGACGGGTATCGGGATCCTGATTGAGTGCAATCAGACCGCGGTGTTTTAGCAGATTTGCTGTTTCTTCATCCATATGACGGACATCGCAGCCGATCATGAGCGGAGACATCATCATACACCAGAGTGCGAAATGATAGCGATACTGGGCATCCGTACAGCCGGTATAGCCAAGATCGCCGCCGACGTGTCCTTTTCCTTTCATACCGACAATCAGCATATCAATATCATTGAAACAGCCTGCGGAGGAATACGCGAGCTTTTCTTTCTGACTTTCGGAAAGCTTGCGTACGGAAGCAAAGGAATCGAAAATATCGCCTGTGGAACGGTACATATCCACACCGCAGGCGCGCGCCCATGTTTCGACATGCGCATTTCCCCAGTTGCATGCGGAAAATAGAATATCTCTGTCCTGTGCGCGCAGAGCCATTGCCATACGGTTATATGAAAGATGGCTCGGCATGGAGGGATGGTAGCAATTATCGTATTTCAGAAAATCAATGCCGACATCCGCAAAAAATTTTGCATCGTCAAATTCATGTCCCCAGCTTCCGGGATAACCGGCGCAGGTTTTGACCCCGCAACAGGAATACATACCGAATTTCAAGCCCTTGCTGTGGACATAATCCGCAACTGCTTTCATACCGTTCGGGAATTTTTTTGGATCTGCGACGAGAGAACCGTTTTCATCGCGCTTGCGCAGACTCCAACAGTCATCAATGACCAGATATTCGTAACCGGCGGCAAGCAAACCGCTTTCAACCATGGCATCGGCAGTTTCGCGGATCAACGCGTCGCTGATGTTTTCGCCGAACGTGTTCCAGGAATTCCATCCCATCGGGGGTGTTTTTGCCAACATAATAAAATACCTCCTTGATTTGTTTCTGTATAAATTTTATTTCATCTGTCCGCACAGCCGCAGAGTGTTTTTGTTTCATACGGACATTTCAAAAACATACGGTGTGCGCGGTTCCGACAATCACATATTACCGAATTTTCCGAAAAAGTCAAGAGCAAATGGGAAAAAAATGAAATTCATATTGATTTTCTCCCATTTTTTCGGTATACTGTAACAGGAAAAAAAAAAATCAACCACTTATATAAAGTAGATTACCTATATGGAAAGACCCGATAAAATCAATTATTACCTGGATATTGCGGAAACCGTATCCAAAAGAAGCACCTGTCTGAGAAAGCATTACGGCGCAATCATCGTAAAAAACGACGTGATTATTTCCACAGGCTATAACGGCGCGCCCCGCGGCAGAAAAAACTGTTCGGATATCAATTACTGTATGCGCGATGCCTTGGGTATTCCGAGAGGAGAACGCTATGAAATGTGCAGATCCGTTCATGCGGAAGCCAATGCCATCATTGCCGCTGACCGTGATAAAATGCTCGGTTCTACCCTTTATATGGCATGCCGCGATCCCAAAACGGATTCCATTGCGGGCGGTGTGTGTTCCTGTATGATGTGTAAACGACTCGTAATCAACGCAGGCATCGAAGAAGTCATCGTCCGCGAAAATGAAACGGAATATACCGTTTATACCGTTGCCGATTGGATTGAAAACGATGACAGCATGACGGGTAAATTCGGTTATTGATTTTTTGCAGGAACTTAAAATTCAAACCGTGTCGCAGCGCGGCGGCTTGCCGTCTCCGTTTCAGAATTTAATCTATATTTCGAAGGGAGCCCGCCCTACGATTATCTTAAAATTTTCCAAACAGACAAATCATCATCCGTTCCCATAAACAAAAATTTATAACGAACATGAAAAAAAGGAAAAAATTTTTATGAAATACACCACCCTCGGAAAAACAAATCTGAAAATTTCCGCAGTCGGTCTGGGCGGTATTCCGATCCAGAAAACCGATATTGCGGGTGTAAAAAGCGTGTTGGACGCATGCGAAGAAACGGGAATCAATTATATTGATACCGCGCGCGCCTATACCGTTTCGGAGGAATATCTCGGCGCGGCATTGGAAGGCAGAAGAGAAAAATTTGTGATTGCCACGAAATCCATGTCGCGTGATTATGCAGGCATGAAAGCGGATATTGAAAAAAGTCTGCAAAATCTCAGAACCGATTACATCGATCTCTATCAGATACATAACATCCGTAACGAAGATGAATTTGCGCTCTGCTTCGGTGAAAACGGCGCGTACCGCGCGCTTTCGGAAGCCAAGGAAGCAGGAAAGATTCATCACATCGGCGCGACCGCACATGCGCCCGAAGCCTTTGAACGTCTGATCACCGAATTTGAGGATAAAATCGAAACCGTGATGTTTCCATACAACATTGTGGAAAACCAAGGTGTTTCTCTCATGGCAAAATGTACGGAAAAAAATATCGGTTTCATTGCCATGAAGCCTCTTGCGGGCGGTAATATTGACGACGCCACGCTCGCGCTGAAATATATTCTTTCCAATCCCGATTGCACCGTTGTGATTCCCGGTATGGGCGAGTCAAGGGAGGTTTATCAGAATGCAGCAGCTTGCGATGCAGGTAAGCTCACGGAGCAGGATAAGCTTCGCTGTGAAAAAATCGTTTCCGAGCTCGGAGAAAATTTCTGCCGCCGCTGCGGTTATTGCGCGCCCTGCACAAAAGGCATTGATATTCCGTCCAATTTCCAGATTGCCAATTATCTGCGTAAATACGGTCTTTCCGATTGGGCAAAAGCGCGTTACGCCGCTCTGAAAGTCAATGCTTCCGCTTGCGTGGAATGCGGCGTTTGCGAAACGAGATGTCCGTATCATCTGCCCATCCGTTCCATGCTGAAGCGCGTTGTCAAGGACATGGGAGAAAATTGATTTCATGATGCAATCGTATATCAGAGGATTGAAAGCAGGCGTGCCGATCGGTATCGGTTATCTTTCCGTTTCGTTCGGTCTCGGAATCCTTGCCGTATCACTCGGCTTTCACGTTTGGCAAGCGGTGGTCGTTTCCATGCTCACGCTGACCTCGGCAGGACAGCTTTCGGGATTTCATACCATGTGTATTCCGGGGCAGTATATGGAAATGCTGATTTCGCAGATGACCATCAACGTCCGTTATTCTTTCATGTCCGTATGTCTTTCCCAAAAAACGGATTCCGGATTCAAAGGCATTTACCGATGGTTGCTCGGCTTTTTCATGACCGATGAAATTTTTGCCGTGGCAAGTACGGAAAAAAGCGTTTCGCGCAGTTTTTTCTTCGGTCTGACTGCCGCGCCCTTTTTCGGTTGGACGATCGGTACGCTTCTCGGCGCATTGCTCGGCGATATTTTACCTGAACGCGTGATGAGCGCGCTTTGCATTGCCATTTACGCCATGTTTGTTGCCATCGTCATTCCGCAAGTCAGAGAGGAAAAATCGCTCGCGGTTCCCGTTTTATGCAGTGTTCTGCTCAGTACGGTGTTTTATTATTTTCCCGTTCTGAACCGTATTTCCTCGGGGATCTCCATGACCGTATGCGCAGTTGCCGCTGCTGTGATCGGTGCGCTTTTGTTCCCGAAAAAACCCGAAGAGGAGGAAAATACCGATGAATAACAGCGAATTTTTCCTTTATCTGCTCATCATGTCGGGCTCCACGTATCTGATTCGCGCCGTTCCGTTTGCACTTATGCGCAAAAAGATTAAAAATCCGTTCATCAACTCATTTTTACATTATATCCCATATACCGTCCTTGCCGCCATGACCTTTCCCTCGGCGCTTTACGCCACGGGAGGAAACGTCCCTGCCGCCGCTGTCGGTCTTTTAGCCGCCGTTCTCGTTTCGCTCAAAACGAAAAATCTCACGGTCGTTGCCATAACGGGCTGTGTTGCCGTGTTCCTTGCGGATTTGATTTTTTCCGTTCTTGCGGCTTGATCCGAGAAGACGGAAGAAGGTGTGCCGAAGAATCTCGCTCTGTCTGTGTGCAAACGATAATGAGATCCCTTCGACATAACAGACAGCCATACGCTCTCTGTGCTCAGGATGACAGCACAAGGGAATGATTTCGCTCAATTCCCGTTTACCGTTCTGTTCTTCATCGAATTCGCGTTAAGATAAATCAGAATTTAACGTATTGATATCCGTTCGTTATAGGGCGGTGGCTTGCTGCCGTTTCAAACGTTCATCCATATTTCGGAACGAACAGAACGGTTCCATGCCGTAGAAAAACAAATATAAACCATAATAAAAAGGAGCTTTTTATGTCAAACATTTATCACGTTTCCAAAACAGGAAACGATTCTAACAGGGGAACGGAGGAATTTCCGTTCCTTACCATTTCAAAAGCAGCGTCTCTTGCCGATGAGGGCGATACGGTTATCGTTCATGAAGGCGTTTACAGAGAAAGCGTTTCTCCCTCTCACGGCGCAAGAAACGAAGCGGGACGGATTACCTATATGGCAGCCGAGGGAGAACGCGCCGTCATCAAGGGCTCGGAAATCCTTGAAAACTGGGAAGAAACGGACGGACTCTGGAAAGCGGAGGTTTCCAATACCCTGTTTGGCAATTTCAATCCCTTTACGGACGTTCTGGACGGCGATTGGCTGGCGCGTCCTTTGGATTATCCCAAGCACACGGGCATGGTTTATATCAATGAAGAAGCTTTGTGGGAAGCTTCGCACGAAGAAGAACTGCGTGAAAAGGAAATGACGTGGTATGCCGTCTGCGATGAAGAAAAAACGACGGTCTTCGTTCATCTGGACGGCAGAAATCCAAACACCGCCTGCATGGAGATCAACGTCAGACAGACCTGCTTCTATCCCGAAAAAACGGGGATGAATTATATCACCGTACGCGGTTTTGAAATGGCGCATGCCGCAACACCTTGGGCGCCGCCCACTTCCCATCAGATCGGTATGCTCGGCGTACATTGGGCACGCGGTTGGATCATTGAAAACAATATTTTGCATGATTCCCGTTGCTGTGCGGTCAGCGTTGGCAAGGAGCTTTCCACAGGACATCATCTTTATTCCAAATATCACAGAAAAGCAGGTTACCATTATCAGTACGAAGCCATGCTTGCCGCAACGAGATTGGGTTGGAGCCGTGAAACGATCGGTTCGCATATCATCCGCAATAATATTATTTATCATTGCGGTCAGAATGGTATCGTTGGGCATCTCGGCGGTTCTTATTCCGAAATTTACGGCAATGAAATTTATCATATTGCCGACAAAGGCGAATTTTGGGGACACGAGGTGGGCGCAATCAAATTGCATGCGCTGATTGATACGCAGATTCATCACAATCATATCCATCACTGTCTGATGGGGGTATGGTTCGACTGGCAGGCACAGGGCGCAAGACTCAGCTGTAATCTTTTCCATGATAACGGTATTGATATGAAATGGGAGGTTACACACGGACCGCATTTGGTGGATAACAATATTTTCGGCTCCGAACAAAATTTCCAGAATGCGGCGCAGGGCGGTGCGTACGTTCATAATCTTTTTATGGGCGGTATGTTCCATTATCCTGTGCTTGACCGTTCCACGCCGTATCATTTGCCCCATTCCACGGAAATGATGGGCTGCTCTCTCGTTTACGGCGGCGACGACCGTTTTTATAACAATATTTTCCTGAATACGCAAAAAGCCGAAAACAGACGGTTCCGTACGGGTCTTTCCATGTTCAACGGTTCGCCCGATTCTCTGGAAGAATATATCCAAACCGTATGGGAAAAATTCGGAAGATGCGATGCTCTTCAATTCGGTTCGGTTCCCCAGCCGTTCTATACCGCGCACAATTATTACGGCGACGGCGTGCCTCCCTACGACAGAGACCACACCTCCGTTTCCTGCGAAACGCAAAGCTTTGCCAAAATCGAAGCAGACGAAAACGGCGACATTTATCTTTCCCTCACGCTGGACGAACGCTTTGCCGAGCTTCATCCGATTCCCGTCAATACCGAACGATTGGATGTTCCCCGTATTTCGGAAGCGCCTTACGAAAATCCTGACGGTTCGCCCATTTCCATCGATTCCGATTTCTTCGGTCATTCCCGCAGTGAAAATCCCACGTCGGGTCCCATTGAAAATCTCACGGCAGGAACGGTAAGGATTCTTTTGAAAAAAGCAAAATAAAGCAATAAACGGGATTTTACGGCAGAAAGGCGAACGAGGCTCCCACACCGGGGCAATGCCGTCAACTTAAAATTGCCGACATTACAGTGATATATTTCGCCTGCGGCGAAACGTGATAGTTTGACTTCGTCAAAGTGATATTCGCGCTGTGCGCGAGTGATATATTCCGCTGTTTGCGGAATATGAAGGAAAAAATTTACTGAAAAGAGAAATCATATGAACACGAAAAACATACAATGGCTCTTTTTTGATATCGGCGGTACGCTTGCCGATGAAACGGAATCTCTGCGCAGGCGTGCAAAACTGACTGCCGAGCAACAGACGTTACTCGGCAATGCTTGTACGCAGAAAGATTTGGAAAACGCAATGAAAAAAGCCGCGCTGATGGGAAAATCCTATTTTGCGGGCGCGTGTGAACTGCTCGGACTTTCGGGCATGGTTCCTTACGATGCCATCGGCGAAAAGCTTTATTCCAATGCGCCCTCCGTACTGCGCGCGCTTTCGGAGCATTACAGACTTGGGATCATTGCCAATCAGCCGATGGGAACGGAAAACCGCTTGCGCGCATATGGAATCCGTGATTATTTTTCCGTGATCTTATCTTCGGAAGAAGAAGGAATTTCCAAACCCAATCCCGAGCTTTTCATCCGTGCGCTGAACCGCGCAAATTGCTCTGCCGAATGCGCTGTGATGATCGGCGACCGTCCCGATAACGATATCGCGCCTGCAAAAGCACTCGGCATGCATACCGTTCGGATCCGTCAGGGACTCGGCGGTCTTATGCCCGTTACGGATGATTCCGCACAAGCTGATTGCACCGTGGACTCGCTTTCGGAATTGCTTGATATTTTTACGTAAGTTCGATGAAGAACAGAACGATAAACGGAAATTTATGCAAACGAACTGAAAGGCTCTCACTTTGGGAGAGCTGGCACCGTAAGGCGAGCTGAATACTCTCACGCTTATGCGGGAGAACTCACGTTTTTTAGAAAATAATCATGCCGCTCTCCGTAAATTTCGGGGAACGGCATTTATTTTTCGAAGGGATGGGAATTTCGCGTGTTTGTTACATTGGTAATATTGCGCTTTCCGCCATGGAGGCTTCCAATCGGCATTAACCGAAAATTTTTTCCAATTCGGCGCCGACAGCCACCGACATTCTGTAAAAACCGTAGTCCGTGGGATGGGAACCGTCAACGGTACAGCCGTCTTCAAAGAACGTAGCGTAAACTTTCTTTCCATCCACGAAATATACGTTACGGTCGCCTTCAGCAAGCGCGCGTTCATACGTTTCGGCAATCACATCTCTGCGCGCAGGGCCGGAAAGGTCGCGCAGACTGCCATAACCGGGACGGCTGCACATAATAATCGGCAGATCGGGTTTTGCATCGCGTACGGTACGGTAACCTGCATAATGCGTGGCTTTCAGATGTTCCACCGTGGGCGCGTTGTGATCGTAATCGTAAACGAAAACACTCATATCGAGTCCCGCAATGTAAGACATCATCGTTTGTTCGCCCTTGGCGCTTCCCGAAAAACCGAGATTCAAAATATCGGTATCAAATCTTCTGGAAAGTATGCTGACATAATCTGTCGCAGGGGTAGTTGCGGATGCGCCCTGTGTGATGGAAGAACCGTAAAAAACAATCGGTTTTTCTCTCTTGTAGCCGTTCCATTTTTGGAGCGCGCCATCCTTTTGGATACCGATTTCCAAGGATTTCACACCGCAATACAACGGAAAATGGATGATGATTTCACGCATTTCGCGCGTATTAAAATTCACGATGGAATCATATCCCCCGGGGGTCTTATAATCGGGAATAAAACTGCCGTAATAAACGATTTTTCCCTCTTTACGGATATAAAGATTGAAGCCTGCCGAACCTGCAAGCGCCATATGGGGCATTTTCCAGAGTGAAGGACGGCGGTATGAAATGGCAACACAATCCGAATCCGTTGCAAAGCAAAGACGTCCGCCCGCTGTATTGATCGAAAGATCGGCAACACCGGGATTTACGGTCTGCGCAACGCTCATGGGCATACGGCGGTATAATCCATCCTCATATTTTACGCCGTACAGGGAAAAAGGTTCTTTCGTGGGGTCATACCAGGTAAGATCGTCTCTGCCGACCGCGGTATTGACTGCCAATGCTTTATCGATCAAAGAAATGTCTGACATGATAAAAATCTCCTTCAAAAATGATAATTTTATCTCACCTCTTGCCCGTTTTGCCGAATCCGAATCATAAAAGCGGCAAAGTGCCGCTCCAAGCTGCTCGCCTATCCAAGTTTCGCTCGTATCGAAACAATGCAAACGGCGAGGTCGATTTTGCGCAATTTCCTATGGCATAAAAAAGCGGTCAACGCCCGCCGGATAACGGCTTGCTTTGCAAGCTGTGTGCTCAGCCTATCGCAGGTTTTCTTGCAGCTCAGCAATGCAAACGGCGAGGTCGGTTTTGCGCAATTTCCTATGGCATAAAAACAGGCAGAGGTGCTATCTGCTTTTATTTTACCTTTTTCTTCCCGTAAAGTCAAGAAGTATGTTAAATTTCATCAGGGCAACGGCATTTACTTTTTTGTGTGTCGGAAATATAAATGATTGTTTATGTTTACAAAATCGAATGATTTTAAAGCCTCTCACTCCGCACATTATGCCACTTCGTGGCAAAACGTCAGAAGTGGCACGCTTTGCGTGACGGAAAGGGCTTTTGAGGTGTATTTTTGCCCTCTCAGTCTCCTTCGGAGCCAGCGCCCGGAGAGAGCCTTTAAATTCGTTCGCCTTTCTGCTATAAATTCCCGTTTATCTGATCAAAAAGGAAATGCCCTTCCCTTGGAATTTTTCAGAGATATCTTTCCCATACAGCGGAAATTTCCGTTCCCGATTGGCTGGTAAAGGCTTTTTCGGAAATTTTCGTTTGCATGGGAATTTTTATTTTTTTCAGATAAACGGGAGAAGAAAGGGCATGCGGCGCAATTTCTTTTACGTGTTCGGGAACGGTAATTTCCGATTTATGTCCGAGATAATCAAATAAAATACCGTTTATGATGACAAAACCATTGGCATCGGCAAGTTTATAACAGCCGAAAAACGGATTTCCGACATACAGTGTTTCTTCGGGCAAAATACATTCGCGCAAAGAAGCGCAACGTCCGAACACTGCTTTTCCCACGGTTGCGTGTTCTCCGATTTGTACGGATGTAAGCCGTGTGCAATCAAAAAATGCAAGCATACCGATTTTTGTTCCGTTCGGAATATAAATGCTTTTCAGTTCTTTGGTTCCCGAAAACGCATAATCTCCGATTTCCGTACAGCCTTCCTCAATCATGACGTTTCCCGACATCCGTGAATGTGAAAACGCAAAATCCGCAATTTTGACAGGCAAACCTTTGATCCTGCCCGGGATGAAAACGATTTGTTCTTCCTTTTCATCGGGTTCGTTTTTCTTTTCTTTATAGGATGTAATGATATAACAATCGAAACCTTTGATGATCGTAAAATCTTTACGGTAGTCCGAAATTGTTTTTTCACGCAAACCAAAGTCTTTTTCCGTTTGGATTTGTTCCCGTTTCCATAAATATTCGGGAGAAAATTTTTTGTTTTTATATTCCATCAGAAGCAATTTACATTCCGCATCGTTCGTACTGCCGATCAGCGCATCCAATTCTTCGGGCAGAATGTTTTTCAGCATGGAAAGATAACGGTCAAGCAAAGAGGCTTGCGCGTCGATCAGCAAAATTCGAAAAATTTCCCGGCGATTGTTTTTTAATGTGATCAGATGTGCCAGTCGGTCAGACAAGGATTTCGGAGATTTCCATTCTCCTTTTAAGAAAACATAGGCAAGACGGTAAAACGCAAAGCATTTGCGCAGAAAATAGGCTTCTTTTCTTGCCGTTTCAAATTCACAGGCAATTTCACACCGTTCCAGCTGCACACAACCGTCAAAGGCAGCTTCCGAAATTTTTACGTGTTTTCCTTGAATCCTTAAAAATTTCATACCGTAACAAAAGGAAAATGCACCGCAATGCAAAACCGAAATTTCTTCTCCGAGCAATACACATTCCAATCCGTAACAGCAATGAAAGGCATACGCGCCGATCTTTTGCAGACTTTTCGGAAAAGAAACGGTTTTGATTTCTTTCCGATAGGCAAAAGCTTCTTCTCCGATTTCCCGCACGCCTTCGGGAATGAGCACATGCTCTTCTTTTCCGATATATTTTTTTAAGATTCCGTTTTCGATGATAAAATTTTTGTTGTTTTCCATATTTTTTCGTCCGTTTACATGAGTTTGTGTAAATAATTTGCGTTCGATGAAAAATAGAAAGATAAACGGGAATTTATGCGTGTAAAACCTCATCCGTACGTTTTGCCGCTTTGCGGCATAATGACATGAGACAAGCACCGCAAACAAACCTTGATCTTTCCATCAAACTCGCGTTATTTTATTTTGGAATGATCTGCTTGGGACCGCCCGGTTCCGTTTTCTAAAAACGCATTTGCAAAATGCGGGCGGTGTATGGGAAAAAGGAGTGCAAACAAGGTGTTTACACTCCTTTTTCTTGGGAATTTATGATATAGAGGGTTCGCTTGGGAAATGAAATTATCGCAGTCCGAGTTCTTCTTTGGTTACGGGTGCGATACCTTTGGAGGAAAGCAATTTTGCAAGCTTTTCATCATCGGTAACACGGAATACCATATATGCTTTGCCTTTGACATGGGTGAAAAGCGCATACATATATTCAATATCAATGCTGCCTGCTGTGAGAATATCCAAAAGATTGGCAAGGCTTGCGGGTTGATCGAGAAGTCCGACAACCGTAACGGGTGTCATAGTCAGGATACAGCCGTGGGCCAGCAAAATATTTGCGGCTTTTTCGGCATCGTCCACGATCATACGGAGAATACCGTAATCGGCGGTTTCCGCAATATTGATGGCGCGGATGTCAATACCCTCATTTGCCAGCATGCGTGTGGTTTCGGCAAGTTTGCCTGTGCGGTTTTCCAAAAATACGGAAATTTGATTGACGTTCATATCGTTATACCGTGCCTTTCTTAAATTTTACGTTTATCAATGATACGTACCGCTTTGCCTTCGCTTCTTGCGATGGTTTTCGGTGCGACCAAGGTAACTTTGGCATAAATACCCAACATGGATTTGAGTGCTTCCACAAGCTTCTTTTCCATCTCGGCAATCTTTGCCAAAGAGTCGGAGAAGGTTTCCGCATTCATTTCAACCCGTACTTCAAGCGTATCGGAGTGGTTGACACGGTCTACGATCAGCTGATAGTTTGCCGCGTAACCCTGTTCGAGAAGCACCTGCTCGATCTGAGAGGGGAATACGTTGACACCCTTGATGATCAGCATATCATCCGAACGTCCCATGGGTTTTGTCATTTTGACGTGAGTTCTTCCGCAGGGGCAGGCTTCGCGGGAGAGGATACAGATATCCTTCGTACGGTAACGGATCATGGGAAATGCTTCTTTTGTGATACAGGTGAATACCAATTCGCCCTTGGAGCCTTCGGGGAGCACTTCGCCCGTTTCGGGATTGATAATTTCGGCAATGAAATGGTCTTCATTGATATGCATACCGCTTTGCGCTTCGCATTCGAACGCAACACCGGGACCGGAAATTTCGGTCAGACCGTAAATATCGTACGCTTTGATGCCGAGTCCCTGTTCGATATCGCGGCGCATGTTTTCACTCCATGCTTCCGCGCCGAAAATACCTGCTTTGAGCTTGATCTGATCGCGCAAGCCCTTTTCGTGAATGGTTTCGGCAAGATATGCGGCGTAAGAGGGGGTGCAGCAAAGAATGGTTGCTCCGAGGTCTGTCATAAACTGGAGCTGACGCTCGGTATTGCCCGAGGACATGGGAAGTGTCAGACAGCCGACCTTATGAGAGCCGCCGTTCAGACCGGGACCGCCTGTGAAAAGACCGTAGCCGTAGCTGACCTGGCAAACATCTTCATTGGAGCCGCCTACGGCTGTGATCGCACGCGCACAGCATTCTTCCCAAAGATCGACGTCATGCTGGGTATAGAAGGCAACCACGCGCTTACCCGTGGTTCCCGATGTGGATTGGATTCGCACACATTCGGAAAGCGGCTTTGCGAGCAGTCCGTAAGGATACGCTTCGCGCAGGTCATCCTTGGTCAGAAAAGGAAGCTTATACAGATCTGCCGTGGATTGGATATCATCGGGAGTTACGCCCTTTTCTTCCATTTTTTTGCGGTAGTAGGGGACATTGTCCCATACGTGCTGCACCTGCTTGACGAGGCGCTCGTTCTGCCATGCCAGGATCTGTTCCCGGGAGGCAGTTTCAATTTCCGGCTGATAATACTTTGACATGATCGATACTCCTAA